>JAAZAD010000439.1 GCA_012514505.1 Rhodococcus sp. (in: high G+C Gram-positive bacteria) | reverse complement strand
CTGCGTCACCGCCCTGGACCACGTACCTGTCGTAACCGAGCCGTTGCATCAGCTCGGCGAACGCGGCAGCCATGCGGCTGATCCCCCACCCACGCTCTCGGGTGGGTCCGGAGAAACCGAAACCGGGCAACGACGGAATCACGACGTCGAACGCTTGCCCACCGCCGTCCGGCTCGGTGAGTGCCCCAACCAGACCGACGAGGTCGGCGAAGGTACTGGGCCAGCCGTGGAGCAACAGCAACGGGATGGCCGCGGGCCTCTGCGACCGAACATGGACGAAATGAATGTTCTGCCCGTCGATCTCGGTGGTGAACTGCGCGACACCGTTCAGACGGTCTTCCTGTGCTCTCCAGTCGAATCCGCCGCTCCAGTAGTCCACGAGACCGCGCAAATGATCGGAAGCGACACCGAACTCCCAGCCCACTTCCGGCAATTCGTCGGGCCAACGAGCCTCACGCAGACGCCGGCGAAGATCGTCGAGATCGGCGTCGGCGACGTTGATCGTGAATGGATGGATGGTGGCGGCGTCTGCACTGAAGTTCGTCATACGCCCAATGTGCCCGTCATCGAGGTCAGCCGCCGTCCTAGTTTCCCCCGACCGATGTCACAGCGGTTCGCCTGTGTTGAACGTGTGTGACATTCGTCGGGGCGGGGCGGGTGGAGGAAGGTCAGGAATAGGGGTCGGCAGCGGACACACGATGAGCTGCCTCGAGCAGCATCCAGCCACCCAACTGGACGGACAGATCTCGTTCGGGGATCTTCGAGGCCCGAGTCGGCAGTGCTGCACTTTTGGTCCAGTCGTGACCGAACAGCGGCATCGCGTCGACCGCCAGGCGGTTCTTCCATGCCGATTCCGCGGATGCGAGCACGATGTGCGCCGCCCGCTCTCGCGTCATGATGTCGTCGGCATTCTCCGCCGGCAGCATCACCGCGGTGAGTGCCAGGTAGCGTGCCAGGATTCCGTTGAACAAGCCGCCGTCACCGCGACCGCCACCCTCGATCACACCGATCTTGGTGAGCCTGTTGTCGACGGCCTCGACGAGGCGGTGCACCCGCTCCCGGTGCCGCGGGTGACCGGTACGTACGGCAAGCTCCGTCTCGAGCCCCAACGTCACGCCCTGACAGTACGAGTAGATGACGCGTTCGAGTCTTCCGTCCGTGTGGATTCCGTCGAAGATCAGGCCCGTCGCGGGGTCACGCAGCGTGGCGTCGATCCAGTCGGCCATGTCCTGGGCCCGCCCGACCTTTCCGGTGCGCGCCAACAAGATCCCGGCCGGGCCGTTCGCTGGGGCGTTGTAGAAGTCCGAACCCTTGCGCCACGGGATCCCACCACCGTGTTCGGGAGCCCACGCCCCGAACACTTCCGCGTCGAGGGTTCGCACTGCGGCCTGCTTGTCGACGAAACCCCCGCGGTGGGCGCGCTCCAATGCGATCCCCAGCCAAGCCATGTCGTCGTAGTAATCGTTGGTCCAACCGGTGACGTTGCGAATGCGGTGACCACGCACGATTCGTGCGAGCTGACGACGATCCCCCGTCTGGTCACGTTCGAGAGCATCGATTGCACAATCGATCAGGTGGGCTTGCCACCAGTAGTTCCAGGTGATGAACACCTTTTCTCGGCACACAGCAGGCCAGGCCACCACGCCGAGTGCCGTCCCCGGCAGAGCCCACAGCTTGCGCAGATGACGTGCGACCACGGCCTTCTCCGCGGCGGCTGCCCGGGCCGACCAGTCCTGGTGCATAAGGGTTCATTCTGCCCATACCGGGGCGGATTGGCTACCAGGCCGTATCGAGGTCCCCGTGCTCGCGTATCCATGCATGCATGGCGATCCCCGCGGCAACTCCCGCGTTGATACTCCGGGTGGAGCCGAACTGCGCGATGGATACCGTCATGGACGCGACCTCACGTGCACGGTCGGTGACGCCGGGTCCTTCCTGCCCGAACAACAACAGACAGTCACGCGGCAGACTGGCAGTTTCGAGTGGCACCGAACCGGGTGTGTTGTCCACCGCCACGATCGTGAGCCCATTGCCCCTCGCGAACTCGACCAATTCGTCCACGTCGGAGTGATGGACGACGTGTTGGTAGCGGTCGGTGACCATCGCGCCACGTCGGTTCCATCGTCTACGACCGACGATGTGTACTGCCGCCGCCGCAAAAGCGTTGGCCGTCCGGACCACGGTGCCGATGTTCGAGTCGTGGCCGAAGTTTTCGATCGCCACGTGCAGGGGATGCCGACGGGTGTCGATATCGGCGACGATCGCCTCGCGAGTCCAGTATCTGTACGCGTCGACGACGTTCCGGCGGTCACCGTGCGCGAGCAGTTCCGGGTCGTACCGCGAATCGGTCGGAACGGGAGTGTCGTATTCGCTCTCCCACGGGCCGAGTCCGTTCGGATGCTCACCCCATTCGGTGGGTCCCGGCTCCCCTGCATTCCCTGACTCGTCGGAGTTTCTCGGCTCCGCAGTTCCGCTCACGATGTCAGAACGTCGTGTTGGAATCGGGGGCGATGGTGAACCCGTGTGATGTTTCGTCGTTGACGCACGTGACGTCCTCTTCAGTGGTGTTGCAGGTGTATCCGAGCTTGCTCAGCTGAGAGCCGGCGGGCAGGACGGGATCGCCACCCTCTTCTCCGGAGGTGTAGACGACCCCACCCGAGCACATGAACGCACCCTCGCCTTCGTTTTCGACCCGAATGCCGTGGCCCCAGTTCACGACACACGAATCCGGTTTGGGTGGCACCGGCGAGGTGGCGCCCTGACATCCGGCCTCGGTCCGGTTCGGGAGCTTGATGATCCCGCATTGGAATTCGCCGTCCGGCGAGACAAAGTAGTAGGACTCGTTGCGCTCGAACTCCACCTCGGTGAGTGTGGTGGTCGGGGCTGCGGTAGCCGCGCTCGGCGGCGGCAACAACGGGGTTGTCGTCGTGGTCGGCGGCAAAGTCGTCGCCTCGGTCGTGGTCGCGGCGGTCGACGTGACCGAGCTGGCAGCTGCGCTGTCCACCGATACATCGGCCTCGGACGAACCCCCGCACCCGGCCAACAGAAGCACTGAACCCACGCTCACGCACATCAGCGACATTCGACGCCAAGCCACCCGATCCACCTCCAACAACTCGTCTCGGACTGCCGACTCTGCACTCTAACGGCCGGCCCCCGGCGCAGTAGCCTGGGAGTGGAGGACAACGATGAATCACCAACGCATCGTCGCGACCGTCTGCTTCATCACGGCCGGGTACATCTTCGTCCTCGCCCTCTGGCTGGGCTGGTTGATCGACCACTCCCCACCCGGCACGATCCCCTATCAGCTGATCGGGATCGTCGCCGCATACGGTTCGGCACTCGGCATCGGCATGATGCTTGCCGACCGCCCGTCACGGTCCGATCGCAGACTGGCACGACGCGGACTCGAAGGGTGGGCGCGTATCGAGCACATGCGGCCGCTGGGTCACACCGTGGACAACGGTGAACTCACCGAACTCGACCTGAGCCTCACGGTCCCGGGTTCCGACAGCTACTCCGGAACCGTGATCTACGAGGTGCAGCAAGAGGACATCGACCGCTTCGTTGTCGGCGAAACCGTCAGCGTGCGAGTCGATCCACGAAACCGCGACCGCATCATGCTGTGCCCCTGATGCTCACTTCTTGCGGCGCAGTGCCAGCATTCCCTCCACCAGGAGCAGTTGGGCTGCCGCATACGTGCCGAGTACGACGCCTTCGGACACCGCGCGCTCCGTCTTGCCCCGCAAGAACAGCTTCCGGATGACGATGAGGCCGTCGGAACTGGTGAACAGCAGCCCACCCAGGGCAAGCCAGCTCCGACGGTCTGCGGACGGGACGGCCATACCGCCGACCACCGAGGCGCCGGGCGCGAGCGAAGGGTCGGCAGACAGCGTGGAGGTGGTTCCCAACACCAGTCCGTAGGCGGTCAAGGTCGGCGCGACCTCGGGCGCACGAGAACGCAGGAGTGCGCTCGCCCCTGCCCAACCGGCCAGCCGTGGGATCAATGCCGCCGTCGTCGGTCGCGCACCGTGACGAGCGAGCAACGTGGAGTACCCCGCCTGCATCACGCCGAACGATGTAGCTCCACTGGTCAGGCGCCGGTCGTCGTCCGGGTCGATCATGAAGACGTCGCCTACCGTGGCCGCAGCCAGCCCGCCGAGCAACAGTGCCGTGTCCACTGGTTCGAGGTCGGCCCGCCGACGCAGAACACGCACTCCCAGCGCGGGTGCGATGAGCGGCTTCGCCACCTGCTGGAGGCGTTCGTTCCCCACTACGGCACCTGCCACGGTGGCCAAGGTGGCCCCCGCGAATACAGCATGTTCGATACCCCAACGCGACTTGCGCATTCAAATCTCCCGAGCTCGACGGTGTGGGTCGGACGGACCCACGCGAATTCTGGTTGACTTGCTCGCAACGCCGCAACTATGACGATGATTGCGAGGGCTGGGATGGCGCTGCAGGCACGTGCTGAGATCACCCGCAAGCAGGTGATGGAGGGCGCCGCGCTCAGCTTCGATCAGCTCGGTTTCGGCGGAGCGAGTCTCAGCGGAATCCTCGCCCACGCGAATGTCACCAAAGGTGCTCTGTACTTCCACTTCGAATCGAAAGAAGCGCTGGCCAGGGCCATTATCGAAGAGACACATCGGATGGCTGCCGAAGCTTCCGCGCGGGCGCTCGCAGAATCGAGCACTCCGACGGAAGTGATGATCCGCATCAGCCAGTACAGGGCCGAGCAGTTGATGACCGAACCGATCTCTCGGGCGGGCATGCGGTTGGCACTCGAGATCGGCATCGTCGAAGGCCCGGAAACCAAACCGGTCGTCGACTGGGCCGACGCAGTCGGCGACCTCGCCCAACGAGGAATTCAGATCGGCGAGCTTCGATCGACGGTCGATACCGCAGCTCTGGGCCGAATCCTCGCGAGCACGTTCACCGGTATACAACTCGTCTCCCAGGCGATGAGCGGACGCAGAGATCTGATCGGGCGAATCGTCGAAATGTGGCAGCTCCTCCTGCCCACTATCGCAACGGAAGAGGCCCTACCGAGACTTCTCGACATCGCCATTTCCGGTGGTCGAAGCAACGAATCCGAATCCGTGCCGCCAGTGCGATGATTGCTGGGCAGAACCCGTCAGTCGAGACCGAGATCGGCGAGACCGAGCAATGAGCGGTATTCGACGCCCTCTGCGGCGATGACTTTGTCCGCGCCGGTGGCACGGTCCACGACCGTGGCCACGCCGACCACGGTCGCGCCGGCGTCGCGGAGGGCCTGCACCGCGGTCAACGGCGAGTTTCCGGTGGTCGTGGTGTCCTCGACGACCAGAACCCGCTTGCCGGTGACGTCCGGGCCTTCGATCTGCCGCTGCATGCCGTGCGCCTTGGCCGCTTTGCGAACCACGAACGAATCGATCGGGCGTCCCTCAGCGTGCATGACGGCGAGCGCAACCGGGTCTGCACCCATGGTGAGGCCACCGACGGCGTCGAACTCCCAGTCGGACACCAGTTCGCGGAGCAGAGTGCCGATCAGCGGACCGGCCTCGTGATGCAGCGTTGCGCGCCGCAAATCCACGTAGTAGTCGGCTTCCTTGCCCGACGACAAGGTCACTCGGCCGTGCACGACCGCCAGTTCACGTACCAGTCCGGCCAGCTTCTCGCGATCGCTCATGGGTAATGAGCCTACCGACTGCTACGTCCGGCCCCGGCCCCGGCCGACCACGTTGGTCAGTCGCCGCACCAGACTCTGCGGAACGAGCCGCCCCACCGTGGTGAGCACCTTGTACTGGATGCCGGGAATGCTGATGATCTTGTCAGCCCGCAGGTCGGCGAGAGTAGTCGACACCACCTGCTCGACGTCCAGCCACATCGGGCCGGGAATGGAACTCATCTCGATACCGGCACGCTGGTGAAATTCGGTGCGGATGAATCCGGGGCAGAGCGCCTGAACGCGCACACCGGTGCCGGTAAGACCACCCGAAAGACCCTGCGTGAACGAAATGACGTAGGCCTTGCTCGCCGAATACGTCGAGCCGCGTCCTGCAAGTAGCCCTGCGACACTGGCGACGTTGATGATCGTGCCGTTGGCAGCAGCCACCATCGACGGCAGAGCCGCCCGGGTGAGCTGCATGACCGCAGTGACGTTGACGTCGAGTTGCGCTTGCAGCAATTCCGGTTCGGCAGTCCAGAATTCGCCGCTGGTCCCGAAGCCGGCGTTGTTGACGAGCACGTCGACGCCGTCGGCGAGACGGCGGGCAACCTCGTCACGGCCGTCCGCTGTGGCGAGATCGGCGACCAGAATCTCAGACGCCGTGTCGAACCGCGACTTCACATCTTGGGCGAGTTCCTCCATCCGGGCGCTGTCACGGGCCACGAGCACGAGGTCGTAGCCCAGTGAGGCGAACCGCCTGGCGAATCCCGCACCGAGCCCCGAAGTCGGACCGGTGACGACTGCGATGGGCCGTCGGCCGGCAGCCTCGTCAGCCACGGCTGTCCCCGGGCCGCACGGGCGGACGACCGGTGGGCCGGCGGCCACCGACCTGCTGGGCAACCACCGGTCGACCACGGCCGCCTTCGCGCGGGTGTGGACGACTCGGGTCGTGGTGGGCCTGGTCGAAATCGCCTCGTCCACTCACGGGCGGCAGCACGTGCAGGATGCCGGACAAGCGAGCCACGGTTTCGATCGCCGAATCCCACTCGCGTCCGGAGCTGCCGATCGGCATGGAGCCGAGCGTCCACGCGCCCTCGCTCCACAGCATGTTGACGTGCGGGGGTACGGATTCCGTGAACGCGACCATCCGTTGGTCGCACACCCGTCGGGCGATCTCGAGGTCGGTGGAGAACACCACCCGCGGCCCCATGGCGCCGAGCAGTTCGAGATCGGAATCCTTCGGCGGCGGTGTGGACTTGAGCCGCAGGTCGATGTCGACGTCCGATCCCACTTCGCGTTTCACCGCGACGATGGTGGCCGTGTCCTCGAGATCGAACAGCACGAACGATTCGCCGCGACGTTCGCCGCGCACCACGTCGATGGCGTTGAGGTATTCCTGCTTCGCCATGACGGCACGGTGATATTGACCTGGGAGCTGCGGCTCTGTGTCCGTGTACTTGTAACCCTGGGCCTTCGCCCAGATCTGCCGCACTCGACCTGTCTGATCGCGCCGCGACCTATCGAAGTAGAGCAGCGCGCATGCGCCGACGAGTGCTATCAGCGCGAGTAGAAACCACATTCCCGTCATCGGTGCTCAGCCTAGCCGTTCGCGTCCGGGTGGACAGTCAACGGCACGGGAAGGGCGCGTGAAGCCTTGCACGCAGGTAAACACCTGTTTATAATTATGAACATGCATTCACCACTGCCGGACGATCGCACTGCACGGGCAAGGATCCGCGACGAAGCGATCCGCCTGTTCGCCGAGCGTGGAGCCGACGCCGTGACCGTGCGGGACATCGCTGCGGCCGCGGACGTGTCACCGGCCCTGATACTCCGGCACTACGGATCCAAGGATGGATTGCGCACAGCCGTCGACGAGCACGTGGCGAGAGTCTTCGAGGCGATGCTGGACCAGGTGGTGGCGGATCAGTCAGCGGCCACCGACTCAGAACTCAGCGGCTTGGCCGAGGCGGTGGCCACGCATCTCCCCGTCGATTCACCGATCCCCGCGTACCTCGGACGAATCCTCCTGACAGGCGGCCCGGTGGGATCCCCGTTGTTTGCACGACTGCACGAGGTGAGCCGGAATGCCCTCGACCGGATGACAGACGCCGGTACGGCAGTTCCCGGCGACGACCCGGACGTACGTGCCGCCTATCTACTCGTCGCCGATCTCGCGGTACTGATTCTCCGCGACCGTCTGCACGAGGTTCTCGGCGTCGACCCGTTGTCGGCCCGAGGAATGCAGCGCTGGGGCAACGAGGTGCTGGCAATACACCGCAACGGATTGAACGGAGGACGATCATGACCGAATTTCGAAGCATCCTCACCAAAGGGGCTGTCCGCGTACTCCGGACGCGACGGCTGATGCGGGCACCGATCTGGCTGTATCGGGCACGGTTGGGGTTCGTCTTGGGGTCGCGGTTCCTGATGCTCGAACACATCGGCCGAAAATCCGGCGCCACCCGCCAGGTCGTCCTCGAAGTGTTCGGCCATCCGGAACCCGACACCTACATCGTCGTCTCCGGCCTGGGCGCCCGCTCGCAATGGTTCCAGAACCTGCGAGCCAATCCCCATGCGCGTGTATTCGTCGGCAGCCGGAGGCCAGTGCATGCCGAAGCTCGCATGCTCACCCAGGACGAAGCAGACGTCGCGCTCCACTCGTACGCGACGAACTACCCGCGCGCCTGGGAAAAGTTCAAACCGATCCTCGAGGAAACCCTCGGCATGCCGATCGAGGACCAGGGCACCCCACTGCCCCTGGTGGGGCTCCACCTCACCGAGGAGACTCGAAGGGCGAAGCGATGACCGGCGCGTTGCCTGCGCGCATCCGTACGTCCTGGAACAACTTCGTCGGCCCGGACGCGACAGTTCTCGACAACACCGTCACCCTCACGCTGGCCGCTCTCGGCGCAGCGGCAGCGCCCTCGGTGACGCATGCCGCCGGCCCCCTTCCCAGCGGGCAACGAGTGGTCCTCCGACTACTTGCCACCGACTTGTGGGGTGGCGCTTGGGCGAACAACACCCGAGCGTGCGCACGCTGGTACGAGCGGCCCGGCCAAACCGACTCCGACCACATCGCTTTCGCCGCAATGCACGTCCACCCGGCGGTGCTGGCGTGGATGGACCGGGGATATCCACCCCACCGAGTTCACCCGACCGTGTGGGCCGGCGCTCACTACGGGTACCTCATGGCTGCGACGTACTCGATCCGCCGTCGCCCGGACCGGCGCCGCCTGCTCGGCGTAGGCCTGACGGTGGGCGGCGTGGCTCTCGACCTGACGTTGGGACCTTCACGGGTGGCACCATGGTTCGCGCCGGTCTACTACGTCAAGTTGTTGCTGGGCCACGCTTCCGCCGCCCTCTCCCCTGTGAGTGCTTGACGAGTCCCTGGACTCGCTACGCACTCACAGGCGCGGCGCGCTAATTCCCTGGCAGCGAGGTGTTGATGATCATGTCTGCCGTCATCACACCGTTCTCGAGTTCGCTGCCCTGCACCATGATCCGGTCACCCGACTTCACGTCCTCGACGGTGCCCCCGGACAAACCCACCACCCGAGTGTCTGGCGTGGTCTGGACGGTGACGATCGATCCGCCGATTCCGTCGAGGGTCAGGGTGCCGCCGTCATTGGCGGTGACAGTGCCCATGGTTGCGCCGACCCCACCGAGCGCCTCACCGATGCCACCCGGAAGCTGATCGAGACCCGGATCGTTCGGATCCGTCGGCTCGGCGGTCTCGGACGGTGGTGGCGTCGTCTCCGTCGGCTCGTCCTGCTGCGTGGTGGTCGGCGGGCCCGCGGTGTTCGTCGAACCGTCGCCCCCGGACCCGAACAACATGACCCCGAAAAGAATCACAGCGATCAGGAGTAGCCCACCGGCTCCGAGCGCCACCCACTTGCCGATTCCGGCGTTCTTGTTCTCGTCCTCGGGCGGGGGAACCTCCTCCGGAGCCTGCGGCGGCGCATCGTACGGCGGGGGTCCGTAGGGCGGCTCGCCGTACGCAGGGAAGGCCTGCGTGGCGTTCGGCTGCTGATACGGCTGACCCTGGTACTGCTCGGTCGGGTACTCGTTCCCGTACCGCTGATTCGGGTACGGCTGAGGTGCGTACGCCTGGCCGTATGCCTGGGTCGGGTCCGACGTCGAAAACTGCTGAGTCGGCTGATCGAACCGCTGAGTTGGTTGCTCGATGTGCTCGGTCGACTGGTCACCCTGCGTGTTCCGCGGATCGGTCTCACGGGGGTCGTATGCGCGTTCTTGCGGGGTGCGCGGATCATCGGGCTTCGTCATGACTCCCCTCCCTTATCTCTCGGTACGCGCCAACAGGCAGCCAGAGTAGACGCACTTCTCGAGAAACCTCTGTGAAGGCGCCCACTCCGACGATGCCTCACCCCCCGAGTACGAGATGATCCCCGTCCTCGGACACCGTCACCTGCACGGTGTCTCCATCCTTGACGTCACCCGCGAGCAGCAGCTTCGCGAGTTGATCACCGATCGCCTGCTGGATGAGCCGACGCAACGGCCGGGCGCCGTACAACGGGTCGTATCCACGCGCCGCCAGCCATGCTCGCGCCGTATCCGCCACGTCCAACGTCAGACGCCGCGCCGATAGTCGCTTCGCCAGCTGCTGCAACTGGATGTCCACGATCGACTCGAGCTGCTTCTCCGACAGCGGCTCGAACACCACCACGTCGTCGAGGCGGTTGATGAACTCCGGCTTGAACGCGCGCCGGACCGCTTCCATCACCTGCTCACGGGTTCCCCCTGCACCCAGGTTCGACGTCAGGATCAAGATGGTGTTCCGGAAGTCGACGGTGCGCCCTTGGCCATCCGTCAGACGGCCCTCGTCGAGCACGGCCAGCAAGATGTCGAACACATCGGGATGCGCCTTCTCCACCTCGTCGAACAGCACCACGGTGTATGGGCGACGTCGCACCGCCTCGGTGAGCTGTCCGCCCGCCTCGTACCCGACGTAGCCGGGGGGTGCACCGACGAGCCGCGCCACCGAGTGCTTCTCGCTGTACTCGGACATGTCGATGCGGACCATGGCGCGTTCGTCGTCGAACATGAAGTCGGCCAGAGATTTCGCGAGTTCCGTCTTGCCGACACCGGTGGGCCCGAGGAACAGGAACGATCCGGTCGGACGGTTCGGGTCGGCCACACCGGCGCGGGCACGGCGCACCGCATCCGATACCGCCTGCACGGCCTCCGACTGCCCGACGACGCGCCTGCCGAGCTCCGACTCCATGCGCAGCAGCTTTGCGGTCTCGCCTTCCATCATGCGGCCGGCGGGGATGCCGGTCCATGCAGCGACCACATCAGCCACGTCGTCGGGGCCCACCTCTTCTTTGAGCATGACGTCGCCGTCTGCAGCGGCGCCGGAATCGTGTGCTGCCTGCTCGAGTTCCTTCTCCAACTGCGGGATGCGCCCGTACCTGAGTTCGGCGGCTTTGCCGAGGTCGCCGTCGCGTTCGGCCCGTTCGGACTCGCCGCGCAGCGTCTCGAGTTGCTCCTTGACTTCACGAACCGAATCGATGGCCTGTTTCTCGTTCTGCCACCGCGTGGTCAGCTGGTTGAGCTTCTCGCGCTCGTCCGCCAGTTCCTGCCGCAGCTTTTCGAGCCGCTCCTGCGACGCAGCGTCCTGCTCCTTCTGCAGCGCCACTTCCTCGATTTCGAGCCGACGAACGATCCGTTCGACCGTGTCGATCTCCTCGGGCCGCGAATCGATTTCCATGCGCAGGCGTGACGCCGCCTCGTCGACCAGGTCGATGGCTTTGTCGGGCAGGAAGCGGGAGGTGATGTAGCGGTCACTGAGCGTGGCCGCGGACACCAGCGCGGAGTCGGTGATACGCACACCGTGGTGCACCTCGTACCGATCCTTGAGGCCGCGCAAGATGCCGACGGTGTCCTCCACGGACGGTTCGCCCACCAGCACCTGCTGGAATCGTCGCTCGAGCGCGGCGTCCTTCTCGATGTACTTCCGGTACTCCTCGAGGGTGGTGGCACCGACGAGTCGCAGTTCGCCGCGGGCGAGCATCGGTTTGATCATGTTGCCGGCGTCCATTGCCGATTCTCCGGTGGCACCGGCACCGACGATGGTGTGGAGTTCGTCGATGAAGGTGATGACCTGACCGGCCGAATTCTTGATGTCGTCGAGTACGGCCTTGAGCCGCTCCTCGAACTCACCGCGGTATTTCGCCCCCGCGACCATCGAACCCAGGTCGAGTGCGACCACGGTTTTGCCGCGCAACGATTCGGGGACGTCGCCGCCGACTATGCGCTGGGCGAGGCCCTCCACAATTGCGGTTTTACCGACGCCGGGCTCACCTATGAGCACCGGATTGTTCTTGGTTCTGCGGCTCAGCACCTGGACGACGCGACGAATCTCGTTGTCGCGGCCGATCACCGGGTCCAGCTTTCCGCTCCGGGCCGCGGCAGTGAGATCGGTGGAGTACTTCTCCAGCGCCTGATACGTACCCTCCGGGTCCGGGCTCGTGACCCGGGCGCTACCGCGGACCGCGGTGAAGGCTTCGCGCAGCGCTTCGGGTGTCGCGCCGTGTCGGGCAAGCAACGCGGACACATCGGAATCACCCGAGGCCAATCCGACCATCAGGTGTTCGGTGGAGACGTACTCGTCGTCGAGCTCGGTCGCCAGATGCTGCGCGGCGGTGAGCGCCGCCAGTGCCTCACGCCCGAGTTGCGGTGTGGTGGTGGAACCGGTCGTCTTGGGAAGTTTGTCCACGAGGGTTTGTGCCTCGCGGTGCACCGCGGCCGGATCGACACCGACCGCTTTCAACAGCGGTGTTGCGATGCCGTCGGTTTGATCGAGCAGGGCCGCGAGCAGATGCGCCGGCCGGATGTCGGGGTTACCGGCCGACGAGGCCGATTGAAGGGCAGCGGTCATCGCGGCCTGAGTTTTGGTGGTCGGGTTGAACGAATCCACTGGTCACCTCTTCTGATCGTCGAACGGCGCTCTGGTCGGACCGCACTGTCGTCGAACAGCGCTGTTTCGAACAGCACGGCGCGAGCTGGCAGTACAGCGTCCGGGCTGACGGGCCCGGACGATCCTCATACCCGTTCAACGTCCGAAAGGTTGAGTCTGTTCCGCTCAACTTCGATCAATTTTCGAGGTCGAGGGATTCCGCGAGCATCGGCCAGGAATCGTGCAGGTCCTCTTCCCAGTATGGCCAGGTGTGCGTGCCGACCGGCCGGATATTCACCGTCGCCGGGATGCCGATCGCGTCCAACTTGTCAGCCATCCGGGTGGTGCACTGGTAGGTGATCGCCTCGATCAGGCCACCCACCACCACGCCGGCGGCCAGCATCTTGTGGTCCCCGTCGATTGCCTGCGCATCGATCCGATCGTGGGGTCCTGGCCTGCCGGTCCCCGTCGAAATGTAGAGAGCGGTGCCCCGCAGCTCCTCGGCGTTCACGTATGGATCGTTTTCCACCCACATCGGGTCGTTCGGTCCGCCCCACATGTTGACGGGGTTGCCCCCGTAGTCGGCGACCGTGACTTCCACGAACCGGCGAGCAATCGGGTCACTGGTCATCGCGCATCCGCTGTACGCGCCCACACCTTCGTACAGACCGGGTGCAGCGATCGCGAGGTTCAGCACGGACGTGGTCGACATCGACAACCCGATCAGGGCGTTCTTGCCACTCGTCTCGAACGCCGAATCGATGATCGGCGGAAGTTCCTTCGTCATGAAGGTTTCCCACTGGTTGCGGCCCAATTCGGGATCTTCATGCTGCCAGTCGGTGTAGTAGCTCGATTCTCCACCGAACGGGATGATGAGATTGACGTTCTTGTCGGCAAAGAATTCGACGACGTCCGTGGTCTGTTCCCAACCGCGGTCCGCGGAATTTCCTTCTACTCCGCCCAGCATGTACACGGACGCCGGTGCGACGCCGTCCTTCGCGGTTTCGGCGTTCGGGCGAACGACCCGCACCGTGATGTCCTTGTCCATCGCTGCCGAATGCACCGTCAGGTCCATCTGACGGTCGGTGAGCTTCTCGGCACCACGCAGTGAAGAGCCGTTCGGCGCATCCTCGGCGGCTTGCTCCACCTTCGCGATGTTCACGACCCCACCCCCGGAAGGATCGGCACTCGCCACCGGACCGGCGAACGTCATGCACCCCGCCGCGGCCACTGCGATACACACTGCGGACCTTGACGCCTCACGCACGCTGAACACCATCGAATTCCCCTGTAGATTCTTCCCGGCCCCTCGAGCCGTTCACTGCCGAGACCACCCCGTGTGGCGTCTTGCCCGGGACATCATGGCATGCCTGGTAACCCCTGGTGGATCGAACCGGCCGACCGGGGCTGCCGAACCATCCATGCGGGGTTCGCACCCGTCGACGCGAGATAGAATGCGGATGCTCCATACGAACCGCGCACGACAGCTCCCGAGGGGCGCGCACGACAGGGGGAACGGCTTGACTCAGGTCTTGGACGAGGCAACGATTTCGCGCCTTCGGGCCACTTTTTCGTCGATTCGGTCGACCGAGCAGGGACCGGGCTTGCTGTCCACACACTTCTACAGCGCACTGTTCTCGGAGCAACCGCACTATCGGTCCCTCTTCCCTGCCTCCATGGATTCGCAGAGCGACAAATTCTTCCGCGCTCTGGACTTCGTCGTCACCACTCTCGACGACCCGGAACGTATGGAGGGATTCCTCGCGCAGTTGGGCCGCGACCACCGCAAGTTCGGCGTCGAGGGGCATCACTACCGATCCGCCGCGAACCCACTCCTGATCGCCGTGCAACACGCGCTGACCGAAGCGATCTGGACGCCCTCCCTGACCACGGCGTGGCAAAAGCTGATCGACGTGATCGTCGGGACGATGGCGGCTGCGGCCGACAACGACGACACCCCCGCCACGTGGAGCGCCACGGTCGTGAGTCACGAGCGAATCCTCGACGACCTCGCCATCGTGCGGCTCGAATGCGATACCCCCATCCCGTACGAGGCCGGCCAATACCTGAGTGTTCAGATTCCGCAGCGGCCGCGCTTCTGGCGGTATCTGTCCCCTGCGATCCCGAGCAACCCGCACGGACAACTCGAGTTCCACGTTCGACGTGTGTCAGGCGGTTGGGTGAGTCCGGGCATGGTCTCGGAAACACAGGTCGGCGACCAATGGCTACTCAGCTCTCCCCTCGGCGGGCTCGAGGTCGATCGAACGTCCGGCGAGGACGTGTTGCTGATCGGGTCGGGAACGGGCATTGCACCGCTGCGTGCGCAGATCATGGACATGGCGATGCGTGCCGAGAACCCGCGAGTCCACTTCTTCGTCGGCGGCAAATACCCGTGCGACCTGTACGACCTCGAGACACTGTGGCAACTGTCGCTGAGCAACCCGTGGCTGACCATCGTTCCGGTATCCGAAGAAGACGAGAACCCGTGGTGGCACTCTGCGCCGATGCCGCAGTGTCCGTCGGGCCTGCATCAGCGGCTGCATGGACCGATCGGGCGCGTCGTCGCACAGTTCGGGAGCTGGGCCGATCGTCAGATCCAGATTTCCGGCTCACCGGCGATGATCAAGACCACCTTGTACGCATTGCAGAGCGTCGGCACCCCCTCGAGTCAGATCAGTCACGACCCCCTCATCTGAAGTCACAGTGCTGATGCCATAGTTCTGCGCAGTTCTGACGTCATCGTCGCACCCAGTCCAGTTCGATCGTCGGGAGACACAGCATGGAGTCCACCTGGACCGCCACCGTCGTGGAGCATCACCGCCTTCGACACGACCTCGCCGTCGTTCGTCTGATCGGTGACGCGGTGCCCTTCGAGGCGGGCCAGTACGTGGACGTGAGCATTCCCCAGAACCCACGGCTGCTACGAAGGTTGTCGCCGGCGCTCCCCCCGTCACAGGACGGCAAGCTCGAGTTTCACGTGCGAACCGTGCCCGGAGGATGGATCAGCGGGGCAATCGTCGCCGACACCCAACCCGGTGACCGATGGCAGATCCTCGACCCCCGCGGAACCATGACGATCGACGACACCGGTCGCGACGTGGTCATGGTGGCGGGAGGAACGGGCCTGGCCCCGTTTCGTTCGATCCTGCTCGACCTTGCCCGGCGCGAGAGTCCACCCAAGGTCTTCCTCTTCGTCGGAGACCGCACGCCGCGTGACCTGTACGCGTCGGACATGCTGGTGCTGCTCTTGCAGCAACTGCCCTGGCTCACGGTTGTTCCCGTGGTCGAGTCCGTGTACGACCCGGAGTGGCAGGACGACTGGTACGAGCAGATCCGCCAGAACCTCGGCTCCGACAGCATCGGATTCAGGGAAGAGGACCTCATCGAAGGGAACCTGGCCGACGTGGTGTCGTCCTACGGCGCTTTCGTCGACAACCAGGTCCTCGTCTGCGGCTCGGCCGCAATGGTCCGGGCGACCATCGATAGTCTGAGAGCTACCGGAACTCCTTCCGAGAACATCACGTTCGACCCCTACTGATACTGAAACTTGCGAACATGTCGCGTTACCGATTAACTCTCGGGGCGACATCGATGGTGTCGCGAGAGCGAAAGGTACAAACGATGTCGCGAGGCCCCCGATGAAAACCGCAGCGCTGCAAGCGAGTTGGGGTAAGGTCGTCGAGGTCGGCGAACCCGCCATCCAGTACTTCTACTCACATCTGTTCCTGTCGCACCCCGAGGTCCGCGACATGTTTCCGGTGTCGATGACGGCCCAGCGCGATCGATTCTTCGCGGCGCTCGGACACATCATCACCAACGTCGAGTCGCTGCCCACCGACCGGGCGTACCTCGAACAGTTGGGGCGCGAGCATCGCCGCTTCGGCGTCGTCGCCGCTCACTACCCTGCTGCCGGTGCGTCCCTGATGGCCACGCTCGCCCGTTTCCTCGGCCCTGCATGGACACCCGAACTGCGCCGCGAGTGGGAGTCCGCGTACGGCGTGGTCGCCGACATCATGGTCTCAGCCGCCGAAGCGTCGAAGTCGAGTACTCCGGCCTGGTGGGATGCAGAAATCACCGGGGTGAAGCGTCACAGCCTCGACATCACTCTTCTCGAGATACGTACCTTCGAGCCGTATCCGTATGTTGCCGGGCAATCGATGGCGATCGAGGTCCCGAATCGTCCCCGCACGTGGCGCTATTTCAGTCCTGCCAGCGCGCAGCGGGACGACCACACCATGGAACTCCACGTGGAGATCGTTCCCGGCGGGCAGGTGAGCCCCGATCTGGCGCGAAACGTGCGCCCTGGCGACATCATCAAACTCGGCGCACCTGTGGGCCACAAGCTCACCCTCGACCCGGACCACAGTGGAAACCTGCTCATGGTGGCAGGGGGAACCGGACTTGCGCCGCTGCGGGCCGTCGTCGAGGAACTCGACAACCGCTGGGGTACGTCGTCGGCCGCTCCCAACGTTCTGCTGTTCCACGGCGTGCGCTACACCCCGAATCTGTACGACCATGCCTACCTCAAGCACATGAGCAGTCGTCCTTGGTTCACCTACATACCTGTCGTGTCACACGATCCCACGTTCCCCGGACAGCGCGGCTTGGTCGGCACAGTTGCAGCCGAAATGTACTGGTGGGAGGGCTATACCGCCATGGTGTGCGGCTCTGAGGGAATGGTTCGCCACACGGTGAGCGAGCTCGTTCGCACGGGCTTGGATCCCAAGGCGATTCGTCACGAAGACTTCACTCCCCACGCTCCCACAGCCAGTCCGAAACCAGCCGAGGTCCCCGCATGACGATAAGCGCAAAAGAAGTCCGCAACGTCCTGTTCGAACAAACCCCCATGCTCAAGCCGGGGTATGCGATGGACGAGGTCGACGACTTCCTCGACCAGGTCGCGATGACGCTCGATGCCATGCAGGCGTCTCACACACGCCGTCCACCGCAGACCGACAGCCGTGAACTCATCGAGTTGCGCCGTCGCGTGAGTGAACTCGAGGGTCGGAACAGTGCTGCCACCGAGCTGAAGCGCGAGCGGGACGAAGCAGTGCGCGAGCGCGACAACGCGTTGCGACAGCTCGCAGACCAGCAAGGATCGCAGCGTGAGAACGACGAAATCTCGTCCCGCGCCGTGGATTTGTTGAGCCAGGCTCAGGCGTCGGCTGATCGGACGGTCGCGGAGGCGGACCGCTACGCACAAGAACTCGTCGCGGACGCGCGCAGGCAATTCGAGGAGATCCTGACGAACGCCCGCGAAGTCGCCGCGCGTGCAGGACTCGCGGATCCTCGACCCACCAACGCGCCGGGCCCGGATATCGACCACCTGCGTAGTTGCGCCGAACAGGCCCAGCAGCAGTTGAACATCATGCTCACCAAGTTGACGCCGGAAGCAGTTCCCGCAGCCCGGGATTCCGGCGCGCCCGTCCACTGACCAGCTACCACCGAAACGGAGACGCGTTATGTTGTCGACCGAATCCACAGAAGTGATCAGAGCGACGCTGCCTGCAGTCGGCGGCGCCATCGGGGACATCACCCCGCTCTTTTACCAGAAGCTGTTCGCCGCGCACCCCGAACTCGAGCGGGACCTGTTCAACCGCGGCAACCAGAGCCAAGGTGAGCAGCAGAAAGCGCTCGCAGGTTCGATCGCCGCCTTCGCGACCCTGCAACTCGAACCGGACCAGGCAAAGGTCGACACCATTCTGTCGCGCATCGCGCACAAGCACGCTTCGCTGGGTGTGGAGCCCGACGCGTACTGGATCGTCCACAAGTACCTGTTCGAGGCAATCGTCGAGATCCTCGGCGAGGCAGTCACGCCCGAGGTCGCCTCCGCGTGGGACGAGGTGTACTGGCTCATGGCCAACACCCTGATCGGCATGGAAGCCGGACTGTACGAATCGGCAGGCGTGAAGCCCGGCGACGTGTGGCGCACGGTCGAGGTGCGCGATCGCATCTACCAGTCCGCGGACTCCGTGTCGTTCGTTCTCACCTCTGTGGATGGGCAGGCCCTGCCGCAGTTCTCGCCCGGCCAGTACATCTCGGTCGGTGTGACGCTTCCGGACGGCGCCCGCCAGATCCGTCAGTACAGCCTCTCGTCCGCACCGTCGCACGGAGACTGGCGTGTGACCGTCAAACGGATCCTCGCGAAGACCGAGCAGGACGGCACCACCTCACCCGCCGGCGAGGTGTCGAACCACCTGTACAACAATGTGTTCGAAGGCGACCAGCTGACGGTGAGTCTGCCGTTCGGAGACCTCGTGGTCGTCGACGACGGCAGCCCCGTGTTGCTCGCGTCGGCAGGCATCGGCTGCACTCCGATGATCGGTATCCTCGATCACCTGGCCGAGACTTCCGATGATCGGAAGGTGTCGGTGGTACACGCCGATCGTTCGGCTGCGGACCACGCACACCGACTCGAGTTGACGCAGTTGGTCGGCCGCCTTCCGAGTGCCGAGGTGCACCAGTGGTACGAAGACCTCGGTGCGCGCGATCATCTGGGTGCGGTCCGCGAAGGACATGCCGACCTGTCCGATCTCGCGCTCGACCCCGACACCCGTGCCTACCTGTGCGGACCGTTGCCGTTCATGCTGTCACTCAAGCAGGCGTTGATTGCGCGGAACGTGCCCGAGGAAAACATTCACTACGAGGTCTTCGGCCCGGACACCTGGGCGGGCGCCACCTCCTGACGCCACGGACGTCAGCCGACCAGACGACCCTGTGCGCCCTGCCAGTAGCGGGCGCGCAGGGTCTTCTTGTCGAGTTTCCCCAATGGAGTGAGTGGGAGTTCGTCGACGAAGTCCACCGACTTCGGTGCATGCACCGACCCTTTCGCTGCTCGCACCTTGTCGACGAGTTCGTCGGGTTCGACAGTCTGGCCCGACCTCAATACGACACACGCCTTGACCGCTTCTCCCCACTTCTGATCCGGGACACCGACCACCGCAACGGATGCCACCGCAGGGTGCGCGGAGATGACGTCCTCGATCTCGCGCGGAAACACATTGAATCCGCCGGTCACGATCATGTCCTTCTTGCGGTCGACGATGGTCATGAATCCGTCACGGTCCTGGCGTGCGACATCACCGGTGTGTAGCCAACCGCCCCGGAACGCTTCGGCCGTTTCTTCCGGCTTGTTCCAGTACCCCTTCATGACGAGGGGACCACGCACGCAGATTTCGCCGAGTTCGCCCTGCGGAACCTCGTGCAGATCGTCGTCCAGGAGCTTCACGTCGAGCCAGGGCACGGGGCGGCCGCACGTGGCGAGGCGCTCGGGGTTGTCAGCGACATGCTCTTCCTTGCGGAGGACCGCGATGGTCATACCGCATTCGGTCTGTCCGTAGAACTGGAAGAAGATCTGGCCGAACTTGTCGATGCCTTCCTTCAATCGGGCGGGCGACATTGCGGAGGCCCCGTAGAAGAGGGTTTCGAGGCTCGACACGTCACGCCTGGCAAGGTCCGGGTGGTCCATCAGCAGGTAGATCATGGTCGGGACCAGCATCGTGGCCGAGATCTTGTACTTCTCGATCGCTTCGAGCACGGCGGCAGGCTCGAAGGCGGGCAACACGACCAACGCGCCCCCGCGCAGCAGCGTCGGGATGAAGAATGCGGCACCGGCATGCGAGAGCGGGGTGCAGATGAGAAATCTTGGCTCGTCCGGCCATTGCCATTCGGCCATCTGAATCTGGTTGAGTGCGGCACCGGACCGATATGAACCGACAACGCCCTTGGGCTTTCCCGTGGTGCCTCCGGTGTAGACCATGCTGCTCGGGTCCTCCGGTCCGACGTCTGCCGTCCGGAGCGGTTGCGGTTCGAAGGTGGCGGCGAGTGCCAGGATATCGATACCGACTTCGGACGGGCCCAACGACAATACGTTCTCGATGGTGGGAGATGCGGCCTTCAGCTGCGCCGCCCGCTCCTCGAAGAACCTCGGGTCGAAAATCAGAGTCTCGATCTCGGCGTCGTCGACGATGTACGTGTGGTCCTCGAAAGAGCCCATCGGATTCAGCGCGCTGGCGCGGCAGCCGGAAATCATGGTGGCACCCATGCTGATGAGCACCTCGGGCCGATTTTTCGACAGCATGGCCGTACTCGAGCCTTTGCCGACTCCCAGCGAAGCCAATGCCTGCGCAAATCTGCTGATCTGGTCGCGCATCTGAGCACCCGTCAGCACCACGTCACCGAGATAGAGGGCAGGCTTGTCCAGGTTTCGCTCCAGTGCGGCAACGAGAAGATCCGCGGTGTACGCGGGGCGGTGCAGGTCTGCGTACTCGTCCGTCATCGGTGTCCTCACTGTGCACGAAGGCTGTGTCGCCGGTCACCGACACGATAACGTCGATCCGTAAAAACTGAAACCTGTTCCACCTAATTTGCCCACCCCCTCCCCGACGAATGTCACACCCGTTCGCGTGAGCTGAACGGGTGTGACATTGGTCGGGAGCGGGGTGCGAGTAGACGCGGGGGAAGGGGGTTGAGCCTCAGTTGTCGCGCTGATGCTTCGGCTTCCACACGACGAGCGCCGTGCTGCGCGGGATGGGCACGAGGTCACCGCGGTACCCGGAGTTCAGTCGGGCGATTTCCTCGGCCATCTCACGCACTCGGTGCTGCAGTGCCTCCACCTGATTGGTGAGATCGATGATGCGTTTGATGCCGGCGAGGTTGACGCCCTCGTCCTGCGAGAGTCGCTGCACTTCACGAAGCATCGCCACGTCGCGTGGCGAGTACCGGCGGCCACCGCCGGTGGTGCGGTGCGGGATGACGAGGCCAAGGCGGTCGTAGTTACGCAGGGTCTGCGCGTGCATCCCGGCCAGATCGGCCGCCACCGAGATCACGAAAATCTGGGCGTCGGGGTCAACCGTTGATTCGCGGGCGTCGCGTGAGCGGTCGGTCATCAGGCACCAGCCCACCCGGCCCTGGGATCGAAGCCGCTGGCCTGCTCGGCTTCCAGGTACGTCTTCAACGCTTCCGTCGCCGGGTCGTCGAGTTTCTGCGGGACTGCAACCTTGATGGTCACCAGGAGGTCACCACTGCCGCCGGCCCGCTTGGGGATGCCGCGGCCGCGGACGCGCAGGATCCGGCCATCGGCCGTTCCCGCAGGCACTTTGACGCCGACGCGCCCCTCGAGCGTGGGAACGGACACTGTGGTGCCGAGTACGAGTTCGCCGTAGCTGACGGGAACCACGAGTGTGAGGTCGTCTCCGTTTCGGCCGAACACCTTGTCGGCGCGCACGCGAACGGTGACGAACAAGTCTCCCGACGGCGCACCACGCAGGCCGGCTTCGCCTTGTCCGGCGAGACGGATCTTCTGTCCGTCACTGACCCCCGCCGGAACACGGACGGTAATGGTGCGGGTCCGGTTGGTGACACCGCTGCCCCGGCAGTCGGCGCACGGCGAATCGATGATCGACCCGGTGCCGCGGCAGTCGTCGCAGGGCTCACTGAACCCGAACGCGCCCTGATTTCGACTGATGACACCGCTGCCGTTGCAGTGCGGGCACACGCGTGGGCTGGTGCCGGGTTTCGCGCCGCTCCCATGGCACGTGGTGCAGGGAGACGGGCTGGTCAGACGCAGCGGAACGGTGACACCGAGTGCGGCTTCACGGAATTCGAGTGTGGTCTCGGTTTCGACGTCGCTACCGCGGCGTGGCCTGGAGGTGCGGGTGCCTTGGGCTGCGCCGCCGCGGTTGAACAGACCGCCGAAGATGTCGCCGAGACCACCGTCGGCTCCGGCACCGCCGGCGCCGCCACCGAACAGGTCGTTGATGTCGAAGCCGCCCTGGAATCCGCCGCCACCGGCACCGCCGGGACCGAAGCCGCCGCTGCGGCCGAAACCGCCGCTGGCGAACAGGCGGCGAGCCTCGTCGTATTCCTTGCGTTTGGCTGGATCGGTGAGGACGGACTTCGCCTCACTGACCGCCTTGAACCGCTCCTCTGCCTTGGCATCCCCAGGGTTCTTGTCGGGGTGCAGGCTGGACGCGAGCTTTCGGTAGGCCCGATTGATCTCGTCCTGTGAGGCGTCGGAAGAGACGCCCAGCTCCTTGTAGAAGTCCTTCTCGATCCACTCCCGTTGGCTCACCGGGCGTCTCCTCCTCTCGGTTCTTACTGTTGTTCCGACTCGGCGGAGTCCGCCAGGTCGGTGTCGTTCGCGTCGGCCGGTGCAGCAGCGCCGTCGGCACGATCTGTCACGGCTACCATCGCATGCCGCAGAACGCGTTCACCGAATTTGTAGCCTTTTCGCATCACCGTGCCGAGAACCGGGTCGTTGCCCTCACCCTCGTGCTGGACGGCTTCGTGCAATTCCGGGTCGAACGGATCGCCCTCGGCACCGAACTCGCTCAGTCCGAGCGAAGTGAGAGTACCGGTCAGCTTGTCCGCCACACCCTTCAGCGGTCCCGAATCCAGATCGCCGTGTGCGCGAGCACGTTCCAGGTCATCGAGAATGCCGAGCAGCTCGCTGACCACAGACGCCTTGGCGCCGGCGATGTCGGACTGCTTGTCCCGCTGCACACGGCGGCGGTAGTTGGCGTACTCGGCCTGCAAACGCTGCAGATCCGCGGTGCGTTCGGCGAGCTCGTCGGTCTCCGGTGCCGCAGTCTCGACTACGGGCTCTTCGACCTCCGCAGCAGCATCTTCTACAACACCGCCGTCCTGCACGTCCCCTGCAACTTCCGAGCCGGCAAGCGGCTGGGCTTCCCCAGCCGCTTCCCGTACTTCACCGGTATCGGGGTCGATCTTTCGCTTGTCGACGAAAGTCACCGGCTCCTGCTCGGAGTTCTCGGACGTCACTTCTTCTCCGAGTCGGACGGCTCGTCGACAACCTCTGCGTCGACGACGTCGTCGTTGCCGGCTGCTGAGTCACCGTCGGTGTTGGCGGCTTCCTCAGCGGCAGATGCCTCGTAGATGGCCTGACCGAGAGCCTGCGACTCTGCACCCAGCTTCTCGACGGCAGCCTTGACGGCCGAGATGTCGGTGCCGGCGAGCGCGTCCTGCGCCTCCTTGATCGCTGCCTCGACCTTTTCCTTGGTCTCGGCGGGCACCTTCTCCTCGTTGTCCTTGATGAACTTCTCGGTCT
>JAAZAD010000438.1 GCA_012514505.1 Rhodococcus sp. (in: high G+C Gram-positive bacteria) | reverse complement strand
CTGGCTGGGGCGCTACGGCAGTCACTGATCCTCCTGAATGTGCCCTTGGTCGCTCCGCAGGCCCGCTCCTGGCATTCGAATCTCGCTCGACGAGATGAACGCACTACTGGCTTGCGCTCATCGAATCGTAGACCGTGTCCGAACGGACCGATTACTCGGTCCTACCCACTGTCGTACTTCGGCACCTGAACGGCAACTCGAACCGCCGCCGACCTGCGGTTGGACGGTCGAACGAGAAGTACCACACAGCTGCCCGGCGTGTCGCCTCCCGGAGTCCACGGCTAACCTGATTGCGCCCCGTACCCAGAGGAAGTCGCCGAATTGCCTACTCGTACCCGCACCTCCGTCCGTCGAGCTGTGACCGCGCTGGCCACCACCGCCGTCGCCCTTGTCGCCTTTACGGGGTGCAGCAGCGCGCCCGACGACGCGAGCACCATCGACAGGACCACCACCCGCATCGCCGGCGCCGGCGTCGTGGGAATCGAGCGTGACACCGCCACCGCGTGTGCGACGCCCACCCCGGTCGATGCCGGACTGGTCCCGGGAACCACCCATCCGGTGGTGCACACGCTCGGTGAGGCACAGGTGCCGGTGGACCCGCAACGCATCGTCGTCCTCGATCCCGCCGCCCTGGATGCTGTGTGTGCACTGGGCCTGTGGGAACGGGTGGTGGGTGCGGCCACTGTCGCCGGCGAGACCCCACAGCCGGGGTATCTGGGTTCGGGTATCTCGGAGATTCCCCCGATCGGCACAGTCGGTGCCCCCGATGTGACCAAGATCGAGCAGGCGAATCCCGACGTGATCCTCGGATCCTCGCCGGCATCGGACGAGTTGTACGGGCAACTCGGAGCGATCGCTCCGACGGTGTTCGCGGGGTCGGACCCGGTGTACTGGAAGACGCAGTTTCAGCTCGCCGGCGACGCCCTCGGCCGTTCACAGGCGGCGGCAGCAGCGCTCGAGCAGTATCAGGAGGACGCCACGCAGGCCGGCGTTGATATCACCGCGGCGCAAACTCAGGCCTCGCTGGTGTCCTTCGGCCCCGACTCGCTGTCGATCCTCGGCCCCGCCACGTTCGCAGGCCAGGTGCTCGCCGATACAGGGGTCCGCCGTCCGCAGGAGCAACGACTGGATGGGGCAGCGACCGAAGTCGTGCCCGAGGACGAACTCGACCGAGCCGAAGGCGACCTCATCTACGTCAGCTTCGAAGGCCCGGAAGCCAAGACGCACGGCACCGAGGTGATGAACACCGAGGAGTGGAAAGACCTCCAAGCTGCGACAGACAACAGGGTATTCGTCGTCGACAACGCAGTCTGGGCAGGCAATGGCCTGGTCGCGGCCCGCGCCGTGATCGCGGACCTCCGTTCGTCACTCCATGCGTTCGTCAGCTGATCGCCGATCCCACGAAAGGGAGCGCCGGCGTGCCGGTACCTGACTTCGTCACCGCACTACGTGCTCACGTCGGTCACGACCCCCTGTGGCTGTCCGGGGTGAGTGTGGTGGTGCGCGACGACAAGGGGCGAGTCCTTCTCACCCACCGCAAGGACAACGGTATGTGGGCGGTCGTGTCCGGAATCCTCGAGCCTGGGGAGCAGCCCGGACCCGCCGCCCTGCGTGAGATACACGAGGAAACAGGAGTGAGCGCCGAACTGGTGCGCATCACGAGCGTCGAATCGACCGGTCCCATCACCTACCCCAATGGTGACGTGGCGCAATACCTCGACGTCTGTTTCCTCGCCCGTCACCTCGACGGCACACCGCACGCGGCGGACGACGAGAACCTCGACGTGGCCTGGTTCTCGCCTGACGAACTACCGGAACAGCTCACCGAAACGTCCCGCGCCCGCATCGCGCACGCACTCCGCGACGCCTCCGAGGCGTGGTTCCACTCCCCCTCATAGCTCCTCGCCTCCGCACTCCCCCCGAACGAATGTCACACCGGTTCAACTGAGTTGAACCGGTGTGACATTGGTCGGGATGGGGTTTAGAAGTCCCAGTCCTCGTCTTCGGTGTTGACGGCCTTGCCGATGACGTAGGAGCTGCCGGAGCCGGAGAAGAAGTCGTGGTTCTCGTCGGCATTCGGTGACAGGGCGGACAGGATCGCCGGGTTGACGTCCGTCTCGTCCTTCGGGAACAGGCCCTCGTATCCGAGGTTCATCAGTGCCTTGTTCGCGTTGTATCGCAGGAACTTCTTGACGTCCTCGGTCAACCCGACCTCGTCGTACAGATCCTGCGTGTACTCGACCTCGTTGTCGTACAGCTCGAAGAGCAACTCGAACGTGTAGTTCTTCAGGTCGTCACGCTCCGCCTGAGTGAGTTGTTCTAGGCCCTTCTGGTACTTGTAACCGATGTAGTACCCGTGCACCGCCTCGTCACGAATGATGAGGCGAATCAGGTCGGCGGTGTTGGTGAGTTTTGCCCGCGACGACCAGTACATCGGCAGGTAGAAGCCCGAGTAGAAGAGGAAGCTCTCGAGCAGCGTGGACGCCACTTTGCGCTTGAGCGGTGAGTCGCCCTGGTAGTAGTCCATGACGATCTCGGCCTTGCGCTGCAGGTTCGGGTTCTCCTCGGACCAGCGGAAGGCGTCGTCGATGTCACGCGTGGAGCACAGCGTCGAGAAGATCGAGCTGTAACTCTTGGCGTGCACGGACTCCATGAAAGCGATGTTGGTGTACACAGCCTCCTCGTGCGGGGTGATCGCATCCGGAATGAGGCTGACGGCTCCCACAGTGCCCTGGATGGTGTCCAAGAGCGTCAGGCCCGTGAAGACCCGCATCGTGAGCTGCTGCTCCTGTTCCGTCAGGGTTCCCCACGACGGGATGTCGTTGGACACCGGCACCTTTTCCGGAAGCCAGAAGTTGCCGACGAGGCGATCCCACACCTCCGCGTCCTTTTCATCCTGGACGCGATTCCAGTTGATAGCCGAGACCCGGCTGACGAGCTTGACCATTGATTCCTCACTTCGTTCGGCTGTGAGTGGTTGACGAGTCCACAGACTCGCGGGCCACTCACGGGCAGGCGGAGCCGCCTAGAGCATGCAGGAAACGCAACCTTCCACCTCAGTGCCTTCGAGCGCCATCTGTCGCAGTCGGATGTAGTACAAGGTTTTGATGCCCTTGCGCCACGCGTAGATCTGCGCCTTGTTGATGTCGCGGGTGGTGGCGGTGTCCTTGAAGAACAGTGTCAACGACAGACCCTGGTCGACGTGCTGTGTGGCAGCCGCGTAGGTGTCGATGATCTTCTCGTACCCGATCTCGTAGGCATCCTGGTAGTAGTCCAGGTTGTCGTTGTTCAGGTAGGGCGCCGGGTAGTAGACGCGCCCGATCTTGCCCTCCTTGCGGATCTCGATCTTCGCTGCCACCGGGTGAATGGAACTGGTGGAGTAGTTGATGTACGAGATCGAACCGGTCGGCGGGACGGCCTGCAGATTCTGGTTGTAGATGCCGTGCTTCTGCACCGACGCCTTCAGCTCGCGCCAATCGTCCTGAGTGGGAATGTGCACACCGGACTCCGCGAACAGCTGCCGCACCCGTTCCGTCTTCGGCTCCCACACCTGGTCGGTGTACTTGTCGAAGTACTCACCGGACGCGTACTCCGACTCAGGGAACCCTGCGAAGTGCTAACCACGTTCGATGGCAATCCGATTCGATGCCCGGATCGCGTGGAACACCACCGTGTAGAAGTAGATGTTCGTGAAGTCGACACCCTCGTCCGAGCCGTAGTAGATCCGCTCGCGTGCCAGGTACCCGTGCAGGTTCATCTGACCGAGGCCGATGGCGTGAGAATCGTTGTTGCCCTGCTCGATCGACGGCACCGAGTAGATGTGAGTCTGGTCGGACACCGCGGTCAACGCCCGGATCGACACCTCGATGGTGCGGGCGAAGTCCGGCGAATCCATGGTCTTCGCGATGTTCAGCGAACCCAGGTTGCACGAAATGTCCTTGCCGACCTTGTCGTACGAGAGGTCGTCGTTGAACGTGGACGCAGTGGAGACCTGCAGGATTTCGGAGCACAGGT
>JAAZAD010000050.1 GCA_012514505.1 Rhodococcus sp. (in: high G+C Gram-positive bacteria) | reverse complement strand
GTGCGTCGTGGACCGCGCCTTGCCGCCAACTTCACCGTCCTGAGCAATGCCGTCATCACCGACGAGCGTTTGTCCTTCCGCGCACGGGGCGTGGGGCCTTACCCCCAGCAAATGGACACGGGTGGTGGATTACACCGCGGATGCCAGCGTAGCGATGTAGAGGGTCTCGTAGGTGTTCGGGGACCGGTGTCCGCACCAGGAATGTCGTCGTCGGGTGTTGTAGCGGGTGACCCAACGGAACACCTGACGCCGGCACGTGGCTTCGTCCGACCAGACGTTCGCGTTCTGGAGGACTTCTCGTTTGAGGGCGGCGTTGAAGGATTCGGCGAGACTGTTGTCGGCGCTCGTGCCGACTTTACCCATCGACTGGGTGACGCCGAGGTCGGCGCAGAGGGAAGCGAAATCCTTCGAGGTGTATTGCGCGCCGTGATCGGAGTGAAAGATAGACCCGGACAATCCATTACGATCTCCATGAGCAGCAAGGAGAGCGTCGGCGACGAGGTCGGTGCGCATATGGTCGGCGATCGCCCAGCCGGCGAGTTTGCGGGAGTAGCAATCGATCACCGTCGCCAGATACAGGTTGGCACCGCCCTCGATCGGTAAATATGTAATGTCGCCGACGTAGATACAGTTCGGTGCAGGGGCGGTGAAGTCCCGCTCGAGCAGGTCGGGCACCTTCTGGTCCGCAGGTTCTGGGACGGTGGTCGTGACCCGTCGTCGACGGCGGTAGCCGACAATGCTGTTCTGACGCATCACCCGGGCCACCCGCTTGTGGTTGACCCTCTCGTTCACGGTGACGCCATCGTTGAGTTCTGCGGTGATCCTGGGTGCTCCGTAGGTGTTGTCCTCGGTATGGATCGCCCGGATTCGTTCGGCCAGCTGCGCGTCGGCCGCGGCGCGAGCGGTCCTGTCCGGCTCGGCGGACTTCCAGGCGTAGTAGGACGAACGCTCGAGCTCGACGAGCTCGCACAACCGCTTCACCTGATAGGTGTCGGAGTGGTCGGCGACGAACTGGAAGCGGGTCACCAGTTCGTCTCCCCGGCGAAATACTTGGCCGCCTTACGAAGGATCTCGCGTTCGGTGGTGAGCTTGGTTGCTTCCGCTCGTAGGGCGGCGTTCTCGGCTTCGAGACGGGCGAGTTTCTGCTCGACGGTCTCCGATTCGCTACCCGTGCCGGGGCTCGGGTTGTGGGGCCGTGCCGGAGTATGCACCCGGGTGCCGTCGACGTGGGTTTTGGTGCCGGTCCCGTACTGGTCGATCCAGCCTGTCAAGGTGCCGCGCACGACCCCGAGGTCAGCGGCGATACCTCGGATCGTCGCGCCCGGCGTGGACTCGTACAACTCGACCGCCTGGCGCCGGAACTCCTCCGAGTAGTTCTTTCGTGACATGACTGAAGATCATCTCGCTTCCCCAGCAGATGCTGGATTCAGCGTGTCCAAGAACCGGGGTCAAGGCCCGAGGGCAGGCTTCCACCTCATCGCCCATCGTGCCCTACCCCGACCGGTGGGGTCCAGCGCCCGCGTCGCAAGATAGAGACACTTCAGCGCGGCCTGCTCGGTCGGGAAATGCCCACGGGCGCGGATCGCACGCCGGTAGCGGGCATTGATCGACTCGATCGCGTTCGTCGAACAGATCACCCGCCGGATCTCGACGTCGTAGTCGAGGAACGGCACGAACTCACTCCACGCGTTCTCCCACAACCGCACGATCGCCGGATACTTCGGCCCCCACTTGGTGGCGAACTCGACGAACCGTTCCTTGGCCGCGGCCTCGGCCGGGGCGGTATAGATCGGCTTGAGATCGCGGGACATCTCGTCCCAATGCTGGCGCGGTGCGAACCGAAAAGTGTTGCGGATCAAGTGAATGATGCAGGTCTGCACCACCGCCAACTCCCACACCGTATTGATCGCCTCCGGCAAACCTTTCAACCCGTCGCAGACCACGATGCACACATCGGCGACCCCGCGGTTTTTGATCTCGGTGAGCACCGCCAGCGAAGAACTTCGCGCCTTCCCCGCCGTCGCCGGCCCACAACCCCAGGATGTCGCGTTCACCGTTGACGGTCACCCCGATCGCGACGTAGATCGGTCGGTTGGTGACCTGACCGTCGCGGATCTTGACGTGGATGGCGTCGATGAACACCACCGGATACACCCGATCGAGGGGCCGGTTCTGCCATTCGGTCATCTCCTCGAGCACCTTGTCGGTGATCCGGGAGATGGTGTCCTTCTTTCGCCGTCGCTCCGTAGATATCCTGAAAGTGTGCCGAGATCTCGCCGGTGGTCAATCCTTTGGCGCTGAGCGAGAGCACGATCTCGTCGATGCCGGTCAGCCGCCGTTGCCGTTTGCGCACGATCTTCGGTTCGAAGCTCGAGTCGGTGTCCCGCGGGACGTCGATCTCGACCGGGCCGATCTCGGTGAGCACCGTCTTCGATCTGGTGCCGCCCGAGGGAGTTGCCGCTGCCGCGACCGGCCGGGTCGTTCTTCTCGTAGCCGAGGTGCTCGGTCATCTCCGCATCCAGTGCGGTTTCGAGCACGTTCTTCGTCAACTGCCCGAGCAGTCCGTTCGGGCCCATCAGCTCGATGCCCTGCTCTTTGGCCTGGGCCAGCAGCTGCTGCGCCAACTCCAGCTGGTTCACCTCGTCCGCCATGGGCTCCAGTGTTTCCGTCACGGTCGATCCTTCCCGCCAAGCTCGCTGCTCGGCGTGTCAGGCCAACCCGGATCCACCGTTATTCACTGATCGTTTCAGAATGATCTCCGGAGTCGCCTCAAACAGATGATGCTGCACGCGAGTTCGAGCAAGCCTTGGTGCAGGTCCGCTCGTACCTCGGAACGTGTTCGCAGGCGCTTGAACTGGTGCAGCCAGGCGAAGGTCCGTTCGACGACCCAGCGCACCTTCCCGAGGCCGGATCCGTGCGCGGCACCGCGGCGGGCGATCTGCGGCGTGATACCGCGGGCACGCAGCAGCGCACGGTACTTGTCGTAGTCGTAGCCCCGGTCGGCGAACAACCTGCGCGGTCGACGGCGGGGCCGGCCACGACAACCGCGGAGAGGTGGGATCGCCTCGACGAGCGGGATCAGTTGAGTGACATCGTGGCGGTTCCCGCCGGTCAGCGACACCGCCAATGGGGTGCCGTGCCGGTCGACGATCACATGGTGCTTGCTGCCGGTACGACCCCGGTCGACCGGCGAGGGCCCGGTGTGAGCCCCCCTTTGAGGGCCCGCACGTGCGAGCCGTCGACGGCGACGTCGTTCATCTCGAGCATTCCGGCAGCGCGGAGTTCGGTGAGCAGCATCTCGTGCAGCCGTGGCCACACTCCGGCTTCGGTCCATTCCCGCAATCTGCGCCAACAGGTCACGCCGCTGCACCCGATCTTCTCTGCCGGGACGTCACGCCAGGCGACGTTGGTGCGCAGAACGAAGATGATGCCGGCCAGCGCGACCCGGTCGTCGACCGGTTTGCGTCCCGGGTACCGGTACCGGCGGGCAGATCTGGGCGGAAGCAGCGGAGCTACCCGCGCCCACAGATCGTCAGGAACAAGATCAACAGACACTCGCGATACGGTGCCCGAAACCGTCCTCGAACGCCATCTGCCACGCCGAACTCATTCTGAAACGATCAGTTACCACCGGAACGATCCTGGATCCCCGAATGATCTATTGGGATGTG
>JAAZAD010000049.1 GCA_012514505.1 Rhodococcus sp. (in: high G+C Gram-positive bacteria) | reverse complement strand
TCTCACTTCCCCGAGGATCGTGAGATCTGGAGCTACGGCTCCGGGTACGGCGGAAACGCACTGCTCGGCAAGAAGTGCTACTCGCTGCGCATCGCGTCGGCCATGGCCCACGACGAGGGCTGGCTTGCCGAGCACATGCTGATCCTCAAGCTGATCTCCCCCGAGGGCAAGTCCCACTACGTCGCCGCGGCTTTCCCGTCGGCATGTGGCAAGACGAACCTCGCGATGCTGCAGCCGACCATCCCCGGCTGGCGTGCCGAGACTCTCGGTGACGACATCGCGTGGATGCGCTTCGGTGAGGACGGCCGCCTGTACGCCGTCAACCCCGAGTTCGGCTTCTTCGGCGTCGCACCCGGCACCAACTGGTCGTCGAACCCGAACGCCATGAAGACGATCGAGGCCGGCAACACCCTCTTCACCAACGTCGCGCAGACCGACGACGGTGACGTCTGGTGGGAGGGCCTCGAAGGCGAGCCCGATCACCTCACCGACTGGAAGGGCCGCGATTGGGTCCTGCGTGAGTCGGAGGAGAAGGCGGCGCACCCGAACTCGCGCTACTGCACCCCGATGTCGCAGTGCCCCACCCTTGCTCCCGAATGGGACGACCCGCAGGGCGTGCCGATCTCGGCGATCCTGTTCGGTGGACGCCGCAAGACGACCGTCCCGCTGGTCACCGAATCGCTCAGCTGGCAGCACGGCGTGTTCATGGGCGCGACCATGAGCTCCGAGCAGACCGCCGCAGCAGAGGGCAAGGTCGGCAACGTTCGTCGCGACCCGATGGCCATGCTCCCGTTCATCGGCTACCACGTCGGCGACTACATCGAGCACTGGGGAAACATCGGCAAGAACGCGGACGCCGAGAAGCTCCCGAAGATCTTCTACGTCAACTGGTTCCGCCGCGGCGACGACGGCCGATTCCTGTGGCCAGGCTTCGGCGAGAACTCCCGCGTGCTGGAGTGGATCGTGGGCCGCATCGAAGGCAAGGCTGCCGTGGAATCGACCCCGGTCGGCAACGTTCCGACTGCGGCTCAGATCAACCTCGAAGGCCTCGACGTCGAGCCGGCGGACGTCGACGAGTCGCTGAAGGTCGATGTCGAGGAGTGGAAGCAGGAAATCCCGCTCATCGAGGAATGGTTCGAGTTCATCGGCGACAAGCTTCCCACCGGTGTGCGTGACGAGTTCGAGGCTCTGAAGCAGCGCCTCGGCTAGTCTCCACCCCTTCCTTTCCGACGAATGTCACACAGGTTCAGCTCACGCGAACCGGTGTGACATTCGTCGTTTCAGTCGAGGGCAACCTTCACGTGGACGTTGTCGCCGTTTCGGTGCGCTACGGCTGTCCCGGTGCGTTCGACCCCGTCGAGCTGCACGTAGATCGGTCCACCGTCCGGGTGGAAGTTCCGCCACCATCCCTTCTTGTCGGGCATGGCAACGCCAATGGTGAGTTCGTCTCCCCGTCGCTTGTAGGACACGATCAAGGAAAAGCGGCGACCGGATTTGCGTCCGACGTAGGAGATCTCTGTCATCGAACGTGAGAGGTATCGGCCGACGAACGGCGCGTCGAGGAGTCGGCTCATCACCTTGTTGAATGCAGCTGCACCTTGCTGAAAACGGTTCACGGTGACACCTTCCGGGCTGGTGGAGAGGGGCTGGTGAAAAGCGCTGTCGTCGGAGCTCACTGTATCCCCGCGCGTGCTCGCTTCCCCGACGAATGTCACACCCGTTCGTGTGAGCTGAACGGGTGTGACATTCGTCGAGGGGAGGGGTGTAGCAGGTCACCGTTCGATGTCTATTCGATGACCGTTCCATCCCGGACTGCCACATGTGTAACTTGCGTCACATAGCATTCGGGCTGCATCAATTCTCGTCGGGGAATCTTCGAAAGGCACTACTTATGCGGACATCGACACATGGCGTCATGAAGCGAGTCGTCAGCGGCGCGGCGGTCACCGCTGCTGCCACAGCAGGCATCGCCCTGGCTACACCGGCAACGGCCTCGGCGGCAGAGGGAGTTCTGCCTCCCGGCGTGACTGTGGCGGCTGACGGAAACGTCCTGAACCTGACCGTGACGAACCCGAACGAGGGACTTCTCAATCCCTCCTGCGGCGCCTATGTCATCGATGCGATGAAGATTCCGGCCGTACTCCAGAATCCGTTGGCGATCCTCGAACCGGGATTCGCTGCCTGGGGAACTCTCAATCCGCTCGATCGGGTCGGCGCCAACCCCGGCGGTACTGCCGCGAAGGATTACACCACTTCCGAACTGGCGGACGGGGTATATGCCGTGATCGGTGAATGCACGAGCGTGCTCGACCCGACCAATCCGGCCACGAGCTTCCCGCAGATCTGGTTCGTCGGTGGCCCACTCGGCGGAATGGGAACCGGCAGCGTCGGCTGACCGAAACCAACTGCCCCGACGCAGACGAATGTCACACCCGTTCGCGTGAGCTGAACGTGTGTGACATTCGTCGGTAAGGGGGGACTATCCGGTGTAACCGGGCGGCATGAGGACCGACTTGGTCTCGCAGAAGGCCTCGAGCCCTTCGGGGCCGTTCTCGCGGCCGATGCCTGAGTTCTTGTAGCCGCCGAACGGCGATCCGGGGTCGAAGGCGTACCAGTTGATGGCGTATGTGCCGGTGCGAATCTTCTTGGCGACTTCGAGGCCGTGCTCGGTGTCCGTGGTGTACACCGAACCGGCCAGGCCGTAGTCGGAGTCGTTGGCGATCTTGATGGCCTCGTCCTCCGAGTCGTAGGGGATCACCGAGAGGACGGGGCCGAAGATCTCCTCGCGCGCAATGGTCATCGAGTTGTCGACGTCCGCGAAGATCGTGGGTTCGACGTACCACCCCTTGTCGAATCCGGCCGGGCGTCCGCCGCCGAGGACGACGCGGGCGCCTTCCTCCTTGCCCTTCGCGATGTAGCCCTCGACACGTTCGCGCTGTCGCTCGGAGATCAGCGGGCCGAGCTGGGCCGTGGCGTCACTGGGATCGCCGACGGTCATCATGCCGGAGCCGGCAACGAGGCCTTCGATCACTTCGTCGTAGCGCGAGCGCGGTGCGAGGATGCGTGTTTGCGCGACGCAGGCCTGCCCGGTGTTCATCAGACCGGACATGACCAGCATCGGCATGGTGGACGCGAGGTCGGCGTCCTCGAGGATGATCGCGGC
>JAAZAD010000437.1 GCA_012514505.1 Rhodococcus sp. (in: high G+C Gram-positive bacteria) | reverse complement strand
GGAAGCGCTCTCCCGCTGAGCTAATCGCGCCGGCTCGTATTCGCCGGAGTGGAGCGGATGACGGGATTCGAACCCGCGACCCTCACCTTGGCAAGGTGATGCGCTACCAGCTGCGCCACATCCGCATGCTGGAGAGCTGCCTTTTGGGCGTCGCTCACCAGCCAGATGAACATTAGTGGCACCACGCCGCGAAACACAAATCGGCAGGTAGGAGAGTTACAGCGGTGTAGTTCGGCTGGTTGCGCCGTCGGGATGGCACGAACGACCGACAAGTGGTGGTCGACGATCGGGGAGCAACTCGGGCGACGAGTAGGGCAGGAGCGGTGTGTGGATCGAAGCCTCCTCGGGGATTTGGTGCCGCTGGATCGGGTGTGTAATCTGACTTCTCGTGCGACAGCAGAACCGCTGCCCGCACTGAAATTTGATACGGTCCCGTGGCTCAGTGGAAGAGCGTCCCGTTCACACCGGGAAGGTCGCTGGTTCGATCCCAGCCGGGACCACAGAAGAAAACCCGCAGGTGACTGCGGGTTTTTGTTCTCTCCGGGCGTCATTGATCTCGCAGAGAGGACCTATTCTCCGCCGTAGAGCCGTGCGAACTCGCCTCCCGCAGCTAACAACTCCGCTGCGGTGCCCTGTTCGACGATCCGGCCGTCGGCCAGCACCGCGATGCTGTCGGCGGTGGCCAGCGTCGAGTAGCGGTGGGTGACGATCAGGGTGGTCGTGCGGTGCCGGAGGGCGTCGAGGCCACGGCCGATGACGAGTTCGGTGCGCGGGTCGGCGGCGCTCGTGGCCTCGTCGAGGATCAGGATGTCGGGATCGCTCGCCAGGGCGCGGGCGACGGTGAGGAGTTGCTTCTCGCCGGCGCTGAGGAGGTCGCTGTCGCCGGAGACAGGGGTATCCCGGCCGCTGGGGAGGCCTTCCAGCAGCAATTCGATCATCGAGGTGTCGGGAACGTCGCCGTCGTGGGTGCCGAAGTCGATGTTCTCCCCGGCGGTGCCGGTGAACAGCCAGGGGTCTTGGGTGACAACGGCCAGCTTCGACCGGACCCGTGCGCGGGTCAGTTCTGCGATGTCCTGGCCGTCGATGGTGATTCGTCCGGCAGTGGGGTCGACGAACCGCTGCAGGAGGCTCGTCATCGTCGTTTTGCCGGAGCCGGTGGCTCCGACCAGCGCGGTGGTCCGACCGGCCGTCAGTTCGAGGCTGACGCACTGGAGGACTGGAGTGTCGTCGTACGAGAAATGCACGTCCTCGAAGGCGATGCGGGGTGGGAGGCGATGTCGCCCCGGCGCGAGGATGGTCTGATCGTCGACGGCGGTGCCGGGTTCGTCGGTCTCGCCGAGGAAGGCGCGGACGCGGCCGAACGAGATGAACCCGGACTGCAGTTTCGGGAGGGTGCTCGTGAGCTCGGAGATCGGCGACGCGAGCTGCTGGGTGTACATCACGACGGCTTGCAGCACGCCGAGGGTGACGGCGCCGTCGAGCATCCTGAGCGCTCCCAGCACCGCGATGATCACGAACACGATGGCGTTCAAGAAGGTCAGGACCGGGTTCAGCGACGCGCTCCAGGTCTGTCCAGTTCGGGCGGCCTGCCGCAGACGCTCGTTGAGTCGATCGAACTCGTTCGCGGTCCGACCGCAGCCATCGTACGTCGCGATCATGTCGCGAGCGCCATAGACGTCCTCTACATGGGCGGTGATCGCTGCGGTGGTCTGCCATTGGCGTTCCATATGCGGCTTGGCCAACCGAAGCACGACGACCGCCAGCACGGCCGTCACGGGGATCGTGGCGAAGGCGATCAGAGCGAAGAAAGGGGAGAGCATCACCAGTGCGACCGCCACGGCGAGGATGGTCAGGAGCAGCACCGGCAGGTGGACGAAGACGGGACCGATCACCGAGGCGAAGTTGTCGACGTCGACCGTCATGGCATTGAGCACTTCGCCCCGGCGGCGGCCCTCCAGGCGTGCGACCGGCAGTCGATGGACTTTGTGTTCGACCCTGGCGCGGATGCCGAGGATGGTGCGCTGGACCGTGGTGTTCACCAGCAGGCCGCCCCAGATTCGCGTGGCAGTTGCGACGACCAGCGCGACACCGACGTAGAGGGCAGCGACCCACAGTTGGTTCCAGTCGATGCCCACACCGGGCTGTGCGCCGAGTTTTGCTGCGATATTGGCGAGGTCGCCGTCACCCGATTCTCGGAGGATCCGTTCAGCCTCCTCCGGTGACGTGCCCGCCGGGAGTCGTGCACCGACGACACCCGAGAAGATGAGGTCGGTGATGCGTGCCAGCAGCAGCGGCACGACCACCGTGGCCGCAGCGGAAACCAACGCCAGGATCAGGGCGAACGTGAGTCGTCGAGGGGAGCCCAGAAAGCTCCGCACCTCGCCTGCGGAACGAACGATGCCCATGCCGTCAAGCCGGTCCCGGCAGGCTGGGCGCCTGCGCGTCGGCGAACTCGCGATACACCGCACATCGGGCGAGCAGTTCATCGTGGGTGCCGATGTCGATGATCCGCCGCGAATCGAGCACCGCGATCTGTTCTGCGGTCCGCACGTTCTCCACCTGCTGATCGGCGATCAGGATGGTCGCGTGGGGCAGCATCGAGCGAATGCCGGCCAGGACGGCGTCGGCGGTCGATCGAT
>JAAZAD010000436.1 GCA_012514505.1 Rhodococcus sp. (in: high G+C Gram-positive bacteria) | reverse complement strand
TCACGCCCGAACGCGACCTCCGCACACAACGTTTGATCCGCGGGGTCGACGCACTCACCGGCGCCGCCGATCTCCCCCAGGCTCAGACCTTCGTTCCCGAGATCGAAAGCGCCCCCGGAGGTCCGATGCGCAACGCGGTCCTCGGCTACCTCGCAATCCAGCGGGGCCGCGCCGCCGAGGCGCACTACCTGCTCTCGGAAGCCTGGACGATGGTCGACGAGTCGGAGAGCGACCCCGAACTGGCAGCGATGATCTGCCAGCGGATGGTTCTGCACTCGCTGGCCAGGATGCGCGGCGACGAACTCGTGGCCTGGGCCGATCGCGCCTCGTCGCTGGTCCCGGGCAATGCACCCGCCGTCGTGGAGTCCAACGCCATCCGGGGCCTCGGCCTGGGCATGACCGGACGCATCGACGAGGCCCGTGCTTCGTACGCCGGCCTTGCCGACCACGTCCGTCTCGGAGCACAGAGCCAGCGCATCCGCATGGCCGAAGGCTGGCTCGCGTTGGCGTTGGATGCGCCCGATCGTGCCCGTACCGAACTGGAAGCCTCCGAACCCACCACGTTCCGCGGTGGCTCTCTCCGGATCTCCCTGTGGGCGCAAGCGTGGCTCGCCCGCACCCAGTTCGCCCTGGGGGCGTGGAGCGATGCCCTGCGCACCGTGGATCGGGCCGCTGCACAACTCGATTCGACCGGTCTGGATCTGCTGCGGCCACTCGTCCATTGGACGGGAGCCCAGGTGCATGCGCTGCGCGGCAACTGGGATGCCGCGCGCGAGCACCTGCGGCGCGGCCGCGCCGGGAGCAATGACTACACGCTCATGCTCGTCCCCTCCTGCATCTCCGCAGCCCAATGCGCAGAGGTAGCAGCAGATTACGACGGGGTGCTCCGCCAACTCGACCCCCTCGTGACCCTGCGGCACAGAGAAGCCCTCGACGAACCCGGATTCTGGCCGTGGCCCGATCTCTACGGCAACGCGCTGGTGATGACCGGCCGCGTCGACGACGCCGACGCCTTCCTGCGCCCCCACGAAGAACGTGCCGCCGAGCGAGGTCACCGTTCCGCGAAAGCACGACTCGGGTACGTGCGCGGACGCATTCACGGCGCGCGCGGCGACATCGACGCAGCCCGCGACTCCTTCGAGAGTGCATTGTCCGAAATCGACACCCTCCCATTGCCGTACGATCGCGCACGCATCAATTTCGCGTACGGGCAGACCTTGCGCCGCGCCGGACGGCGACGTGACGCAGACAGTGTGATCCGCACCGCGCGGGAGCTGTATGCCGTGCTCGGCGCGGGCTCGATCGTCGCGCGCTGCGACCGCGAGCTCAAAGCGGGCGGGTTGAAGTCCGGCGACGCGGTGAGCATTCGGAATCACACCGACGTGTCCGCGTTGACACCGCAGGAACGTGCTGTCGCCACACTCGTCGCGTCGGGCCACACCAACAAGGAAGTGGCGGGAGAACTGTTTCTCTCGGTCAAGACCGTCCAGTACCACCTGACCCGCGTCTATGCGAAGTTCGGCATCCGCTCACGCAGCGAGCTCGCAGCACGTTTCCGCCAAGAAGAGTAAGGAAGAAGCAGCCCGATGACAGCTGTCGACGACGTCACACGCCCCGACACCGACCTGTTCGAGCGGCCCCCTCGGCCATGGCTCCGGCCCGCGGCGGTGTTGCGTGACTTCGGACCCAGGTACGTATCGAACGGGCTCATCGGACTGATCTTCTCGTGCACCGGGCCTGTCGCCGTGATTCTCGCGGCAGGCGCCACCGGCGGGCTGTCACAGGCGGAGTTGGCGTCGTGGATCTTCGGGGTCTTCGCGCTCAACGGCATCCTCACGATCGCCATGAGCCTCGCCTACCGGCAGCCGCTCGGCTTCTTCTGGACGATCCCCGGCACGATTCTCGTCGGCGGGTCCCTCACCCACCTGAGCTGGGCCGAGGTGGTCGGGGCGTTCTTCGCCACGGCCGCATTGATCACCGTGCTGGGAGTGACGGGCCTCGTCCGCCGCACAATGGAAGCGCTCCCCATGCCCATCGTGATGGCCATGGTCGCGGGTGTGTTCCTGTCGTTCGGGACGAACCTGGTGAAGGCCCTGGGCTCCGATTTCGCGATCGCAGTGCCCATGATTGTGGTGTTCCTACTGCTCAGCACGGTAGGAGCACTGGGCCGGTGGATGCCGCCCATCCTGGGGGCACTGCTCGCCGGCGCCGTCGCGGTCGCGTTCTCGGGCCGGTTCGAACCGCAGCCCGGCAGTGGAAACGTCTTTGCAGCACCGGTCTTCACCGCGCCGGTCTTCACCTGGTCGGCACTTCTCGAACTGGTGGTTCCGCTCGCGATCACCGTCATCGTCGTTCAGAACGGGCAAGGTGTGGCCGT
>JAAZAD010000048.1 GCA_012514505.1 Rhodococcus sp. (in: high G+C Gram-positive bacteria) | reverse complement strand
GCATCCGCCTCGGCTGCCTCTGTAGGCGAGTGAGTTTTCAGCTACCACTGGTCGCCGCTGGTTCTCCGGAGGCGACCAGCGGTGTTGTGGTCGACGGTGGTGTTGAAGTCCGGCGCACGGTGTTGCCGGGCGGTGCACGGGTGCTCACCGAACGCATCCCGGGTGCTCAGTCGGCGACTGTTGGGATGTGGGTCGGGGTTGGCTCACGTGACGAAGCAGCAGGCCGGTGGGGGTCAACGCACTTCCTTGAGCATCTGCTGTTCAAGGGCACGCCGAGTCGGAGCGCGCATGACATCGCCATCGCGTTCGACGAAGTCGGTGGTGAGTCGAACGCTCTCACCGGCAAGGAACACACGTGCTACTACGCCCGGGTGATTGACACAGATCTACCGATGGCGGTGGCCACCTTGCTGGACATGGTGACCTCGTCGCTGATCGAACCGGACGAGTTCGAACTGGAACGCGGCGTGATCTGCGAAGAGCTCGCGATGATCGAGGACGACCTGCACAACGTCGTCCACGAGAAGTTCGCCGAGGCTGTCTTCGGCGACCATGATCTTGGGCGACCGATCGGCGGCACCGTCGCAGCGATTCAGGCTGTCTCTCGGGACGCGGTATGGGAGCACTATCGCAGCACGTACCGTTCGGATGCCCTCGTTGTGACCGCAGCAGGTGGTGTTGACCACGACCAGCTGTGTGAGCTTGTCTTGGCTGGTTTGGCGGCCGGGAACTGGGTGACGACGGGTGAGGTGACGCCTGCCGCACGGCGCCTGGTTGACTCCGTTGATCTAGCGGACGACGCTGCGGGGCGCACTATTGAGGTTGTGCGTTCCGCGGAGCAGACCAACCTGATCGTCGGCTGCGAAGGTATGCGGGTGGGTCACGAGAAACGGCAGGTTTCCTCGGTTCTTGGTGCGATTCTGGGCGGTGGGATGAGTTCTCGGCTGTTCCAGGAAGTTCGCGAGAAACGCGGCTTGGCGTATTCGGTGTATGCGTTCGGCCAGGGTCACTCGGACACCGGGATATTCGGCATGTATGCCGGATGTCAGCCGAGTCGGGCCGATGAGGTGGCAAGCCTCATGGCGGACGAACTGGCGAAGATGGCGAACGAACCGGTTACGCCTCAGGAACTCGCACGAGCCAAGGGCCAGCTCACCGGCAACCTCGTGCTCAGTTTGGAAGACACCTCCACGCGTATGTCACGACTTGGGCGGGCCGAGCTGTGGACGGGTGAGTTGGATTCCATTGCCGAGATTGTCGCCCGGGTACGCGCAGTTACTGCCGAAGACGTTCAAGCGCTGGCCGCCGACTTTGCGGCACGGCCGCGAGCCATAGCGACCGTCGGCCCAGCGGGTTAGTCGCGCCCGGCGAGTTGATCTCGCCCGGCGCTCGGTGTGTTGATTTCGCGCAGCGTGGTGCGCTCGGCGAGTTCATTTCGCCCAGCGTGGGGCGGCTAATCCTCGATCAGCGGCACGAATGAGTACCAGCCGTGGCTGGTCAGGGTGGGATCCCCAACGGCTGGTCGGACCACGCGGAGCATCACCCCTCGCACGGGAATGACCATGACTCCATCGGGACCGAGTTGGTCAATGAGATCGGCCGGCACGTCACGCTGAGCCTCAGCCGACACCAGAATCCGATCGAACGGCGCCTCGTCGGGTAGACCGAGCACTCCCGGTGTTGCGAGAACCACGTCCGCCCAGGGAGTGTTTCCCTCGGCTACTGCAGCTG
>JAAZAD010000435.1 GCA_012514505.1 Rhodococcus sp. (in: high G+C Gram-positive bacteria) | reverse complement strand
GTCTCCACCTCGCGCGATTAGCTCAGCGGGAGAGCGCTTCCCTGACACGGAAGAGGTCACTGGTTCAATCCCAGTATCGCGCACCATTTCCAGACGAGAGAGGCACCGCCCCGAAAACCAGGGTGGTGCCTCTCTTGTCGTTTCAGGTCTTGTCGATTCAGGCCGCGGTCGGTTCCACCGCGCGATTGGCTCCGGCGATCATCGCCCGACACACGGACTCGGTGGCGCCGGCACCGGTGCCCATTCCCCAATAGCTCCGCTCGCCTGCACTCCCACCCCCGTCGCGTTCGATCAGGACGGAGGTTCGCATTCCGGATTCGGCAGGGATCTGGTGGAACTCGCGAATCTCGAGGTTGATTCCGGCGTCGGCAAGCATCTGGGTCATGGCCGAGACGGGGCCGGTCGCTTCGACGACACACTGACGGATCGTGTCTGCAACGGCAAGGGTGGCCCGAAATTCGAAACGACCGAGACCGATTCGTCTCGACGTGAAGCTTCGGAGCCGAACCGGGCCCGACTGCGGCGCGCAGACAGTGCCGAGTCTGGACCAGGACGGTCCGGTCATCGAAGGGTGCCGAGCTGGAGAAGTGGGTGCGAGAGTCGTAGTGCTCATCGAAGTGGTCTTCCGTAGTAAAGGGAGGACCAACGCGTAGCTCGACCCGCAGCGAGGGGTCGGTCCGAATCAGACCCCGCTACGGCGGCGAACTACGAGAATGCGCGACATAGTGACCCACTATAGCGGAGAATCACCCCGGACCGCTCACCGCCGAGTCGAATACAGAGGAACATGACCGACCTCACGTCACAGCGCCGCGCTCGGACAGCCGTCACAGTGGCGTTCGCCGCGCAGGGCTTTCTGCTGGCCGCACTCCTCACGCAACTTCCGCGATACGAGTCCCGCTTCCAGCTTGCGGCCAGTCTCATCGTGGTCGCTGTGGTCACAGTGTCGCTCATCGCCGGTGGCGGCAGCATTCTGGCCGAACAGATCGTGCGGAGGAGTTCGAGCAAGTCTGCTCTGGTGACCGGTCTCGTCGTCATCGCGGTTGCCGGCGGGGCGATCGGTCTCGCACAGTCGACTGCCACGTTCTTCGTACTGCTCGGCCTCTACGGACTCGGCGTCGGGATCATCGACGCAGCCGCGAACATGCAAGCAGTGTCCATTCAGCACGCATATGGGCGGGTCATCCTGTCGTCGTTCCACGCGGCGTGGAGTGCGGGCGCCATCATCGGTGCGCTGTTCGTGGCCGCGGCTGTCGGACTGGGAATGTCACTGACAGCGACGCAGGTCTCGGCGGGGCTCGTCGTCGCCGGCGCCCTTGCAGTCATTGCGCCGAGGTTTCTGTCCACTACCAGCGGCGTCGCCCCGGGTGCGCCTGCGCCGGCAGGTGCGCCGGAAGACTCCACTGTTCCGGCGCGCGCACTGCTTGCGCTCGGGGCGGCGATGGCAATGTTCTATGCGGTCGACTTCAGTGTGGGAAATTGGTCCGCCCTCTATCTCACAAACGTGCTGCTCGCGGACGCGGGAACGGCAGCACTCGGAATCGCCGCCTACCAATGTGCGGCATTGCTCTCGCGCACCACGGGCGACTGGTGGGTGCGTAGACATGGCGAGAAGACGGTGGTGCGTGCAGGCGCACTGATCGGCACGGCTGGTCT
>JAAZAD010000434.1 GCA_012514505.1 Rhodococcus sp. (in: high G+C Gram-positive bacteria) | reverse complement strand
GTCCCGAACGAAGCGCGCTACCAAGCTGCGCCACACCCCGTGGCAACCCTCCGAGTCTACCTGACTCCAGAGCGTGCGATGTACGCGTCGCGGCGATTACCGCGGCACAAGAGTGATCAAAGACGCCTCGGGGCGGCACGCGAAGCGCACCGGCGCGTAGATCGAGTGACCGACTCCGGCACTGACATTCAGCGGCACGGTGCGCCCTGCGCGCGTCCACTCGCTGAGACCGCTGGCCTGATGGAGAGGGATGTCGCAGTTCGCCACCAGGGCCCCGAATCCGGGTACGCACACCTGACCACCGTGGGTGTGGCCGCCGAAGATGATGTCGGCACCCACGGTCGTGTACGTGTCGAGAACACGTCGATACGGTGCGTGCGTGACGCCGATGACCAGCGGCTCGGGGTCGTCGGAGTCGGCATCCTCTTCTCGGAGTTCGTCGAGGAAGTCGGGCACGAGATCGAGGCGATCCCAATTGCGGTGCGCGTCGCTCACACCGAACGCCTCGATGCGGTGGCCGCGCACGTCGAAGGACGCCGCACCGTTGTCGATGCTGTGCCACCCCAGCCCCTCGAGGTAGGCGTCGAGCGCCTCGGTGTCGAGGTGATCGACCTTCCGCTGGGTGTTCGACGGGCCGGTGAAGTACGCGAACGGGTTGCGGGGCTTCGGGGCGACGACGTCATTCGACCCATGTACGAAGAGCCCGGGGATGCCTGCGAAGGGGTCGAGCGCGGCGCGCACTCCCGACAGGCCGTCCATGTGGCCGAGGTTGTCGCCCGTGTTGATCATGAGGTCGGGCTTCAGGCGCGCGAGGGATGCCACCCACTGCTGCCGCCGCCGCTGCCAGGGCGCCATGTGCATGTCCGAGAGGTGCAGGATCCGCAGCGGTTCGGTGCCAGGCTCCAGCATGGGGATCGTGTGACGGCGCAGCGCGTACAGGTGGCGTTCGATGCCGAAGCCCCACACGGCGGCCGCGACGCCGACCGCCCCCACCGTCGCGAGGGCGGTGAGGGCGGGGTGGCCGTTGGTGCTGCGGGTCACGGACCGAAGCCGCCGCAGTGACGTGCCTTGTAGTTGATCGAGATCGCGGCGTTGCGGTTGGCGACTGTGCCCTCGCCGGGTGACGTGCTCGTGGCGATGCGGTCACCGGGGTGGAGGCTGCTGTCCTCGGTGCAGGTTCCCTGTTGCAGGTTGCTGAACCCGGATCCGTGCAACGCACCTTCGGCAGCGCCGTAATTCAGGCCGTTCACACCCGGGATGCTCGCTCCGTTGCCGTTGCTCGGCCGGATCGTCACGGTTGCGCCGCCGGCCACACGCCCGGCGCCTGGGCTCTGCTCGGCGATCGTGCCCTTCGGCTCGCCCGAGTCGACCTCGGACCCGACCTTCACGGTGAACCCGGCATCCTCGAGCTTCTTCTTCGCCTTCGACGTGTCCATGCCGATGACGCTCGGCAGTTCCGTGTACACCTTGCGCGTGAGCTTCGAGTCGGGGGACGGGAACTTGCTTCCGCCATAAAGCTCGTTGGCCTTGCCCTGGATCATCTTGTTGATCTTGAACGGCATGAAGTAGACGCTGCCGCCATTCGAGTAGGTCCTCGAGATGTCGCCGTCGCCCTTCGCGTTGCCGGCCCACACCGCGGTGGCCACATTCGTGCTCGACTCGACCAGCCACTTCTGCTTCTTGTTGTGTGTACCGGTCTTGCCGATGACCGGCACCTTGCCACCAGGGTTTCCGCCGGTGCCGGTACCGCTGGTCATCACGGCGCGGAAGGCATAGGCGGCCGTCGCGGCGACCTTCGGGTCGAGGACCTGCTCGCACGTGCTCGCCGGGATCGGCAGGTCGTTACCGTCCGCGTCAGTGACCCGATCGATGGCGTGCGGCGTGCAGTAGATGCCCTTGTTCGCGACGGTCGCGTAGGCGCCCGCCATGGCGAGCGGTGAGATGTTGTTCGATCCGAGGATGGAGAACTGCGTCGTCATGTTGACTTCTTCGTTGGTGCTCGCCACGCGTACGCCGAGCTTGGTGGCGACCTTCTTGATGTCGCACAGGTCGAGCTGCTGGGCCATGGCGAAGAATCCGGAGTTCAGTGACCGAATCGTGAACTGCATCGGAGTGCCGTTCCCACCGCCGGCCTTGCCGTCGTTGGGGACCTTAACCTTCTTCGTGTTCACCCAGTCGCCCTCGCAGGAGTTCTCGAACCTGTCGAATACGCGGTTGCGGCCGTTGAGCACTTCGTTGATCGACTTGCCCTTCTCGAGCCAATCCAGCAACGTGAAGATCTTGAATGTCGATCCGGTCTCGAACCCGCCGGATCCCCCATGGGTGTAATCGCTCGCGTACACGAGCGAACTGTAGGACTTGTCCTTGTCTGTGACGTTCTTGTCTTCGCTGAACTTCGTGTTCTGACCGATCGCGAGGATGCGCCCCGTCGTCGCCTCGACACTCACGGCAGCTGAGCCGAAGACGCTGTTCTTGTCGCCCGCGAGCGTCTTCTTCGTCGGCGTGTACTTGTCCATCGCCTTGTCGGTCGTCGCCTGAAGCTGGAGGTCGAGCGACGTATAGACCTGCAGGCCACCCTGCTTGAGCGCCTTCTGGCGATCCTCGGCTGTCGCGCCGAAGGCCGGGTCGTTCGCGATCGTCGCGCGCACGTACTGGCAGAAGTAGGGTGCCGTGCTGTTCGCACACCCAGTCTTCGGCTGCGTGATGTTCGGCGTGATGGCCTCGGCCTTCGCCGCGTCGTGCTGCTCCGCCGTGATCTTGCCTTCTGCCAGCATTCGGTCGAGCACGTAGTTGCGGCGCGTCGTCGTGTCGGCGTAACCGTCTTCCGCGCTGTTCGTGTAGCTGTCAGTGGACGGGTGGTAGAACGAACCACCGGGCTGGTCGATGCGGATGTTGTTCGGGTTCTGCACCATGCCGGCGAGCGTTGCTGCCTGGCCGAGCGAGAGGTTCGCGGCAGAGACGCCGAAGTAGAACTTCGCGGCAGCGTCGATGCCGTAGTTGGTGCCACCGAAGTTCGCGATGTTCAGGTAGCCGAGCAGGATGTCGTTCTTCGAATAGCGCTGCTCGAGGGCGATCGCGTATCGCATCTCCTGGAGCTTGCGCTGGTACCCCTCCGAACCCTCTGCTGTGGTCGCCTCGAGGAAGCAGTTGCGCGCGGCCTCTTCATCGGCGGCGTTCCACTCACACTTCTGCACGAGCACGTTCTTGACGTACTGCTGGCTGATCGACGAGCCACCCTGGGTCTCGCCGCCGCCACGCATGTTCTGCAGGACGGCGCGGGCCGTACCGATCAGGTCGATGCCGCCGTGCTGGTAGAAGCGCGGGTCCTCACTGGAGAGGATCGCGTCGTACATGACGGGCGCGATCTCGTCGAAGGAGACGGGGGAGCGGTTCTGGTCGTAGAAGGACGTCATCTCGACGTACTTCCCCGTCTTGGAGTCCTTGGCGTACAACGTGGTGGGCAGCATCAGCGCGTCGATGTCGAGGTAGCTGGGCAGCTTGTCGAACATGTTGATGGCGCTGGATGCAGCGTTGCTGGTCAAGGCGATGGCCGGCGTCACCGTGGCGGTGACCAGAAGTCCGGCGATCGCGCTGAGTCCGATGAGTCCGAGGAAGCCTCCGAGCACACCGGTGACCGTACGATTCTTCGCGGGCATAGGGTTGATCGTAGGGGAGTTAGCTGGGCGAAGCCTTCACGGGCGCGCGATACACCTCTCCTTTTCAGCCTTCGATCAGGAACATCCACGAGGAGCGTCATGACCACCTGGGAGTACCTCACGACCCCACTCATGATCCACAACACCGCCGCGATCCTCAACAACTGGGGCAAGCAGGGGTGGGAACTCGTGCAGGTGGTGCAGGGCCCGGAGGGTGGGCTCGTCGCCTACCTGAAGCGCCCGATCGAAGGGGCCGCCACGGCGGCCAATACAGGCCTGGATGCCGCGGCCGAGGCCGCACGCCGTTTCGAACAGGAGTGACATGAACGTTTCCGCCCGTCTGACCGAGCTTGGTATCGAGCTTCCCGCCGTCGTCCCGCCGGTCGCCGCCTACGTGCCGGCCGTCGTCCACGGCGATCTCGCCTACACGTCGGGGCAGCTCCCGATGGTGGACGGCACGCTCCCCGCCACCGGCAAGGTCGGTGAGGGTGACGGACTCGTTGCACCCGCCGACGCCTACGGCCTGGCCCGGCGCTCCGCGCTCAACGCCATCGCCGCCGCCGGGGCCGCCGTGGGCGGCGTCGACCGGCTCACCGGCGTGGTCAAGGTCACCGGCTTCGTGTCATCCGTCCCCGAGTTCACCGGGCAGCCGGGCGTCATCAACGGCGCCAGCGAGCTGCTCGGCGAGGTGTTCGGCGAAGCGGGCGCGCACGCCCGCTCCGCCGTCGGTGTCCCGGTGCTCCCGCTGGACAGCCCCGTCGAGGTCGAGGTCGTCTTCAGCTGGGAATAACCCTTCGACAGACTCAGGGACCGTAGCGCGCCGGAACGCGCTACTTCACCTGCGCGGAGATGATGCTCATCACGGCGGTGTC
>JAAZAD010000433.1 GCA_012514505.1 Rhodococcus sp. (in: high G+C Gram-positive bacteria) | reverse complement strand
TCGACATCGAGTCGCACGCCGGCTTCGTCATATCTGTGTGGGCCTGGTGCACAGCGTGCCGGACGGAACAGATGTGGTCATTCGGGCGCTTCCAGGCGCTGCGACTGCCGACAGCCACGAGTTGGAAGAACAGGTTCGCGGCCTTCTGCGCCGAATGAACCTCCTCGAGCATGTGACCGAATCCGTGAGTGAATCAGTATGAGCAGCGCATCTGATCGTCCGTCCCTGCGGACGGTTCCGGCGCGCCTACTGATCTTCGGGATCGAGCTCTACCGCACCTATGTCTCCCCGTTGCGGTTGCCTACCTGCAGGTTCATGCCTACGTGCAGTGAGTATGCAGTCGAGGCACTCAGGACGCACGGAGCGATCAAAGGCCTGTTTTTGACGGTCGTGCGTCTGGCGAAGTGTGCCCCCTGGCACCCTGGTGGGTGGGACCCGGTCCCGGCCCGCCGAGACGGTCGGACAAGTTTCCACCCAAGCGCTCTGGCGAACGTGGACGAACAGAGGAGTACATAGAGCCGTGCTCGACATTATTTACTATCCGGTGTCCGGAATTCTCTGGCTGTGGCATAAGGCCTTCGGCGCCATTCTGGGACCAGACAACGGAATCGCCTGGGCACTGTCGGTGGTGTTCCTGGTGTTCACCCTGCGTGCGATTCTTTACAAACCGTTCGTCAAGCAGGTGCGCACCACCCGTCAGATGCAGGAACTGCAGCCCCAGATCAAGGCGCTGCAGAAGAAGTACTCCGGTGACCGGCAGCGACAAGCTCTCGAGATGCAGAAGCTGCAAAAGGAGCATGGCTTCAACCCGATCATGGGTTGCCTTCCGGTTCTCGCGCAGGCCCCGGTGTTCATCGGTCTGTTCCACGTGCTCCGGTCCTTCAACCGCACGGGTACCGGATTCGGTCAGCTGGGCATGTCGGTCGAGCAGAACGCCAACACCCCGAACTACTTCTTCGGCGTCGACGACGTTCAGTCGTTCCTGAGCGCACGACTCTTCGGTGCCCCGATCTCGGCGTTCATCACCATGCCGTCGGACCAGCTTCAGGCGTTCGCGGACTACGGCCCGATCCCGAGCCTGCTGAACATCGCCATGGTTTCGATTCCGTTGATGATCGTCGCCAGCATCGCCACCCACTTCAACTCTCGTGCGTCGGTTGCTCGCCAAAGCCCCGAAGCGGCGGCCAACCCGCAGTCGGCAATCATGAACAAGCTCGCGCTGTGGGTCTTCCCGCTCGGTGTGCTGGTCGGTGGACCGTTCCTCCCGATCGCCATCTTGCTGTACTGGGTCAGTAACAACGTGTGGACGTACGCACAGCAGCACATCGTATTCCGCCGTATCGATGCGGAGGAAGAAGAGAAGAAGGCTGCGGCACTCGAGCGGCGTTCCGATAATGCGCCGAAGCCCGGTGCCCGTCCTTCCAAGGCTGCCAAGAAGAAGGCCGCACAGGCCCAGTCGTCTGCGGTGACGGACAGCGAATCTCCTGAGGTTACGGAGACCAGCGGCACCGAGATTTCCGATAAGCCGGCCGCGTCCACCACGGCGGCTCCGAACAAGGCCGCATCGAACAAGGCAAAGCCCAAGCCGAACGCAGGGCAGGCGAAGCAGAAACAGAATCGTCCCCAGCAGAATCGCGGCAAGTCCAACAAGCGCAAGCGGCGCTGATTTCAGGAGAAGAGAATCTCATGGCAAGTGAGCCGGATACCGCAGTAGAAGAAGAAGCCAAGACTGACGCGGTGGTCGCGGATGCGAACGCGGACGACGATCTCATCGAAGAGGGTGAGGTTGCGGGAGACTACCTGGAGCAGCTTCTCGATGTCCTCGACTTCGATGGCGACATCGACCTCGATGTCGAGGGTGACCGAGCTGTAGTGAGCATCGATGGCGGTGCTGATCTCAGCAAGCTGGTCGGCCGCAAGGGTGAGGTGCTCGACGCATTGCAGGAGCTGACGCGGTTGGCCGTGCAGCAGTCGACCGGCGAACGCAGCCGACTGATGCTGGATGTGGCCGGCTGGCGCGCGAACCTTCGTACGGAACTGACCGAACTTGGTACCGCCGCATCGAAGCGCGTCCTGGACAGCGGCGAGCGAGAAGCTCTGCGTCCCATGACTCCGTTCGAACGCAAGATCGTTCACGATGCCGTTGCGGCTGTCGATGGAGTGTCGAGTGAGAGCGAGGGCACCGAGCCGTCACGACACGTGGTGGTCGTCAAAGACTGACTTCACGAATCTGAGAATGTGGGACCCCGGAAGTATCCGGGGTCCCACTTTTTGTTGGAGCTCGTTGTGGGAGGCGTTCGCTGTTTCACGTGAAACCGGCACTCCCCTCCCCCGCATGATCCGTCGGGCACCCCGACGATCGTGTTCGCGTTCAACTTTTTGGCGAAATTTCAGCGTGGCAAGCCGGCATGGCAATACCCACGGATGATTTGTCACTGTGATGTTTATAGCGACGCACTCCAGGGAGGGTGGGATGGCGGGAGCACCTTTCGCTGGGCCCGCGTGATCCGGTTTCACGTGAAACCGGAATGCTTGCCCCTGTGACGGAGCCCCGCGGCTCAGTCATCAAACTCAGGGTGTCACGGCCACTTCTCGGGCACTTCTGTTGGTCACCGGAAGCTGCTCGATCGCTGTGATCGCATCGAACTTGTATGCACCGCACGCCGTTTGTGGGAGCGCCGGCCGCAGACCATTGCCCTGTTTATTGACCAGCCACACGGTCGGAGGAATCACTTGATCGGCGTGGCAAGACCAATCCCGCGGCTCGGAATCTTCGCCGTATGCTCGCAGCACCAATTCGAAATCGCCTTCCCGATGCGTCTCAACCCACACGGCGGTATCGTCCGCGTTCCCGTCAGTCCAATCGGGCTCGCACGTGATGACAGAGCTCGGTGAGAAGTCCGAAGGGATCGTTGTCGGCTCGGGAACCTCAGGGCCCTCGAGAACCAACCCGTAGAGGGCGCCAATGTTGCGGGCCTGACATGTTGCGTCGACCAAGATCATTTCGGTGCTCGTCGATGGCACAGGTGGAGGAGTGGTCGACGGGGTGGAAGATTCGACTCCACACGCAGCAATGGAGGTCGCAGTAGCGGCAACAAGGATGAGTGCATTGCTGTGTCTCACGTTCTCAGCCTATGCCGGTTGCCCGTTACCTTCTTCGCACGCATGCAACAAGGGTGACGATAGCCAAGTTTGGTATGTCTTCTTGCCCCTCGAATGATCCGTGGGTCGTGACGCCGAACGTCGTGTCGTTGATGGGCCGCATGTTCTGCGGCATCGACGTGAGCAAAGGGCGAACACCACGTCGTACTGGACCACCTGGCCGACACAGCCCGGCTCTGGTGACCGTCGACCAGCCGAACACGTTCGGCGCCCTGCCGGTCACCATTGCCCGCGCATGCGGTCACGATGTCGCCTACTACGACCGCAACGCGCCGAGGGCAAGAAGCCACAACGCTGCCCTGATCTGCCCGGCCCGTCGCCGCCCCGGAGCCCGCGGCGGAATGAGGACCGACCTGTTCGATCAGAACGTCGCCGGATTCCGCACTTAGAACTCCAGGGGCTGGTTGATGCTTCCCAGGCTGACAGTGGCCATGTTGATGCTGTGCTTCTTGCCCCACATCGAGCTGGTAGATATGTGGGCGATCCCGTGCCACGAGGCGCAGTGCATCTCGGCGGTGTCGAACGGGCTGAGAAGGACGTTCATGGTGGGTGGCGACGGCTCCCACGGGATCCGGAACCGTTTACTGCACGGACCCGTACTGACCGAAGTTGCCGAAGTCCTGTGCGCTGACTATCGGTGTCAGTATGCAGCCCAGGGCAACGGCCAGCGCTCCGGCCGCCGCGATTCGAGCCACCTCCACGGCGATCCCTCCTCCAGTCGACTCGTCCTGTTCTCGGATCCGTACCGGCGGGCGTTTACCGAAGAAGCCCCGTATACGGAGAGGTCGACTGCTAGCGGAACTGCCGACAGCTAGGCGTTGCGCCGGGTCACGCCCCTTGGAGCACGAGGATCTTCCGAATGACGGCGAGTTCTGATTCGTCGGCGAGATTCAGTCTGCGCACTCTTCGTTGCAGGTATCGACGAGCGTCTCACCAGCCTTGGAATGGCAGCCTGCAGAAGTGTCCACGATGTCCCGATACATCGTTTCGTAGACGGTGGCGGCGACAGCATCGACTGCGTCGACAAGGTGGCTGGTGAAACTCCCACCCCCATGGCCAGCGTCGTCGACAATGAGAGGGCTGCCAGGCCACCGTTGGTGTAGTTCCCAAGCGGTGCCGAGAGGACTGGACACGTCGCATCTCCCGTGGACGAGCACAGCGGGGGCCCGGTCAACATGTTCATCCCGTCGCGCAGTTGCTCGTCCGCGAGAAAACAGGGATTGCCCCAGTAGTGGGTGACGAGACGCGCGAACACCATCCGGAAGGTGGGATCTTGGCATCTGGGGTTCGGAGCCCAGTCGGGTTTCAGGGAAACGTTTGTGTCTTCCCACTGGCACCAGCGTAGTGCGACGTTCTCGCGAATACCTGGATCGGCGTGGGTAAGCAGACGTGCGTATGCGCCGGCGATGCTTCTGTGGCGCTCGCTCTCCGGTATCCGCACGGTGAACCGTTCCCGTTCAATTGGAAGAATCGACGCGTGGGATCCACGCGATCTCGCAACTCGTTCCTGCAGTGACGGCTCCGAATGCCAACCCGACGACCCGGTCGGGATGAGCCTGGTCGTAGGTCCGTCCTAGAGTCACACCCCAAGACACGCCAAGCACGAGCCATTGGTCGATCACGAGATGCTCCCGAAGATGTTCGATATCAGCGACCAAGTGCTCGGTTGTGTTAGTCGACGGGTCGTCGGCGAGAGGACGACTGCGGCCGGACTACCGACTGTTTCCCAGAACAGGGTGTTGCCATCTGAAACGGCAAGGCAACCGGAATCGTATGGTTCGACGATTGGATAGAGCGACGCCACGAAGCCATTCTCTCAGGCGGCGGCGGCAGCGCCGGGATTTCGTGTTTCACGTGAAACGCTGCGATTGGAAGACGCGATCCGCGACGCGTGCCTCCTTCAATGAGGCGAGTGGGCGTCGCGAATATAGCCAAAATGGTGTTGTTGGGACGTGTGCAATCACCCGCGTCCATTTCGTCACTGTGACAGGGTAGATTTCGGCTGCTGTTCCACGTGAAACATGAGCCCCGATTTCAGGCGAGCCCCTCCCCTCCCCCATCGAAGAATTCTTGGGCAATGAGGGATGACGCACACCCAACTCGCGAGGGATACCCGAACATTCTGAGAAGTGAAGCGGATAATGAACTCATCTGGTTTGTTGATTTCGCGATGTTCACGGAGGATGTTTCACGTGGAACCGAATGGCGTAGAGCCGACACAATGGGACGAACTCGCAACGGCTCGGGCGGTGTTCGGCGATCGCTTCGACATCGCGGAGCGCTACCACCAATCGCTGGCGACCGACGGCGTGGAGCGTGGACTCATCGGTCCACGAGAGATCCCCCGGCTCTGGGAGCGACACATCCTCAACTGCGCCGTACTCGGCGAACTGATCGCAGAGGGTGAGTCCGTAGTAGACGTCGGCAGTGGTGCCGGCCTCCCCGGTATTCCACTCGCCATCGCCCGCCCAGACCTCCGCATCACTCTGGTCGAGCCCCTCCTTCGCCGCTCCGTCTACTTGGCCGAGTTCGTGGAGACGAACGGACTCGACGTTCTGGTGGTGCGTGGCCGTGCGGAAGAGTCCGGTGTCCTCAAGGAAGTCGGCGGTGCTGACGTGGTCACGTCGCGGGCAGTCGCACCGCTCGAGAAGTTGGCGAGATGGTCCCTCCCGCTGGTTCACGAGCATGGAAGAATGCTTGCGTTGAAAGGTTCTAGCGCAGCCGAAGAAATTTCCCGTGACCGTGCTTCCCTTACTCGTCTGGGTGCTGGCAAGGTGGACGTTGTCGAGTGCGGGGGTGACCTACTTCCAACGGCAACCGTTGTGGTGCGTGCGGAGCGTCTTCCGCGGCGGCTTGGGCGTCGTCGATGAGTCGTCGCCGAGAAGGCCGTCGTAGAGATTGCACTGTGCGGATGCAGAGCAGCCAATGTTTTCCAACAGAAGGAGTAGTCAATGTCGGGTGGACCTGAATCCGCCGTTTCACGTGAAACAGTTTCACGTGAAACCGACCGTCAATCCGACCAGTCGCTGAATGGGGACGATGGATTCACGGCCCCCTATGCGAGTCTGTCAGTGGACGAGACCCCGATCGGGGCCGCGGCGCACCGAGCAAGCCAGGTCCTGCACCCGGGTTCGGTGTCACTGCCAAAGCCACCGGAACGTCGCGTCCTGACGATCGCCAACCAGAAGGGTGGTGTAGGCAAAACCACCACCGCGGTGAATCTCGCATCCGCCTTGGCAGTGCAGGGACTCACGGTTCTGGTGGTGGACCTGGACCCGCAGGGCAACGCCAGTACCGCCCTCGGTGTGCCGCACCAGTCGGGCACCCCTTCCAGCTACGAACTTCTTCTCGGAGACGTGACGGCGAAGGAAGCCATCCAGCAGAGCCCCCATAGCGAACGCCTCTTCTGCATTCCCGCCACCATCGATCTAGCCGGCGCCGAAATCGAACTGGTGTCGATGGTGGCTCGCGAAGGCCGACTCAAGGCGGCCCTCACCCCCCAGGCGCTCGGTGATTTGGAAGCCGACTTCATCCTCATCGACTGCCCGCCGTCGCTCGGATTGCTCACCGTGAACGCGATGGTCGCGGCCAAGGAAGTGCTGATTCCGATCCAGTGCGAGTACTACGCACTCGAAGGCGTCGGACAGTTGCTCCGCAACATCGAACTCGTGCAGTCACACCTCAACCCCGAACTTCATGTTTCGACCGTTCTGCTGACCATGTACGACGGCCGCACCAAGTTGGCGGACCAGGTGGCAGACGAGGTGCGCAGCCACTTCGGTGAGGCTGTTCTGAAGGCAGTAATCCCCCGCAGCGTGAAGGTGTCGGAGGCTCCCGGTTACGGGATGACCGTCCTCGACTACGACCCCGGTTCACGTGGGGCAATGAGCTATTTGGATGCGGGCCGCGAACTCGCGGCTCGTACAGCTGCTAACTCGACGCAGGAGAAGAAATGAGCCAGACGCGTAAGGGTGGACTCGGCCGAGGGTTGGCCGCTCTTATTCCGACCGGCCCCGCAGCCGGTCCCGGTCTCGGCAGTGCGGCGGCCGATGTCGTCATCGGCGCTGACTCGCGTCGCGCGCCAACTCCCGCCGACGTGATGACCAAGCCGGCATCGAATGGTGATGCGGCGTCCAACGGTGCAGCGGCGTCGAACGGAGACGGCGGCTCTGACGACACGAAGGTGAAAGACGCCAAGAACGGCGACACCACCGACACCGCCGCGGTAGGCAACAACGAGGGCACTGAACCCCTCTCCTCCCCCGGCAGGGCGGTGTACCGCGAACTGGCACCGGAGAGCATCGAGCGCAATCCGAAGCAGCCACGCCAGGTGTTCGACGACGAGGCGATCGCCGAACTGGTTCACTCGATCCGCGAGTTCGGGCTGATGCAGCCGATCGTGGTGCGTCCGATCGAGGACGGCAAGTATCAGCTCGTCATGGGCGAGCGTCGATGGCGGGCCAGTCAGGAAGCCGGCCTCGAGGCGATCCCAGCGATTGTCCGTGAGACGGCCGACGACGCCATGCTCCGCGATGCCCTTCTCGAGAATGTTCACCGTGTGCAGTTGAACCCCCTCGAAGAGGCCGCTGCGTATCAGCAGCTTCTCGAAGAGTTCGAGGTCACGCACGAGGAACTGGCCGAGCGGATCGGACGCTCACGTCCGGTCGTCACCAACATGATTCGCCTGCTGCGCCTGCCCATCCCCGTGCAGCGTCGGGTGGCAGCGGGTGTGCTGTCCGCAGGACACGCTCGTGCGTTGCTGTCCTTGGAATCCGGTGCGGACGCTCAAGAAGTACTCGCTGCCCGAATCGTGGCAGAAGGTATGTCGGTTCGTGCCACCGAGGAGGCCGTGACGCTCGCGAACCGCAGTGACGGCGATACGCAACAGCCGCAACAACGTCGACGCCCAATTCAGATGCCCGGCCTCCAAGACGTGGCCGAGCGGCTGTCGAATTCGTTCGACACTCGCGTCACCGTGAGCCTCGGCAAACGGAAGGGCAAGATCGTCGTCGAGTTCGGCTCGGTGGACGACTTGCAGCGGATCGTCGACATGATGGGGGCGCAGGAACCCGAGTGATGTCCACTCACGTCACTTCGCTCACCCTGGACGGATTGGATCAGTTGTCCGGCCACGCGCGGCGTTGCGTCTTCTGGGAGATGGACCCGGCGGCAGTTCATGATTCGCGGGGCTTCTGTGATCAGGAGTTCGAGAAGGAAGCATGGCTGTCGATGGTCATGCTCGAGTGGGGGTCGTGCGGTCAGGTGGCCGTGATGGACGGCAAGCCGGTGGGGAGCGCCCTGTACGCGCCGCCCCACACGGTCCCCCGGGCTCGTCTGTTTCCCACGGCGCCCGTCAGCGCAGATGCCGTGCTGCTCACCAGCGTTCGGCTCGAGCCGGCCGGTGAGGAACGGGACCTGGGGACTACTCTTCTCCGGGCGGTGGTGGCCGACCTGGTGCGGCGTGGGGTGCGTGCGTTGGAGGCGTTCGGTCTCAGCGACACCGGCGACGATCGCCCGACTTCGGATGTGGCCTCCGCGACGGCGGCGCTGCAGTGCTCCCCCGAGGAGTGCATGGTCAGGTCCGATTTTCTCGCGGACTTCGGATTCGAAGTTGTTGCGCCCCACCATCGTTTCCCCCGGATGCGGCTCGAAATCGACAGTGATATCGGGTGGAAAGAAGACGTGGAGGCAGCGCTGGAGCAGTTGCTCGAATCAGCGGCGTTGAGCATGGTGGAGATCGGTGAGAAAGCCGACTCCCGCGCTCCGGTCGGGGTGAGCGCCTCGACTCAGGTGCGGTCGGCGGCCGACAACTCTTCGGCGAGCAGTTCGGCGAACGTGTAAGTGCCGGTGGGCTGGTCGTCCTGCCCGAGTAGATACAACCGCTTCACCGACACCAGGATCGCCTCGGCGATGGCGTCACGGGCGCGTGCGCTGCTGAGGACGGACGAATCCGAACTGTTCGTCAGATACCCGAGGTCGATCTGAACGGTCGGCATGTCCGTCAGACGCAGCAAATCCCAAGTGCGCCCATGTGTTCGGCAATCCTGCAGGTGGGTTCGCGCAACGATCTCGCGCTGAATGAAGCTGCTGAGAACTTGCCCGATCATCGAAGTGGACCCGTGCGAGTTGCCGAAGTGGAAGCTGGCGATACCGTTCGCGGCGGGGCTGGAGCTGCACGCGCAGCGCAACGAGATCATCAGATCCGCGTCGAATGCGTTGGAGGTGGACGCACGTTCCGCTTCCGACGGATTGGCAGTCTGCGGGCGCGAGAGGAACGTCTCCATGCCGGTCGCCGACATGCGGCCTTCCAGGCGGCTCGCGAGATCCCAGAGGATCTCTGCCTCCGAGATGAGACCTTCGGGGCCCTGGACGATCGCTCCGGTGGCTTCTCCGCCCAGCCCGGGATCGATGACGATGCGCTTACCGCTCAGCTGGGGGCCGGAACGTCGAACCAGCTCCTCTTCGCTGATCGCGTGCGGGGAGCCGCCGGTGACCCGGGTGCCGAGTAGTTCGAGTGAGCGAAGCGTGTCAGGTCCGCAGATCCCGTCCGACGCGATCCCGATCTCACGTTGGAACGAACTCAACGACTCATGGGTTTGCGGACCGAAGTAGCCGTCGACCCGGCCGACGTAGAAGCCGAGATCCTGAAGCCGAGTCTGGAGGGTGGCGACGTCGTCGCCGTACAACGGTGCGGACAGCTGGTAGATGAGAGTGCGTGCGCCGAGGCGGTACGAGGCTTCCTTGATGGACCGGTAGGTGGCAGGGCCCACCACACCGTCGACGAGCAGGCCGCGTTGCTGCTGGAAAGCCCGCACAGCGCTGTCGAGGTGATGATCGAACATCGCGTCGGGTGAGGTCCAATGGGAGCCGTTGGCGGCCTCACGCCGGGTATCGGCGACGCCGTTGTGCAGGAAACCGAGATGGGACAGCGTGCCTCGAATTTCCGCGACGGCAGCGCCGTGATCGCCGTGACGGAGTCGATGCATTCTCAAAGCCTCTCGTGCGGTTGGCGATACTCGGGCGATGTGTCCGTTTCCGCTGGTGCGGCACGGGCGTATCGACAGATTCTCTCAGACGTTCCCATAAAAGAGGGAATCCGGGACCCCGCCTGTCACAGGGCCCCGGATTCTCACAGCTGTCTCGAGAGCATGGTTCTCGTCACAGAACGTCGGCAAGCTCCTTCAGCAGGGCAGCCTTGCCCTTGGTACCGACGATGGTGTTGATCGGCTTTCCGTCCTTGAACAGGATCAGCGTCGGGATCGACATGACTTGGAAGTCGCGGGCGGCGCCGGGGTTGGCGTCGATGTCGAGCTTCGCGATGGTCAGCTTGTCCGAGTTCTCGCCGGCGATCTCCTCGAGAACCGGTGCGATCATCTTGCAGGGGCCGCACCAAGTGGCCCAGAAGTCGACGAGGACCGGCTTGTCGCTGGCGAGAACGTCCTGCTTGAAGGAATCGTCGGTGATGGTGACGGTGTTCGACACGGGATTCTCCTAATCGGTGAGCGGAAGAGCAGACGAAGGTCAGGCGTCGACGGGTGCGCCGGCTGCGGCAACGGTGTTGGCCGTGATGTCGCCACGCTCTGCGAGCCAACGCTCGGCGTCGATGGCGGCCGAACATCCGGTTCCGGCGGCCGTGATGGCCTGGCGGTAGGTGTGATCGACCAGGTCACCAGCTGCGAAGACGCCATCGAGCGACGTGGCGGTGGTGGGGGCCTGTACGCGTACGTAGCCCTCGTCGTCGATGTCGACCTGGCCCTTCACGAGTTCGCTGCGCGGGTCGTGGCCGATGGCGACGAACACGCCGGTGACCGGCAAGGTGGTCTCTTCACCCGATACGGTGTCCTGAACACGCAGGCCGGTGACGCTGTTCTCGCCGAGAACCTCGAGCGGGGTGGCGTTGGTGACGAACCGGATCTTGTCATTCGACTTGGCGCGCTCGAGCATGATCCGCGAGGCACGGAACTCGTCACGACGGTGCACGACGGTGACACTCTTCGCGAAGCGGGTGAGGAAGGTGGCCTCCTCCATCGCGGAGTCGCCGCCGCCGATCACGGCGATGTCCTGGTCCTTGAAGAAGAACCCGTCGCAGGTGGCGCAGGCGCTGACGCCGCGTCCAAGGAGGGTCTCCTCGCCGGGAATGCCCAGGTACCGTGCCGCTGCGCCCATCGCGAGGACCACGGCGTGGGCTTCGTGGGTCTCGCCGCCGACGACGACCTTCTTGATCGGACCGGTCAGGTCGATCTCGTCGACATCCTCGGTACGGATGTCGGCGCCGAAGCGTTTGGCCTGTTCACGCATCTGCTCCATGAGGTCGGGGCCCATGATGCCGTCGCGGAAGCCGGGGAAGTTCTCGACATCCGTGGTGGTCATGAGGGCGCCACCGAACTGAGTGCCCTCGAACAGCAACGGCTGGAGTTCTGCGCGAGCTGCGTAGACGGCCGCGGTGTACCCGGCAGGTCCGGAGCCAACGATGATGAGTTCGTGAACCGTCGACGGAGTGGTCATGCGGGCCTTCCCATAGTCAGTGCGTGATGATGTGCCTTCGTGCAGGTGCACGATTGGGTCAACACCAGACTAGAGGGTGTTGTTCCCGACCCCCGTATCGCGCATGACGTCCGTATTGCGGAGGACACAGTGCGTGCCCTGATAGATGGTGGGCATGCATTTGTTGCAGTGGATGCACAGACCCTCTCGAACCTCGCGCCCGCGGAACTTCTCGACGAGGTACGGGTCGCGTAGCAATGCGCGGGCCATCGCGACGAACTCGAATCCCTCCTCGAGAGCAGCTTCGACGGTGTCGATCCGGTTGATGCCGCCGAGAAGAATGAGCGGCATCGACAAGGCTTCTCGGAACTGGCGGGCCATCGGGAGGAAGAAGGCTTCCTCGAAGGGGTAAGTGGGAAAGATTCTGGGGCCGTAGATCTTCAGGCCGTAGCCCACCAGTTTTGGTTGGGCGGCCACGAACTCGGCCATAGGCACTTCGCCACGAAAGAAGTACATACCGTTGAGGAGTGAACTGCCGCCGGTGAGTTGAAGTGCATCCAGATTTCCGTCTGCCTCGAGCCACTGTGCGATTTGCAGACTCTCGTCGAGCCACAGTCCTTTCGGGACGCCGTCGGCCATGTTGAACTTGGCGGTCACCGCGACCTGATCTCCGACAGCCTCCCTGATGCGTCCGAGAACGCGGCGCGGAAACTCTGCCCGACCACTGGTGTTGCCGCCGTAACGGTCGCGGCGCTTGTTGAGGTTCGGACTCATGAACGAGCTGAGGAGATAGTTGTGCCCGAGGTGCACTTCGAGTGCGTCGAAACCGGCATCGACCGCATTGCGGGCGGCGGATTCGAACTGCTCGACTATCTCGTCGAGCTGATCCAGGGTGGCCCCGCGCACGAGCCCCATCGCCGGCGGACTCAATCGTGTGGACGGCGCGAGCGTCTTGGATTTGTTGGACAGGGTGTTGGCGACCAGCCCGGCGTGCCCGATCTGCGCGCAGGCCAGGGCGCCCTCTGCGTGGACTGCATCGGTAAGTCTGCGCAGGTCAGGTACGTGGTCGCTGTCGAGGACGAGCGTGTTGGCGTGCACACGTCCCGCCTTCGAGACGCTGCAGTACGCCACGGTGGTCATGGCGGCACCGCCACGTGCGACTTCGGTGTGGAAGTCGACGAGCTGGTTGGTGACCCTCCCCCGCGGCATGACGCCCTCGAAGGTCGCGGCTTTCACGAACCGGTTGCGCAAGGTCAGTGGACCGAGTTTTGCGGCCTCGAACGGTTTCATGCGGGCACCTCTTTGCGGGCGGTCTGGGCGAGCGCATCAGTCGGTGATCGCCAGTCGAGTTCCAGTTCGGATCGTGTCAGTGAATCGTCGGTCGGTACGGCGGACGTCAACAGCCAGGCCGCTTCGTAGCTGAGCCCCGCCGAGGTCGGCAACACGGGTCTCAGTACGTCGCACACGGAACCGATGGCACGAAACAGCTTCCCTGGTAGTGGGATTCGACGAATTGCGCTGCCTGTTTCGCGCTCGAGGATGTCGACCATGGCGTTGAAGGAGATCAGCTCACCGCCACAGATATAGCGACGAGGACCGCGACCGGGGACCATTGCGGCCGCGTGGACTGCTGCCACATCCCGTACGTCGATCATCTGCATCCCACCTCGCAGGCGGGGTGCGATACCCAATTTCAGGATCGTCTCCCACCCTTGCTCGGTGATGCCCCGGCTGCCGGCGAGTCCGGGCCCGACGACGCTCGCCGGATAGGTGATGACGATCGGAGCGCCGGCCTGTTGCAGGGCGCGGGCCACGCGGTCCGCCGCTGCTTTGGTCCGGCCGTAGGCGCTGCGGGCCAGTGCGGAGGGACTGTTCGGTCCGATCACCGGATCAGGTGATGGGAAGAGCGCACTGAAACTCGCCACATGAACGATCGGGTCGAGTCCGAGCATCGCGGCCTTCGACAGGATCAGGGTTGTGGCCTGCACGTTCACATCCCACATCAGCTGCTCTCGGCTGTCGTCGGTGCCCACGATGCCCGCGGCGTGCAGCAGCGCATCGGCGCCGTCGAGGAGCTTCTCGACCGCGGTCGCATCACGGATGTCCCCTTCGAGTACTTCGATCCGATCTGCATGTTCGGAGTAGAACTGCGCCGGAAACAGCGTGGCCACGTCCGGTTCGCCGGGAAGGGTCAGGAGCCGCACGGTGTGCCCGTCTGCCAACAGCGCCGCGGTGGTGTGGGCACCTACGTAACCGGTGGCCCCGGTGACAGCAATTCTCATCTATTGGATCCGCCTTTTGTTACGATGCCAGTGGACTCGTAAGTGGACGATATAACGCTCCCTGCCCATCTGTCTGCAATTCGAGGTGATGAACTTGACCAAATCGGGCCGACCCCGCGACCCGCGTATCGACGACGAAGTGCTGGCCACAACTCGAGACATGCTGATCGAGGTGGGATGGGAGCAACTGAGCCTGCGGGCGATTTCGGCGAGGACGGGCGTGAGCCGGGCGTCGATGGCGCGCAGGTGGCCGTCGAAAGCCCACCTCGTCCTGCACGCGATCCTCGGCGCGACGCCCGATCTGAGTCCTTTCGAGGGCACCGACCGGATGGGATGGATTCGGTGGGTGGTGACCGGGAGTTCGGAACTCTTCGCCAGGTCGGAAGTCCGCGCTGCCGGACCGGGACTACTTGCGGCCATCCGGGATCACGCTGATCTGAGAACTGCTTTGTGGCAGGGGTTCAGTGGCCCTAGTACCGCGTTGTTCG
>JAAZAD010000047.1 GCA_012514505.1 Rhodococcus sp. (in: high G+C Gram-positive bacteria) | reverse complement strand
CCGGTCGTGTGGCCCGATGCGGAAGTGACCTGCGCTGCGATCGAGCAGTGAGCCGAACACACTCGGTGAATCGGGGCGCGGCACGCACAACCATTCGACGGAACCGTCGCGCGCAACCAGACATGACGTCTGGCAGTCCGACAGGAACCCGTAGTCGCCGATCGGAGGGAACGGTGTGCGGTTCGGCAGGGACGACGGTGTGTGTGCGGCGGAGGTCATCTCTCCATGATCGGTCCGGCGCGGGTGTGACGCAGGGCAAACGGGCGGACGCACTACAGTGGGCGGGATGGAACGGGCGGCATCGTGGTGGGACGGGTTCGAACTGTGGCTCACGGGCCTGTCGTTCGTGCCCCAGACCGCTTTGGTGCTGATCGTGATGGTGCCGCTGGGTGGTGCGGTGGCCTGGGTGCTGGACCGCGTCATCGCGACGGGTTTCGCCGCGCTGGGGCGAGGCGAACCCGGACCGTCTCCACGGAACGGAGACACAGCACCATCGGCACCGAACATGGAGGATTGTTGACATGCCACGCTCGCGAGTGACCCTGGCGCTCATCGCGCTTCTCGTTCTCGTAGTCGTCGCGTGGTTGCTGACGCTGTAGAACTCGGGCGTCGAACTTCCTGCTGGACCCCCGTTCAAGCTCTGCTAGAGTCTGCCGAGTGTCTGCAAACGCATTGCCCAGCGCACGCCATGAACTGGCGTTGATTGCTGTGGGCATGCCGTCTGTTGCCGACATCGACTGTTGTTGTCGCTGATCCACCCGCGCCGATGTCAGCGGTTCCACCGCACCGGCAACCGGGTTCGCGACCCCGTGGTATCGCCTGTCGTCGGTTCTCCAATGGACCGGCTTCGGACGAGTGCTGTGCCCTGCCCGATTCTGTGAGGCGGGCGACCGTGGCTGCGGTCTCGTGATGACATCGACCCGGATTTCCCGAATCCCAGATCTGTCCGCTCTGTTCCGTCCGGAACAGCCTGCAGGAGGCACCCACGATGACGATTCGTTCCACATTTCTCGGCCTGGCGGCGCTCGCCGTCGCGACGTCCACATTCTTGACCGCGTGCTCGGGCGGCGGAGCCAGCGATACCGTCGGTGGTGACACGGGCGCCGATGGTTCCGGCGGCACCGTCAACCTGTATGCGTACGCGGTGCCGAAGACCGGTTTCGACCTGTTGATCCCGGCATTCCAGGAGACCGAGGCAGGTGAGGGAGTCGTGTTCCAGCAGTCCTACGGCCCCTCGGGCGACCAGTCGCGCAAGGTACGCGATGGCGCCGCCGCCGATTTCGTGAATTTTTCCGTCGAACCCGACATCACACGACTCGTCGACGCGGGTCTCATCGACGAGGGCTGGAATACCGGCGCAGACAAGGGCGTGCCGTTCGGTTCCGTGGTGACGATCGTCGTGCGTGAGGGCAATCCCAAGAATATCCGGACCTGGGACGACCTTCTGCGTGATGACGTCGAGGTCGTTACACCGAATCCGTTCAGCTCGGGATCGGCGAAGTGGAACCTGCTCGCCCCCTACGCTGCGAAGAGCAACGGTGGGCAGGACCAGCAGGCCGGGCTCGACTACGTGACCGCCCTCGTCCAGGACCACGTGAAAGTGCAGCCCAAGTCCGGTCGCGAGGCCACCGAAACGTTCCTGCAGGGCACCGGAGACGTGCTACTCAGCTACGAGAACGAGGCACTGTTCATCGAGCGCAACGGCGATCCGGTCGAGCATGTGACGCCGCCGGTGACCTTCAAGATCGAGAACCCGGCTGCGGTGATCAGCGATTCAGCGAACGCGGAAAAGGCCCAGGCATTCCTCGACTTCCTCTACACAGAGGACGCCCAGCGCCTGTGGGGTGAAGCCGGATTTCGGCCCGTCGACCCTGCCGTTGCAGAGGAATTCTCTGCGGACTTCCCGGAACCCGAAACGTTGTGGACGATCGACGACCTCGGTGGATGGGGTGCCGTCGATGAGGAGCTCTTTGCCGAAGGCACCGGCGCCATCGCCGTGATCTACGACAACGCAACGAAGTAGAGCCGGAAGCAGAACCGACCGTGAGTACGCCAGTAGAAGCGCCCGCCCCGAAGCAGCGTGGGCGAACCGCCGCGAAAGTAACCGGGGCCGTAGGCCCGCTCGGAATCGGCATCGCCACCCTGTGGCTGAGCATCATCGTCCTGCTACCACTCGCGGCCCTGGCCACCGAAGCCTTCGCGGAAGGCTTCGGTGGATTCTGGGACGCCGTAACTACACCGAACGCGCTGGCCACCCTTCGCATCACGGTCACCGTGTCCGTCGTGGTGGCGTTGATCAACGCGGTGATGGGCACATTGATCGCGTGGGTACTCGTACGGGACGAGTTTCCGGGCAAGAAGATCGTCAACGCACTGATCGACCTGCCGTTCGCTCTTCCCACGATCGTGGCGAGCATCGTGCTGCTCGCGCTGTACGGACCGCAGAGCCCCGTCGGTCTCCAGCTCAACGCGACACAGCCCGGTCTGGTCGTTGCGCTTGCGTTCGTCACGCTGCCGTTCGTGGTGCGGTCGGTCCAACCCGTCCTGATCGAGGCAGACCGAGAGGTCGAGGAGGCCGCGGCAT
>JAAZAD010000432.1 GCA_012514505.1 Rhodococcus sp. (in: high G+C Gram-positive bacteria) | reverse complement strand
TGCGCCGGACACGTCCAGGTGCTCTCCGATGCGCTCTCGGAGCCGCTTCTTCTCGTTCCGATCCATGCCTCTCCTCGCGTCCTGACCGGTCGAGAGAGCGGGGCGGGGACGCCGCCCTGCGACCGGGTCGCCTCGTAGGTCAAAGCTACAGAGTCGCCTGGTGTTCGTCTGCGCTGACCACGGCATGGGCGGGCCAGGGGGACAGCTGGCTGAGTATGCCCTAGCTCGTTCATGGCCGCGATCGATGCCGGCGCAGACGCGGTCGTCGGGCACCACTCGCACATCACGCGAGGCATCGAGATGTACCGGGGCAAACCGATCTTCCATGGCCTCGGCAACTTCGTCACGATCACCGACGCGCTGACCCCGCCGGAGGGCAGCGAGTCCGAGGAGCTCAAGGCCTGGGCAAAGCGCCGAGTCGAGATGTACGGATTCTCACCTGACCCGAAGATGCCCGGCTACCCGTTCCACCCGGCGAGCCGCAACACCGCGATCGCCGTGCTCGACGTCGACGAGCACGGCGTGCACGCAGGCCTGATCCCGTGCTGGATCGACGACACCGCCTCCCCCGTGCCGCTGGCCAGGGGTGACCGCGACTCTGTGCTGGAGTACATCGAGGACATCTCACGGCGTGCGGGGCTGGACACGACGTTCACCTGGGACGGCGAGGTGGTCCGGTTGGCCTGATCCTCGCACCGCGGCCCTCAGCACCGACAGGCGGCGCCGTCCGCAGCATCGCACTCAGCGCTCGAGGAGTACGAGCGCTGAGGCATCCGCTCCCGCCCGACGCAGCCGATCGCGGATGCCGCGCGCCGCGATCGCATACGGCCGATCGCTGCCGTAGAGCAGTGAGCGGGCATTGGCCTGCTCGTACAGCGCCGGCAGCTCGAAGGCGAGAAGCTCGATCTCGTCGGGCTCGATCTCGAGCTCACCGGCTTCGGCCGCATGACGCACATGCACCTCGATGTAGCCGTACCAATCCGACATCGCCGCGCGCACGGCGTCACGCACCGGCCCGGGCTTGGAGTCGACATCGGCGCTGACAGCGGCGAAGAAGCATCCCCCCGCGAAGACACGCGTGCGAGAGTGCTCGCTGACGTGGTGCATCAGCGCGACCAGTCGGCCCAGCCCGCGGGGGTGCTCGCGGGCCGGTTCGACCACCACTGCCACGAACACCGCGCGCGCGGCATCGACGGTGGCGAGCTGCAGCCCCGCCTTGTTCCGGAACAGGCCCGCGATGCTGCTCTTGCTGTGACCGGAGACCTCGGCCAGGTGGCCGATGCTCAACCCGTCCAGCCCTTCGACCGACACCAGATCCATCGCATGGCTCAGCACCGCCCGTCGCGACGCATCGCCGCGAGCACGACGACCGTCGAGTCCTGCATCCACCTCGTCCGTCTTCGACATGCATCTAGTGTACGAACGATCGTTCCGATACTTTAGATACGATCGTTCGTACAGATAGGAGCCCACGTGTCAATCGCACGCAAGATCGCAGCCGGCAGCATCCACCTGACGGCGTCAGCCTCACCCGCACTCGGAGGTCGACTCGCCCTCCCGCTCTTCTTCTCCACACGACCGCGCATGCGCGTGCGCACAGCCGATGAGGCCACGCACGGTGCCGCGCGCTGCGACGTCATCCAGGTGCGCGGACGCACGGTGCACACCTACGAATGGGGCACTGGCACTCGAGCCGCCCTGCTCCTGCACGGCTGGCACGGCCGGAGCTCGCAGTTCGCGACACTGGTGCGCGATCTCCTCGCAGAGCGGTACCGCGTGCATGCGTTCGATGCGCCGGCGCACGGCGGCTCCCCTGGCCGCCGCACGGACGTCCGCGACTGGGTCGCAGCCGCTCGCCGCCTCGCCGAGAACGAGGGTCCGTTCGACCTCGTCGTCGGTCATTCGTTCGGTGCGTTCGCCGCACTGTCTGCCGTGCGAGACGGCGTGGATGCCGCACGGGTGGTGTCCATCGGGGGAGCGGGCACGGCGCAGGCGTTCCTCGCGCAGTTCTCGCGCACGCTCGGCCTGTCGACCCCCGCACGCGCCGCCCTGGAGTCCGCCTTCCACCTTCGCCT
>JAAZAD010000046.1 GCA_012514505.1 Rhodococcus sp. (in: high G+C Gram-positive bacteria) | reverse complement strand
CCAGTGCGGTTCGATCTGCCGGAGCTGTGAGACCAGACGCCACGTGCTGCCCTGAGGCGCGACCAGCGGTACCCGCAGCTCCCACCCCATCTCCGACAGCAGCCTGTCCGCCTTGCGGTGATTGCACGGTGCACACGACGCCACGCAGTTCTCCCAGGTGTGGGCCCCGCCCCTGCTACGCGGGACGACGTGGTCGATCGTCGTGGCCCTGGCCCCGCAGTATCCGCAGCGGTGGGAGTCGCGGTGCATGAGCGCGGCCCGCGTCATGGGGATCCGGGCCCGGTACGGGATGCGTACGTACTCGCGGAGCCGTATCACCGACGGCAGCCGGACGGACGTGTCCACGCTCCGCACGACGATCTGGCGCGGGTGGTCGTGGACGACGTCGGCTTTGCCGCCGAGGAGCATCACCACCGCGCGGCGGGCCGGCAGGGCGGTCAACGCCTCGTAACTGGCGTTGAGGAGCAGAACCCGGGGCGCGGCACTCAGGCCCACCGGCGGGGCGGCGGCGACCGGTTCCGGGCGGCCGACATCGTGCCGCCTCGGTTGTCGATGACCCTGATCCGCGCGCGTCGCTGTGCCCATGGGTGGTCTCCGCTCGTCTGCCCGGGCCCGGCGTGCCAGCAGTTGTCGGGCCCGTGATGAACCTCGCCTGGGACGATGATGCACCGTCGGCGGGCCTCCCGTGCGACTTGTGGGAGACAAGGCGCCCGGAAGCACCTTCGGGAGGCCTCACCCGCCGGTCGGAGGTTCCTGCCCGCACAGTTCGACGTAGCGCTCGCGCGACACCTCCCGCCAGCCGTACATACCGCCGCAGACCCTCTCCGCTTCGAGAACGTCCGGCTCCGGGCACCTGGTGTCCCGCCTGGTGGATCCGTCGCTGTAGATGCCGAGTGAGGCCAGACCGGGAACGCACTCGACGAAGGTGGGCTGGGCGGGGACCTGTGGGACGGGTTCCGGCGCGGGAACGGGGGCAGCCGTCGGAGAGGTGGTGGACGTCCCCCGACTCGACTCCGCGACCGAGGACTGGCGGTAGCGGTGCACCGTGTAGGCCACCTCCCCGATGCCCCCGCCGAGGTCCGACTCGTGGAATGCGAACGACGGTGTGACGCAGTTGGTCCCGAGCATCCAGCCCTCCTGCAGGACCGCCGAATCCACGGAGGCGCCGACGGCGTTCACCAACCGCGCCTCCACGCGGATCCCCTCGCCCACCGAACGGAATGTGACGAGGTAGACCTCGAGGCCGCATCCGTTCTGGCTCGCGGGGAACACCTCCCCGCTCTCACCTCGGACGGGGACGACGTCTCCGTCTTCGAACACGCGAACCTGCCCGTCCCAGGAGGCGTCCAGCTTGTAGTCACCCCACGTCTCGGGGGCCTCGGGAACCGGCGGGGCCTCCACTACGTCGAGACCGGCCGCCTCCAGCGCAGCGACGTGATCCGCCCGCCGGTCCGGGGTGGCCGCGGCCGAGCCAAGCGAGTCCGGACCGTCGGCTCCCCGCGAACCGATGAGGAAGCCGACGAGGACCGCCAGCGCCACGGCGATCACCGCCAGCAAGGCGATGATGATGTACCCCTGACGCCTGCTCATCGCCGGCCTCTCCTGTCGTCCGCACCCCCGGGGAGCGGTCTCCCGGCCGAGTTGACGGGACGCTATCACCCGCGGGCAGATCACGGGACGGATGAGATAGGCATGATGGGAGCCATGAGCAGCAGCACGTTCTATGACCAGGTCGGCGGCGCGGAGACGTTCCGGAAACTGGTCCACGAGTTCTACCGTGGCGTGGCGGACGACCCGGAACTGCGGGCCATGTATCCCGAGGAGGACCTCGGCCCCGCAGAGGACCGACTCCGGATGTTCCTGGAGCAGTACTGGGGCGGGCCCACCACCTACTCCGAACAACGTGGTCACCCGCGCTTGAGGATGCGGCACAACCCCTACGTCATCGACGGTGCCGCCCACGATGCGTGGTTGCGCCACATGCTCGCCGCGGTCGCCACCATCGACAGCGAGACGCTGGACGACGAGCACCGCGCCGAACTGGTCGACTACCTCACCCGGGCCGCGGCGATGATGGTGAACTCCCCCGACGTCTGAGACTCCTCGCCTGCCGGGTTCTCCTATCCTCCTCGCCTCGTGAGGCGAACCGGGAACAGGAAGTCCGCCACAGGGTCTCGAGCCGGGAGTTCGCACATCTCCCCCCACAGTTGACACATGTCAGCATTCCGCACCCGCCGATCGTCGACCGTGGGCATAATCGACACGATCCACCGGCCCGGAGATCCGCACGAGCGAATCCCTCGTCTCCCCGGAACCGGCCGACGGGTCCCGCGTGCCACCGGACGACCGCGTGGCCTCACACTGCGACGGACAGGGGACGCCGAGATGCGACTATCGGGAAAGACCGCCATCGTGACCGGGGGTGCCGGCGGCATCGGCCGGGGCATCACCCGCGCGTTCACCAAGGAGGGCGCCACCGTTCTGGCTGTCGACATCAACGAGGAGGCCGGCGCCGCGTTGGTCGACGAGCTCGGCGACCGCGTCCGTTTCCTGGCCGCCGACCTGTCCGTCGAGTCCAACGCCGAGAAGATCGTCTCCACCGCGGTCGAGGCCTTCGGCGGGGTCGACGTACTGGTCAACAACGCCCACGCCTCCCGGCAGGCACCGCTGCTGGAAACCACCCAGGAGATGCTGGATCTCTCCTTCAACACCGGCTTCTACCCCACCTTCTGGCTGATGAAGGCTGCGCACGCCCAGCTCAAGGAGCGCGGTGGGTCGGTGATCAACTTCGCCTCCGGCGCGGGGATCAACGGTCATCCCACCCAGGCCTCCTATGCCGCCGCCAAGGAAGCGATCCGCGCCATCAGCCGCGTCGCGGCGAACGAGTGGGCCCGAGACGGCGTCAACGTCAACATCATCTCCCCCCTCGCGCTCACCGAGGGCGTGGAGAGCTACATCGAGGCCAACCCCGGCATCGAGAAGAAGCTCCTGGCCGGCAACCCGATGCGCCGCTTCGGGGACCCGGAGGCGGACATCGGCCGGGTCGCGGTGTTCCTCGCCTCCGAGGACGCCTCCTACATGACCGGGCAGACGCTCATGGTGGACGGCGGCAGCGTCATGCTCCGCTGACGCCCAGACGCGGCAGCAGGACGTTCCGGACGGTGTCCGGGTTGCGTTCGGTCACCACCCAGCGGCGGCCCAGCTCTCGGGCCGCGACCGCGGTGGTGCCCGATCCGGCGAAAAGGTCCACCACCAGGTCCCCCGGCGCCGTGGACAACTCGATGACGCGCCGCATGAGGCTCTCCGGCTTGGGTGTGCGGAACCCGTCGACCCCGGCGGCCCGCAGCTCGGCCCGCGCGGTGTCGGTCGAGCCCACCTCCTGAGCCAGCCAGATGGACTTGAGTTTCTTGATCCGCCCCGCCTCGTGGCGGTCGCGCTGATAGATGTCCACCCGCGGACCGGAGCGCCCTCGCACTGTGCGACAGACCAGTTCGTCGGCGCGTTCGCGTGCCCGGTCGCGGGACCACCTCCACACCGCCGGCGAGAGGTCCCCGAACACTGGCAGGATCTCGACCAGCCCAGGAGCGGGGTCCACCGAGACCGTCCCCGACTCGGGGTCGCCGTAGAGCGGGTACGTCATGGTCGGAGTGGTCCGCGGATTGAACCGCTTGTTGGTGTTGCGAAGCGGAAGCAGCCGGAAATTGACGCCGTCCGCACCCACGTGCGGGAAATCGCCGGGGTCGACCGCGGCGGCGATCCCGCCGGACAGCTGAACCTTCTCCGGATCGCGCGCGTACACCATCAGACGGTCATGGGAGCCGGCGAAGAACCGGTCGAGTTGACGACCTTTCGGGTTGCTCTCGACGGTGAGATCGGCGATGAAACCCTCGACCCCGAACACCTCGTCGAGCACGCACCGCACCCGGTGCGCCTCGGCGTCGTCGAGGTGCACCCAGACCGTCCCGGTCTCGGCGAGCAGCTCACGCGCCACCAGCAGGCGGGTCTCGATGTACCCGAGCCAGGAGTGGCGGGGCATGTTGTCGTGGTAGCCGTCGAAGCTGCCGCCACGGTTGTAGGGCGGGTCGAGATACACCAGCTGGGCGAGCCCGACCGGGTCGAGGCCGTGCGATTCGAGGTCGGCGCGCGCTTCCGCGATCCGCGCGCCGTCGCCCACCAGCACCGCGCCCGAGTACGGACGGGGCTCGCAGGCCTCGTCCCGTGGGCGGACGCCAGGCTTCCCGGCTGCGCTGTCCCCGGATGCGGCTCGCGGGGGCTCGACCAGCGTGCTGTCCCCGGATGCGGCTCCCAGGGGCGGGACCAGCGCGCTGATCACCGGAGCGGGACCGTGCGCGCCCGGGGGTTCCGGCTCGCCCCGGCCCGGCCACGTGACGGTGAAGCCCGAGGAGTTCACCGCAGGGGTTCGAGTGACAGAGCGTCGGTCCGGCGGTACACCGTGCCGTAGCGGGCATCGATCCGGAGCCACGCACCGCGCTCGCTGACCCGCACCGGCTCCCCCTCCGGGGCACGCCCGGTCCGCTCGGGGATGAATCCGCACATGACGAGCGAGAAGACCGTCCGCATGTCGATCCCCACCGGGCTCGCCGTGTCCGAACGGACCGTCAACGCCACCTGATCGAGCAGGGACGGCGGCAGTCCCGCCGGGCCGGCGGTCTCCTTGGCCGCCTCGCGCCCGGCGGCGGTGAGGTCCAGCAGCACCTGGGCGGGGACGTTCTCGATCGACTGGAAGCCGTCGGCGGGCGGGAGGATCCCCTGCCAGGCGGACAGCAGTGGCATTCCGGGATCGAGGAGCCCGGCGGCGTCGCCGCGGGGCAGCAGGTCGAGTTCGGTGAGCAGGTGATCAGCACCGCACACCACGTCGCCGCCGGGGCATCGACCGGGGAGGACGCGGGCCACGAGCGCGCCGAACGGGGTCCGTGTCCACACCCGCATCCGGCCGTCCCCGGCCGCGGTGAACCGGACGACCGCCGCCTCGTCCAACCGGAGGACGCGCCGCAGCAGGGTCCTCAGATCGTCCCGATCGGCCGGGTCCGGCACACAGATCATGCCGTCGGCCGCGTCCGGGGAGGTCACGACGGGTCCTCGTGCCTGAACTCGAGCAGGTAGTCCCGCTCGACCGGCGTGAGACGTCGGGGCCGCTGGGTCTGGAGGTCGAAGGCGGCGATCCTCGCCGTGCACTCGACCGCGGGGGGCGCCGAATCGGGGGTGGTACGACCGCGGACCTCATGACGCGCGACGAAGAGTGCCGCCCCGACCTTCTCGCACCACATGCGGATCCGGATCGGCCCCTCGGCGTGCCTGACCTGGCCGCGGTACTTCACCGCCAGGTCGGTCATCACCGCCCCGGCCGTGAGGCTCGCCGTGGGCAGCCCCTCCTCGAACAACCACGGGATGCGCGCCTCCTCGATGAGGGTGATCATGCGCGCGTGATTGACGTGGTGATAGAGGTCCTGGTCCGACCAGCGCACCGGCATCGCCGCGGTGAACACCCGCCTGCCCGGCTCCCCGGAGATGCCCAGCGGACCCCCGGCCTCGAGGACGAGCCGATCGCTCACCCGTCGGCGTCCTTCTCGGCGATCGCCACCGGCGACTTGGCCGCCTCGAGGACATGCCGCACGCTCTGCGGGATCTCGACCGCGCTGGAGGTGGAGGTGTCATAGGCCACCATCACCACGCGCAGGGTGCAGCAGACCTCGCCGGCCGCGTCGTAGATGACCTGACGGATCTGGTACGAGGACGTGCCGACGTGCACGACCTCGATCTCCACGTCGACGGTGGTCGAGTCACGCAGGACGGGACGCAGGTGGTCGATCTCGCATCGACGCACCACCTGCGGGAGGTTGCCCAGCCCGAACCGGCTGAACCTGCTGCGGACGAACAGGATCCGCGCCTCTTGGGCGTACTCGATGTACTTGACGTTGTTGACGTGCCCGAACTGGTCGAAGTCCGCCCACCGCACCTGGAGGGTGCAACGGAAGGTCCCGTTGTCGATTGCCGCGTCGCCGGTGCTCATACCCGCCTCCTAGCCGACCCCGAGGAGCGCGCGGCGCTCCTCGGGGGTGATCTCCAGTGTCGTGGCCTCGTCCTCCGCCGCCACCACGAGGACCGTGTCGATGACCGCACACGGCTGCTCGCCCGTCGCCTCCGAGCCGATCGAGGTGCGCATGGTGTACGACGTGCGCCCCACCCGCAGGACCTGCACGTCGACCCACACCTCGGTGACCCCCATCCCGATGACGCGGCGGAAGTCGATCTCCATCCAGCGCGCCAGCGCTATCGGCACGCGTGAGCCGGGGACGTCGAACTTCTCCCGGAACCACCGCAGCCGCGCATCCTGCGAGAACTCCTGGAAACGCACGTTGTTCACGTGCGAACCCACGAAATCGGAGATGCGTAGCGGGATGGTGATCCGGTGCGCGGGACCGGGGCCCGTCCCCGGGGCCCCGGTCGTGCTCCCGCCGGCGGGCGCGCCGGGCGTCTCGGCAGCGCCGGGTGCCTCGGGTGCCTCGGCAGCGCCGGGTGCCCCGGACACGCCGGGAGTAGCCGTACCGCCCGCGTCGGTGGTGGTAGCCGTCATCGCGCGATCAGTCCCGGGTGAGCTTGCGGTGGGTCACGCGACTCGGGCGCGCGGCTTCTGGGCCGAGGCGCTCGATCTTGTTCTTCTCGTACCCCTCGAAGTTGCCCTCGAACCAGTACCACTGGCCCTCGGCGACATTGCCCTCCCACGCGAGGATGTGGGTACAGGTGCGGTCGAGGAACCAGCGGTCGTGCGAGATCACCACCGCGCAGCCCGGGAACTCCTCGAGCGCGTTCTCGAGGCTGCTCAGGGTCTCCGTGTCCAGGTCGTTGGTGGGCTCATCGAGCAGGATCAGGTTGCCGCCGACCTTGAGGGTCAGCGCCAGGTTGAGCCGGTTACGCTCGCCGCCCGACAGGACGCCGGACTTCTTCTGCTGGTCCGGTCCCTTGAATCCGAAGGCGCTGACGTAGGCCCGCGAGGGCATCTCGTTCTGGCCGACCTCGATGAAGTCGTTGCCCTCGGAGACGACCTCCCACACCGACTTCTCGGGGTCGATGTTGGCGCGGTTCTGGTCGACGTAGCTCAGCTTCACCGTCTGGCCGACCTTGACCTCACCGGCGTCCGGCTCTTCGAGACCGACGATCGTCTTGAACAGCGTGGTCTTACCGACACCGTTGGGGCCGATGACACCCACGATTCCGTTACGGGGCAGCGTGAACGACAGATCCTTGATCAGTACGCGGCCGTCGAAGCCCTTGTCGAGATTCGACACCTCGACCACCACGTCACCGAGGCGCGGCGGGGCAGGAATCTGGATCTCTTCGAAGTCGAGCTTGCGGGTCTTCTCCGCCTCGGCTGCCATTTCCTCGTACCGGTCGAGGCGGGCCTTGTTCTTGGCCTGACGAGCCTTGGCCCCCGAACGCACCCAGGCGAGCTCGTCCTTGAGGCGCTTCTGCAGCTTCTGGTCCTTCTTGCCGGCCACCTCGAGGCGCTCGGCCTTCTGCTCCAGGTAGGTGGAGTAGTTGCCCTCGTACGGGTACAGACGACCGCGGTCGACCTCACAGATCCATTCGGCGACGTGATCGAGGAAGTACCGGTCGTGAGTGACGGCGAGGATGGCGCCCGGGTAGGCGGCCAGGTGCTGCTCGAGCCACAGCACCGACTCGGCGTCGAGGTGGTTGGTGGGCTCGTCGAGCAGCAGCAGATCCGGCTTGCTGAGCAGCAACTTACACAGTGCGACGCGGCGCTTCTCACCACCGGACAGGTGGGTGACCATCTCTTCCGGCGGCGGGCAACGCAACGCATCCATCGCCTGCTCGAGCTGCGAGTCGATCTCCCAGGCATCGGCGTGGTCGAGCTTCTCCTGAAGCTCGCCCATCTCTTCCATCAACTCGTCCGAGTAGTCGGTGGCCATGAGCTCGGCGATTTCGTTGTATCGGTTGAGCTGGACCATCGTGTCGCCCAGACCCTCTTCGACGTTCTCGCGAACGGTCTTGGTCTCGTCGAGGTGCGGCTCCTGCATGAGAATCCCGACGGAGGCACCCGGGGCGAGGAAAGCCTCACCGTTGCCCGGCTGATCCAGCCCCGCCATGATCTTGAGGATGCTGGACTTACCCGCGCCGTTCGGTCCGACCACACCGATCTTGGCGCCGGGGTAGAAGCTCATCGTGACGTCATCGAGGATGACCTTGTCACCGTGCGCCTTACGCACCTTCTTCATCGTGTAAATGAACTCAGCCACGCTGAAAGTCTCCTAGCTGGGGTTTCTGGCCTTCGGCCTGCGGATTTGTTCGTCAATCCACCGCAGGTCACCTGGGATTCTGCTTATCGATGTTAGTCGGTACAGCAAATCGACTCCCGACGGTGCAGCAACACCGCGCGGGAGCCTCGGACACGACGACACGCCATGAACCGTTCTCCGCAGTCTATCCGCGACCCGGCGGAGGTCCGGGTCTCACGTGGCTTACTGCTGTGGGTCCATGCGAACGCCGCCCGAAGAGTCCGATTGCAGCACCACATCGGCACCGACGACGGGCTCGCCGGTGTACCCGAAGTACGCCTCGGTGGGCGAAACCCATTTCACCGACTGGACAGGCTCCGCACCCCGCATGAAGACGTAGTACCCGCCGCTTGCCCACCGGTCATCGATGTCAGGAATACCCGACCAGCACAAATCGGGCGTCTGGGCGACCCTGGAAAGGTAGTCGGCCGGCATCCCCTTTTTCACGATCACCATCCGATCCCATGCTCCTTGCCAGCCCGCTGTGGCGGCGATAGTCGCCAACGATGTGGACTGACCCGCTGCGAGCGCATCGGCCGCTGAATCCTTGAAACTCGCGGCCGAACCGAGCAGTTCGGGTGCACCGTCGAGCTGGTACGTGAATGAACACGACGCCGCAACAGTGCCCGGATCTTTGGAGCCAAAGCACCCCGCAGTGCCCAGCATGAGCACAACTAGTCCAGTAGCCGCAACAAACTTCTTCATGAACCTATTCCAGCTGGCACGTGGCCTCTGCCCGTCCGAGTGCAAGGCAATGCAGGTCCAATCACGGCTGTGGGTACAGTCGGTTCCCGTTCGACTGGAGTAGCACGTCCACGCCGACAACTGGATCACCGGCGTATCCGAGAACATCGTCCATCGGGGATTGCCACTCGACGGATTGGATAGGCTCCGCACCTCGCATGAACACGTAGTACCCGTTGCTGGCCCATCGGTCATCGACGTCCGGGATACCCGTCCAACACAAGTCCGGCGTCTGCGCGATCCTGGCAACATAGTCGGCCGGCATCCCCTTTTTCACGATAACCATCCGATCCCAGGTCCCCCGCCAGCCTGCCACTTCGGCGATGCTGGCCAGCGTCGTCGGTTGACCAGCCGCTAGTGCATCGGCCGCTGATTCCGTGAAACTAGTGGCCGAACCCAGAGGCTCCGGCGCTCCGTCCAGTTCGTAGGTCAGTGGACAGGCCGCCGCACCTGCCGTTGGGGACTTGGACGCAAAGCAGCCCGCCGCACCCAGCATGAGCACAATGAGACCGACAATCGGAATAATCTTCTTCATCAGCGGCCACTTCCAGGTAGCGGGATATCGATCGGCAACGGATTTTTCGTGCTTCCGGGGACGACATTGTCGCTCCAATTGATCTGACTGTCGTCGCCGATAACTATCGCGTCACCATTGTCGATCGCGTCCCGAACGTATTGCTGCATCTCTTCGGGCGTGGCATCCGGATGCTGCTGTGCGAGTTTCCGTCCGAGCTCGTTATTGTGCAGATCCATCGCTTCGCGATGCGGCGAATTGGCTCCGGTTCCCTCGTGGGCGGTTGCAAAGTCCCCCGTCCATTCCGCGCCGTATTTTTGGGCCATAAGCGCGTTCCAATAGGTGTGTCGGAAGGCGTCACCGTGACCGTCGCCAGTCGAATCTGGGAACTGTTCTATCGCAGCACTTTCCGCCTCGGCCTTCATGTCATTCAGATCGAGCAGAGCTTGCGGTCCGTTCGTGGCAACCAACTCCACCATCTTCGAGGCTTCTTCCGGAGTCATCAAGGTCGGCTCGAATCCTGGATTGATCATGCGGATCGCATTCAGGAGCTCGCCGGAGGGCCACAGCGTTGCACCATCCTCTGACGGGTCGGTCTGATACTTCCGAAGAATCTCGGCGAGAGCCGGATCTGTCGGCACTGCTGTCACCCCCCGTTTGACGTTGTCACTCAGCTCCTCCAGACACCGGGCCACCTGTTCGGCGCCCAGCTTGTCGAGTTCCATCACCTTGGTCAACGAGCCTTGTATCTCGCACTGAAGCGAGAATTCCTCGGCCTCCTTTGCCGCGAGTTTCGGCACCCACAGCAGCCCCCACTCATCAATCCACTCGGCGTTGGAACGACGTGATTGGACGGCGCCGTCGGGATTCACGAACAGGTCGTAGTCGGACTCCTCGGCCTCCGCCACCTTGTCTCGGATATTTGCAATCGTAGACCGGATACTCGAACCACACTGATCAACGACCTTGCTGACGGATTCGAGCACTATGACCGTACGAATCGCGTCAGATTTGTCCTCGGTTGCGCGATCCCTCGCAGCGTCACCGGCAGTACCGTCCCAGTATTCGTACGACTGGTCGACCTTCCTCGTCGACGACACGAACTCGTCCTCGAGTGCTTCCGCGCTCGACCCGATGGTGCGACCGAGAACGTCGGCGGTGTCGAGGTTCCAGCCCAAGACTTGCGGCACCGTGTAGGCCTCGACGTAGCCACCGCCGTACTCGCTCATCGGGGGCCAATCCCTTCGAGCTCGGCCTCATTGGCGCGGTCGGCCTCTTCGTACTCCGTCGCCGCCTGCTCCGCCTTTGTAGCGAAGTCAGTCAGCACGCCACTGTGATAGCCAATCACTCGATCCAGCGCCAGCGCCGCATTTTCGATGGTCTCAGCGAAAGACGAACCAGTCATCGTCACGGTCGGCAACGAACCGTTGGCAAGTGGTGCCAATTCAGCGACATCGTCGCCAGACTCGCGAACCACCTTCGCAAGTTCTCTCAGCCGCGCCGGATCTACTTCCACCATGCTTCCCCCCCTCGAGCGGTGCGCTCTTACACCACAAGCGAACGAAAGATTAGCACTGCCGGATTAGCCAACTCCTCGTGCTGGAGGGTCGCCGAACCTCAGCGCATCGCGCCTGCGACGAACGGTGTCGAATCGGGTAGCGAGGCGGCCATCGTTCCGTTGTGATCGGTGGGGTACGTCCGATAGGTGACGTCGGCGCCGCCGGCCAGTAGTTGGGGGGCCAGAGCGAAGGACAGTGGTGCGGGGACCACTGTGTCGGTGAGACCTTGCCCAAGAAACAGCGGTCGGTCGTATCCGGTTGTGGGCACGGCCAAATAGTTGGTGATCGCGCCGCGGAACTCCGGGTTGTTCAACGACCTCGACAACAATGCCCCTACGGACACACCCGCTACGCGTTCCGCTTGATCGTCGTAGCAAAGTGTCCTCGCGGAATCGACCAGTTCACGCCCACGCGGTGTGAGGTAGCTGTTCACGTCGAGCCCGGGGTCCGCCTCCCGCATCCCCGCGAGGATGTACGTACTGAAGGTGGTCAACCCGTCGAGGCCGATCTCTGGGAATGCGGGGTCGCCGAAGGGAAAGAGATGCTCCAGGTTCGACGGGGCTCCCGTGGCCACGGCCCCACGAAAGTCCAGTTCCGGCGCATAGGACGTCGCCTCGTGCGCGGTGTACACAGCAGCATGACCGCCCTGGGATTGCCCGATCGCCATCCACTTGTTCGACAGTTCGGGCACCACCGCTCGGCCGGCGCGAACCATATCGATCACACTGTGAGCTGCCACGTCACCGTCGAGGTACGGGTGCAGGCCGGGTGTCCCGAGTCCGACGTAGTCGGTGGCCACCACCGCATACCCCTCGTCCAGCCAGTGCGACAGGTAGGCGGAGTCACGCGGCGTCCTCGGATGTTCGGAGGGCGCGCAATCGTCGCCGAGCCCGACCGTGCCGTGCGCCCACGACAGAATCGGCCAACCGCCTTCCGGGGCGGCACCTTCCGGAACGAATACGGCACCCGTGCTCGTCGCGGGCTGTTCGCCGATTCCCAGAGTATTGTATGTCAGGCGATACGCCGCGGCCGCTCCGGGGAGGGACAACTCGCTCGGCAATGGTTCGGAGTGAGTGACCGTGCCCGGCACCGTGTCTCCCGGTGCAGCGTGGGCAAGTGTCGGCATCACCGCCAGCACGAGGGCAGTTGCAAGGACGATCACCGTGCGGCGCATCGACTTCTCCCGGATTCGCGAATGAATGTGTGCCCGTCAACCTACGGAGCCGTGTGCGCCGCCGCACACGAATCGGGCACCGCGCTCACTCCCCACGCTCGCGATCGCGGCGCGCCAACTCGGCGAACATTGCGTTGTGCGCGGCCAATTCGGCATCGTCGTCACGGTCTGCGGCACGGTCCACGCGGCGGGCTGTGCGGTCGTCGCTGCGGGACCACTGAATGAGCAGTGCGAGCATGACCAGCACCAGCGGAATCTCGCCGGTCGCCCACGCGATACTGCCGCCGAGCTGCTGGTCACCGATCAAGTCGTGGTTCCATCCCAGGCCGAGCGAACGGTAGTACGACTCCCCCATGACCGTGCCCATACTCATCAGGGCGATGCCGAAGAAGGCGTGGAATGGCAGCGACCCGAACACCATTGCGAGCTTCGTCACGGGCTGGAGCGGTCGAGGCGAAGGGTCGACACCGATCGCCACCCAGTAGAAGAGATATCCCGTCACCAAGAAGTGCAGGTTCATCAGGACGTGGGCCGCATGATTGTCTGCGACCGCGTCGAAGATGCCGCCGAGGTAGAGGGCGTAGAAGCCGCCCACGAACAGCACAGCCGCCACGATCGGGTGGGTGAGGAAACGAGACAGCGGACTGTGCAGCGCAGTGAGCAGCCATTCGCGCAACCCGGGCACGCCGTCCTTGCCGGCAGGCTCGAGCGAACGCAAGGCCAGCGTGACCGGGGCGCCCAGAACCAGCAGAACGGGCACCAGCATCGACAACGCCATATGCGCGCCCATGTGCACGCTGAACACCGCCGACGAGTACTTACCGACACCCGATGATGTCGCGATCAGGAGGACCACACATCCCGACATCCAGGCGATGGTGCGCCCGACCGGCCAGGTATCGCCTCGGCGTCGCAACTTCCGCAGGCCCACCAGGTACAGCCCGGCCAGCAGGATTGCCGCAGTGCCGAAGATCAGGTCGAATCGCCATTCCGTGACGAATGCTCCGAACGACGGTGGGTCGGGCAGGTTGTAGCCGAGTTCGACCTCCGGAACGGACGGTACCGAGGTCGGTGGCGGCGGAGGCGTGCGTCCCAGACCGACAGCAAGACCGATCGTTGCGGCGAAGAGCATCACCTCGGCGCCTGCGAAGCGGATCAGTGCGCTACGACTGGTCGGGTCCGCCGCGAGCGCCGGCAGGGAACTCCGTCGTTGCGCCCAGCCGAGTAGACCGAGCAGCACGAGGGCAACCGTTTTGGCCACCACCAGTTGTCCATAGGTGGTGGTGAACAGATCGCTCAACGGCAATCGGACCAGCGCGTTCACGATGCCGCTCACCGCCATCACGGCGAAGCAGACTCCCGCCACGGTCGAGAACCGTCTGGCGGCGACATCGGTGAACGCACCTCTACGGCGTGCGTGTGCCAGGAGCGCGAACAGTCCACCCGCCCACAGCGAGGCCGCCACGAGGTGCAAGACCAGGCTGTTGGTCGCGATGTCGTGCGCGCCACCGGAGGACGAATGCCCGGTGAGCGCGAGCGGCATGAGGCTGCCGAGTCCGATCACCAGGAGTACCGGCGTCCACCACCACCGGAGCGCGAACCGCGCGAGAAGCGCAAGCACCACCGCGATGATCGCGGTCCACCGCCATGCGCCGGCCAACTCGACTTGGTCGATCGAGTTCAGCACGTTCTGCGGTTTCATCGCTTCTGTGAACGGCTGCCCGGATGCCTCGGAGAGCGTCAGCGGTACCAGCACGAGCGCGCAGGCCGCCCACACCATCGCAGCGTACGAAGCAGTCCGAACGGCACGGTAACCGTCGACGTCGAGAACGCCGGACTTCTGCGGGGGTACGAAGAACGCGGCGAGCAGGAACGACCCGATGGCGACGACTGCCGCGATCTCCCCCGCCGCTCGAACTGCCGGGAGCCCGTACGTCGTGACAGGACCGGGGTCCGGTATTCCGAGCAGCACCAACGCCTCGGCGGCCGACAGTCCGACCACGATTGCTGCGACCATCGCGGACACAAGCCCCGCGACGACGAAGAGTGCGGTGGAGGGGGTGCGCGCCGAGGTCGACGATTGTTGCACCTCGGCCGAGGCCGTCGCGGGTGTTGCCATACATTCCAGAGTAGGACCTACGACGCACTGTAGAAGACGCGGATCCCCCACGCGGCCGTGTACTGCACCTGATGCCATCTCCGGGCCCCGACCACAATGCGGGTAGCATTCGCAACGCGCCTCCGTAGCTCAGGGGATAGAGCAATGGCCTTCTAATCCATTGGTCGCAGGTTCGAATCCTGCCGGGGGCACCACGTTCACGCAGGTCAGGCCCGACGCCGTGTCGACAGGGCGTCAGCCGATCTGCTCGAACAGCGACACGATGATCCCTTCCGGCCCGCGCACGTAGGCCATGCGGACGCTGTTCTCGTACTCACCGATGCCACCGACGAGCCCGTACCCGTTCGCAGCCACCGCGTCGAGAGCGGCCTGGAGGTCGTCGACCTCGAAGGAAACGTTGCGTAGCCCGAGTTCGTTGGCCATCGCTGTCGGTGATCCGGGGCTGTGGGCGGGAGTGGCGAAGCGCGAGAGCTCGAGCCGAGCCTCGCCATCCGGCGGCCGCAGCATAACGATCTCGCAGTGTGCCCCGGGAATTCCGCAGACGGTTTCCACGAAATCGCCCTCCACCGATCCGGTGCCTTCCACTTCCAGACCGAGACGGACGAAGAACGCCGTTGCCGAATCGAGGTCCGCGACGGTGATGCCGATGTGGTCGAAACGACGTACAAATGCCATGCGGTCCATACTCCAACGTCGCCTCGCGGAATAGGCTCGAATCATGACCGACGATCTGTGGTTCTGGATCACCACCTTCATCGCCAGTTTCGGAAGCTGACATCGTTGCGGCTCGGCCGTGGCCTCGCGGTATCGTCTGCGGGTGAGCTCACGGTCGGACCTCGTCGCGCGCTTGCGCGGCTGTGCCGTGGGTTCACTGTCGGGTGGTGTGAGCATTGCGGCGCACGGTATCGGTGGTGGCAGCGCTCCGAGTGACGGAGCACTCGTGCTTCTCCTGCTCGCGTGCGCAGGATTCGGAACCTCGGTCGGTGCGGTTCGGTTGCCCAGCGCCGGACTCCCCTTCATGTTCGGAATCCTCGCGGCCGGCCAGGCAATCGGGCACACGACCCTGTCCATGGCCTCCGACCACGCGCACAGTGTGTTGCCGTCCGGCCCGATGCTGTGGGCTCACGCGGCCGCCCTGGTCGTGACGACGCTCCTCGTCCTCGCAACCGACACTGCCGCCACTCGTGTACTGGCCGCGCTCGTGCGAGCAATCCTGACATCGATCAAGCCCTACCCGGTCGGTGTCGACCTGTGGTCCACGACGCCGGTGTATCGCTCGAACGTCTCGCGGTCTCTCCTCGCGACGGCGTCGGCAGGTACCCGCGGTCCTCCCTCGTTCGCCTGAATCTCACCTCTCCGCCTTCCTGTGCGACCACGCATGGGATCGGCGGCATTCCCCTTACGCCGCACACGTTCTTCGTGCTGCGGCGTTCATCCCCGAGTTCGTCGGCGCTGTTGGCGCACGTTCTCGGCCGGAATCGAATCGAGTTTCACGCGTATGTCCGTACCCGAACTCGAGCGCGACAAGACCGAACCGCGCTCGACACCGTCCAGTTTCACGGAGCGATCCAGGCCTTCGTTCAGTCTCCGCCCACTCGTGATGAGAATGCATTTCTACGCCGGGATCCTCGTCGCACCGTTCCTCGTACTCGCCACTATCAGCGGCGGCCTGTACGCCATGGCACCGACGATCGAGCAGATCGTCTATCGCGACTATCTGCACGTCGACAGCACCGGTCCGGCCGTCCCGGTTTCCGAACAGGTACGCGCCGCACAGGACGTTCGCCCCGATCTCACCGTGACCGCCGTGCGTCCGGCGGCAGAACCAGGCGAGACCACCAGAGTCCTGTTCGACGACCCCAGCCTCGGTGAATCCGAGCGTCTCGCCGTCTTCATCGACCCCGTCACCGCACAATCGACCGGCGAACTGGTCTCGTACGGCAGCGCCGCCGCTCTGCCCGTGCGCGCCTGGATCTCGCAGCTCCACCGGAACCTTCACCTCGGTGAACCGGGCCGCATCTACAGCGAACTCGCGGCGTCCTGGCTGTGGGTGATCGCCCTCGGTGGGGTGTACCTGTGGGTTGCCCGGTATCGGGCGGCGCGCCGCCGCAGTCGGTCGACGGCTGGGTTGTGGACGGTGGACCGGTCGAGTCGCGGCCGGCGCCGGACCCTGAGCTGGCATGGCGTAGCCGGGATCTGGATTGCGGCGGCCCTCGTCTTCCTGTCCACCACCGGACTGACGTGGTCGAAGTACGCGGGAGAGAACATCGGCGAGGTTCGCTCGGCACTGAGTTGGACCACTCCGACAATCGATACCACGTTGACCGACGCCACACCGAAGGCCGCGAAGGCCGCGAAGGCCGGCCACGAAGGACACGGCGCATCATCCGAACACACCGCTGATCCGTCGATGGTGGACGGAAACATCGACAGGCTCGATGCGGTACTCGACGTCGCCCGGGCCAATGGCGTCACCGGCGCCGTCGAGGCGGCAATCCCCTCTGACGTTGCAACAGCTTTCACTGTCGAGCAGACCCGCCAACCGTGGCAATTCTCTGCCGGCAAGATCGCGGTGGACGGCCGTCACGGAGATGTCACCGATGCCTCCCCGTTCAGTGAGTGGCCGCTTGCCGCGAAACTCACGACGTGGGGAATCGCGCTACACATGGGCATTCTGTTCGGGCTCGTCAGTCAGGTCGCTCTTGTTGTCCTGGCCGCAGCGCTGATGTCCGTCATCATCCGCGGCTATGTCCTGTGGTGGCGGAGGCGCCCCACCCGTGGCACACAGCGGATGGGCCGCGCCCCGATGCGCGGAACGCTGAGGGGCGTTCACCCCGCCGCGACGATTGCCGTGGTCGTAGGTGTCGTTGCCGTCGGCTACGCGATACCGCTCCTGGGCATGAGCCTGGCGGCGTTTCTCGTAGTCGATTATCTAGCCGGAGTGGTTAGTCGCACTCGCGGCACCAAACCTGCACCCGGTCACTGATACCGCCCCGGAAGCGGCCGAATCGGGCGCCTTGTGGTTATGTGAACATGATGTAAAAACTTGTTCACATAACCACAAGGCAGGTGTGCGGTGTCCGTTCGTGACCGCGTCGAAGAGATCTACAAGCAGGTCCTCGACCGCAACGCCGGCGAGCCCGAGTTCCATCAGGCAGTCGCCGAGGTCTTCGAGTCCCTGCGGGTCGTCGTCGATGTCCAACCCGAGTATGCCGACGCCGGCCTGATCGATCGTCTCTGCGAACCCGAACGCCAGATCATCTTCCGCGTGCCGTGGACCGCAGACAACGGTCAGGTTCACGTCAACCGTGGTTTCCGGGTGCAGTACAGCAGCGTGCTCGGCCCCTACAAGGGTGGCCTGCGATTCCACCCCAGCGTCAACCTCGGCATCGTCAAGTTCCTGGGCTTCGAGCAGATCTTCAAGAACGCACTGACCGGCCTGCCCATCGGCGGCGGCAAAGGCGGCTCCGACTTCGACCCCAAGGGCCGGTCCGATGCCGAGATCATGCGCTTCTGCCAGTCCTTCATGACCGAACTCCACCGTCATGTCGGGGAATACACGGATGTTCCCGCCGGGGACATCGGAGTCGGCGGACGCGAAATCGGATACCTCTTCGGCCAATACAAGCGCCTCACCAACTCGTACGAATCAGGGGTGCTCACCGGCAAGGGCATCACGTGGGGCGGCTCGCAGGTTCGCCGCGAGGCCACCGGCTACGGCGTCGCATACTTCGTCGCCGAAATGCTGAAAGCATCACGCAATGGTCTGGCCGACAAGAAGGTTGTCGTCTCCGGGTCCGGAAACGTCGCGATCTATGCCATCGAGAAGGTGCAACAACTGGGCGGCATCCCCATCGCCTGCTCGGATTCGTCCGGCTATGTCGTCGACGAAAAAGGTATCGACCTCGACCTTCTCAAGGAGATCAAGGAAGTTCGGCGCGGTCGCATCAGCGAGTACGCCGACAAGGTGCAACACGCGACCTTCGTCGAATCCGGCTCGATTTGGGACGTGCCCTGCGACGTCGCACTCCCTTGCGCTACCCAGAACGAGCTCGGCGAGGACGGAGCGAAGGCTCTTGTGAAGAACGGCGTCATCGCTGTCGCCGAGGGGGCGAACATGCCCACCACACCGCAAGGCATTCAGGTGTTCCGCAGTGCCGGCATTTCCTTCGCGCCCGGTAAGGCAGCCAATGCCGGCGGGGTCGCGACATCGGCTCTCGAGATGCAGCAGAACGCATCCCGTGACTCGTGGAGCTTCGAGTACACCGACGAGCGCCTCGCCGCCATCATGCGCGGCATTCACCAGCGCACCATCGACACCGCCGATCAGTACGGCTTGAAGGGTGACTACGTGCATGGTGCCAACATCGCCGGCTTCGTGAAGGTGGCGAACGCCATGATCTCGTTGGGCGTCATCTGACTCGTACCCACGGGCATGCCCGATTTGCGGAACCACCGGCCTGTCGATGCATCATGGCGGGCATGGACTTCGCCACGATCGCACGCGCCGAGTCCGAGCGCGGAGAACTGGTTCTGCGGGAGCGACGAGGGGACGACGGAAGCGTTCTCGAGTTGCGTGCCAACGGAATCTTCGTGATGGACACGCTCGAGACCAGCACCGAACGGGCTCTCGCCACGGTGGCGCTCGCGACGGTCGAAAGCCCTCGGAGCGTCCTGGTCGGAGGCCTCGGCCTCGGCTTCACCATGAACGAGGTTCTGGCAGACCACCGGGTGGAAGAGTGCACCGTCGTCGAGATCGAACCTGCGCTGGTGGACTGGATGGACGACGGCACAGTCCCCCACGGACCGAGCATGTTGTCCGACCCTCGGCTGGCCATCGATATCGCAGACGTCGCAGACGTGCTCGAGCAGGCACCGGACTCGGCCTACGACCTCGTGGTACTCGATGTGGACAACGGCCCCGGTTACCTCGTGCACGATTCGAATCGGTCGTTGTATCACCCCGACCTGCTGTCCGAGGCGCGTGACGCCCTACGACCCGGCGGAGCCCTGACAGTGTGGTGGGCGGCCGAGGCACCCGAGCTGGAGACGTCCCTCGCGGAGGTGTTCGAGGAAGTGGTTCCGCATCCTCTGGAAGTGAACCTTCAGGGTCGCCGGGAGAACTACTGGCTCTACGAGGCGCGGGTGGCCTGACTGGTCACTCGTTGCCGGTGGCGCCGCCCGGCTTCGTTCCCGAATCTCGGTTCGACTCGTCGACATCGCTTACGACGCCCTGCGCCTCACTGTCGGCCTTCGCCTTCTGTGCTGCATCACGCATCTCGATGCCGTCCGAAATCCAGT
>JAAZAD010000431.1 GCA_012514505.1 Rhodococcus sp. (in: high G+C Gram-positive bacteria) | reverse complement strand
TCGACGGCCTGGTCATCGCCGTCAACGGTCAGGTGCCGGACGGTGAAGATCTGTCGTGGCTCTGGGACGTCCGCTTCGAGCACTTCGAGAACGTGAAGGTCGTGTCCGCCGGGGAACGTGGAACGGACCTTGCGGTGCGGCTCACGTACGCGGGAGTCGATCACACTCTCGAGCGAGACCCGTTGAAGGCCATCGCATCCTGCCCTCCCGGTCGGGTCGAGGTGCTGGCCAACTACACGGCCTTCCGTGATCTGAACACCGCGATCGCAAAGGAGACCCGCAATGACTGAGTCGACTGTGCGAATCGGACTGGTGCTACCCGACGTGATGGGCACCTACGGCGACGGTGGCAATGCGCTCGTCCTGCGTCAGCGTCTGCGGATGCGCGGGTACGACGCCGAGATCGTGGAGATCACACTCAGTGATCCGGTCCCGGAGTCGCTCGACGTCTACACCCTCGGCGGCGCCGAGGACTCGGCTCAGCGTCTGGCGACCCGTCACCTCACCAAGTACCCGGGCCTGCAGCGTGCCGCCGAACGCGGCGCCCCTGTGCTCGCGATCTGCGCGGCAATCCAGGTGCTCGGTAACTGGTACGAGACCTCCTCCGGGGAGCGAGTCGACGGAGTGTCGATGTTCGACGTCACCACCTCTCCTCAGGAGACGCGGTCCATCGGCGAGGTGATCACCACCCCGACTCTCGACGGACTGACCGCGCCACTCACGGGTTTCGAGAACCACCGGGGCGGCACCAGCATCGGTAGTGACGCGACGGCTTTGGCAAAGGTCACCAGCGGCGTCGGAAGCGGCGTGGGCGACGGCCTCGAGGGTGTGGTTCAGGGGTCGGCCATCGGAACGTACATGCACGGACCCGTACTGGCACGAAACCCAGAGTTGGCCGACCTGCTGCTGATGCGTGCGTTGGGCGTCACCGAACTGTCGCCGCTGGATCTGCCGGAGGTCGAGCAGCTTCGCCGGGAGCGACTGCACACCTAGGTGCAACCAAACGGTTGCAATAAGCCGAGTTGAGTGCAACCATTGAGTTGCACTCAACTCGGCCCCAGAAAGGCGACCATCATGGATGCATCGAGCAGCATCACCCGGACCATCGTCGTGAACGCTCCGAAATCAGCGGTATGGGCAGCAATCACGGACCCCGACAAGATCAGCCGATGGTTCGGGCAACGCACTTCACTGAACCTGAGCGTCGGCGGCAAGGCCACGTTCACCTGGGACGAGCACGGTACCGCCCGCGCCGTCATCACCGAGATCGATGAACCGAATGCGTTCGGGTTCCGCTGGGCCGCCGACATCGACGCAGATCCCGTCGCCGGAAACTCCACACTGGTTCGGTTCACACTGTCCGAGCACGACTCAGGAACCGAACTGACCGTCGTCGAGTCAGGGTTCGACACCCTCGACCGCGACCCCGCCGATCAAAAGCGAGCTCGGGAAGCCAATACCGAGGGCTGGAAGACAGAACTCGGCGAACTGTCCGCGTATCTGGGCGGCGTGAACGCATGACGGCGCGCCCCCATTCCGAACTGGCCTCGGTATTCGCAGCACTGTCCGATGAGACCCGCTGGGAGATCTTGACCGAACTCGGCCGAGCAGATCTGTCGGCGTCGTCCCTGGCCACCCGGCTCCCGGTGTCGAGGCAGGCCATCGCGAAGCATCTGAACGCCCTGCAAGCATGTGGACTGGTCGAGTCGGTGAAGGCCGGCCGGGAGATCCGTTACCGGGCGTTGGGCGCAGAACTCGACAAGACGGCGCGGACATTGGAACAGATCGGCGCCGAGTGGGATCGCCGCCTGGTCGCCATCAGAGAGATCGCCGAATCGGCGGACGAGTAACTACCCCCAAACAGGGGTTCGGCCGGGAATGCTTTCACATTCTCGGCCGGATCTCTGCTTCACGAGTTTTCTCTGCTCACAGGTACTTTTTCCTCGTTCCGCATTTCCGATGCTACAGCAGTGTGATGCTCGTCACAAGCCTTGATCAGGGGTGAACTTCGCGGGGAGCTTTTCCCGGCAGTGCCAGGCAGGCCACGAACACGATCACGGCCAGGACGGCACACACCAGATACGCGAGGGTAAATCCGCTCGAGGTGCTGAAATGGCTGCCGGCGACGAGATGGGAAGCCAGGATCGTCGCAACCACGGCACTGCACACGGTGCTGCCCACAGTGCGCAGGAGAACGTTCACACCGTTCGCCGCAGCCATCATTCCCGCCGGTACCGCACGCACGATCAGGATCGACAACGTGCTGTACACCAACGCCGTCCCGATCGCGGTCACGCCGAGCGTGGCGATCACTGCCCACAGCGATTTACCGGAAATCGCGTGGACGATGTAACCGACGGTCAGAACAGTCGCACCGCACATCATGGTGACCTTCGAACCGAACCGTTCCGTGATCCGCACCCCGACCTGCGCAAAGACGATCATCGCGATGCTCGGCGGAATCTGACACAGCGCCGCTTGCAGGATGGTCAGGTCGTAACCAGCGCCGCCGTCGGCCGACGGCGTCTGCAACAGCTGCGTGGTGATCAGTGTGTTTCCGAAGAACGCGAAGCCGACCAGCAGCGCCACCACGTTGGGGATGAGAACGGCACGCCGCATCGACACCCGCAGATCGACCAAGGGGTTGTCGTTCCGCCATTGGTGAAACCCCCACAGCGCGAACAACACGACAGCTGTCGCGAAAAGGGACAGAATCGCCGGACTCGACCAGCCCCAGGTTCCACCCTGAGTGACAGGAACCAGCAAGCACACCAGCGCGGCAGCAAGACCCACCGATCCGACGCCGTCGAATCGCCCGGACGATCCGGCCGGAGATTCGCGCACGTAAACGACGGTGGCGACAATGAGGACGACCCCGATGAGCGTCGTCACGATGAACAGCATGTGCCAGTTGGCGTACTGGGCAATCGCCGCCGAGAACGGCAAGCCGAGTGCGGTCCCGAATCCAAGCGTGGAGCTCATCATCGCGATCGCGCCATTCAGCTTGTGGGGTGGCAGCTCGTCACGAAGCATCGAGACACCGATGGGGATGACAGCCGCGCCCGCGCCTTGCAGTGCGCGTGCCGCGATGAGAACGGCAATGTCGGACGAGACGGCACACAGCAGCGAACCCACCGTCATCACCACGAAGGCCGTCAGCAAGATTCGCTTTTTGCCGTACATGTCGGCGAGCCGGCCGAAGATCGGCGTGATCACGGCGCCCACGAGAAGCGTGATGGTCACCATCCACGACACCGCGAGCTGACTGGAGTCGGTCAGTCCCGGGAGGACCGGAAGCAGCGGCACGATCACCGTCTGCATCACTGCGTAGAAGATCGCCGCGCCACACAGAATCGGAAAGAGGAAGCGCGACCCGCCGCCGACTGCTTCGCGGGTGTTCACGTCCGGGCGCTCGATCGTCTCCAAGGAACACCGCCTGCCGTCTGTGGTAAATGAACGTTCACCACATTAGGTGAATGATCGTTCACCTTGCAAACGATCAGGTGGCCTCGCCGTCCAACAGCCGCTGCACCAGCGGTGCGTAGTGTGCGACCACGTCCTGCTGCGAACCCGCACCCTGGTTCAGCATCATCCGTCGGCGCATCATCGCAAGCCCCATCACCATCGACAGCGCCAACTCGGCACGTAACCGCACGTCAGGGCCGTCAAGTCGCTGTGCAAGACCGTCGATCATCTGATGCGAATAGTTCTCCCGCAGCTTCGCGCCACGCTCCTCGCTGGCACCACTCATGATCAGAATGTTCATCGACAACGGCTTGTGAGACTCGAGCGATCTGGTGAACAACGTCACCATGCGCTCCCCCAGATCCTCCAGCGGGCCGTCGAACACCATCGCAGCGGCGGCCCGGAAGTCGACAAGCTCGTCGAAGAGCTGCTCCTTCGAGCCGAAGTACTTGATGATCAACGGCGCGCTCACCCCGGCATCGTCGGCGATGTCCTTGAGGGTGATCTCCCGGTACGGGCGGGTGGCGAACGCCTTGCCGGCGGAGTCGACGATCAGCGCCCGCGTCTCGTCCGCAGTGCGTTTGGGACTGCTCACTACAGTTCCCGGCGACCCGACAGGGCACGGCCGAGCGTCAACTCGTCGGCGAACTCGAGATCGCCGCCCATCGGAAGCCCGGACGCCAACCTCGACACCGTCAAACCGGGGAAATCACGCAGCATCCGAACCAGATACGTCGCGGTCGCCTCCCCTTCGGTGTTGGGGTCGGTCGCGATGATGACCTCGGACACGTCGACGCCATCTTCCTGATTCCCGATACGCGCCAGCAATTCCCTGATACGCAACTGGTCGGGACCGACACCCGACAACGGGTCCAACGCACCACCGAGCACGTGATACCGCCCGCGGTACTCGCGGGTGCGTTCGACGGCCTGCACATCCTTCGGCTCTTCGACGACACAGATCAGCGTCCTGTCGCGACGAGCATCGGAGCAGATGCGGCACGTCTCCTTGTCGGAGACCGTTCCGCACACGATGCAGAACTGCACCCCGTCCCGCACCTTCTGCAGGGCGTTCTGCAGTCGGTCGATGTCCGGCGGCTCCACGCTGAGCAGGTGAAACGCGATGCGTTGCGCACTCTTCGGTCCGACGCCGGGAAGCTTTCCGAGTTCGTCGATCAAGTCCTGGACTGGACCTTCGTACACGTGCGGCCTCTAGATACCGGGGAGGCCGGGGAAACCGCCTCCGCCGCCCATACCGCCGGCGAGCGGGCCGAGCTTCTCCGCGGCGAACTCTTGCGCCTTGCCGGATGCGTCCGCGATCGCACCGATCACCAGGTCCTGCAACGTCTCGACGTCGTCGGGGTCGACCACTTTGGGATCGATGGTCAAGCCGACGACCTCACCGGTGCCCTTGACGGTGGCGGTCACGAGTCCGCCACCGGCCTGTCCGGTGACTTCAGCCGCGGCCATCTCCTGCTGGGCTGCCATCAGCTGCTGTTGCATCTGCTGCGCCTGCGCGAGGAGCTGCGACATGTCCGGCTGTCCGTCTGGTTGCACTGGTGTGGTCCTCTCGAGCGTTCAGGTGTTTCTGCCAGCGTAGTCCGTGACCGGTCAGGCCAGTTCTGCCTTCAGGTTCTCGAGCACCTGAGCCTGGATCTTCTTCAGACCGAGCGGTGCGAAGGTCTTCTCGAAGAATCCGCCGATGCCGCCGGCACCCTTCCATTCGGTGTGGGTGGTGACCGTGGAACCCGCGCCACTCGGTTCGACCGACCAAGTGGTGACCAGCGACGAATTGGCGTCCGTTTCGGTGATCGTGTTGCCGGCAACCGTCACGGTGGCCTTGATGTCGCGCGACCGCTTCTCGGTGGCCTTCAGAGTCCACTGCGCCACCGTGCCGTTACCCTGGCCGCCCTCGAGGACCCGGTAGTCGAGGTACTGCTCCGACAGGATTCGGGGCCGGACGGACTCGTAGTCGGACAGCGCGGCAAGCGTCTTCTCCGGCGTTGCCGATACGGCGATGGAACTGCTTGCGCTGACCTGACCCACTGTGAAACTCCTCGGCGTAAGAACTCTGCGAAATGAAACGAACACCACCATCCTGCCTGTCGATGCCGACAACCCGCGAAGACTCGACTCCGGTTCGTGAGGTAGGTCACTTTCCTGAAGTGAACCTGTGAGTTGCCCTAGCGGCCCGTGATTTACCTAGCCGGAACAACAATTCGGGGTTAGCGTTGTGGTGTGGCTGACTCTTCGGTCGAACTCATGAAGAAGATGCGGGCGGGGCGACGACGACCCAGCCGTATCCGTCGAGGCGCGCCCGAGAGCGGCATTGTTGCTCATCAGGCGGGGGTTTCACGTCTCCTGGCGTCGTATCGCGCAATCCCGCCGGATGCGAACATCCGCTTGGCGAAGAAGACATCCAACCTTTTTCGGGCACGTGCCAAGAACTCCGCACCCGGCCTGGACGTGTCGGGGCTCGGTGGCGTCATCTCGGTCGACGCCGAGGCGCGCACCGCCGACGTATCCGGGATGTGCACCTACGAAAACCTCGTCGACGCGGTGCTGCCGTACGGTCTCGCACCCATGGTGGTCCCCCAACTGAAGACGATCACGCTCGGCGGTGCGGTCACCGGCCTCGGCATCGAATCCACGTCGTTCCGCAACGGGCTCCCCCATGAATCGGTGCTCGAGATCGACATCCTCACGGGCGACGGCGAGATCATCACAGCACGCCCGGACGGCGAGCACTCCGAGCTGTTCTGGGGCTTCCCCAACTCGTACGGCACCCTCGGTTACTCGACTCGGCTGCGCATCCAACTCGAGCCCGTGAAACCATATGTGGCCCTTCGCCACCTGCGCTTCGATTCCCTCGAGGATCTGCAGGCGACAATGGACCGGATCGTCACGGAGCGTGAGTACGACGGGACCGCCGTCGACTACCTCGACGGTGTCGTCTTCACGGCCCACGAAAGCTATCTCACCCTCGGACAGCAAACCGACGAGAGTGGTCCGGTCAGCGACTACACCGGTAGCGAGATCTTCTACCGCTCGATCCAGCACGCGTCGATCAATCACCCGAAAACGGACCGACTCACCATCCGTGACTACCTGTGGCGCTGGGACACCGACTGGTTCTGGTGCTCGCGCGCATTCGGCGCACAAAACCCGAAGATCCGCCGATTCTGGCCGAACAGATTGCTGCGCAGCAGTTTCTACTGGAAGTTGATCGCCCTGGACCATCGCTGGAACATCGCCGACCGTATCGAACACCGCAAAGGCAATCCGCCGCGCGAACGAGTTGTACAGGACGTCGAGGTACCCATCGAGCGCACTGCCGATTTCGTCCACTGGTTCCTCGACGAGATCCCGATCGAACCACTGTGGTTGTGCCCACTGCGCTTGCGCGAACCCGCTCCCGCCGGTGCGTCGTCAGCACGTCCGTGGCCGCTGTACCCACTCGAGCCGAAGCGCACCTACGTGAACATCGGTTTCTGGTCGTCGGTACCCGTGGCAGCCGGTGAACCGGAAGGTGCCGCAAACCGTCTGATCGAGAACAAGGTCAGCGAATTCGACGGTCACAAATCGCTGTACTCCGATTCGTACTACTCACGCGAGGATTTCGAGCACCTCTACTACAGCGGCGATCTCTACTCGAACTTGAAAAGACGCTACGACCCCCACGTCCGGTTGTTGGACCTCTTCTCGAAGGCGGTACAAAGACGATGACAACGTTGAAAAGCCCTCGTACACAAGAGCACAGACTCTCCATGGCCGAGATCCTGGAGGTTCTGTCCGACGGAATGCTCCCTCTCCGATTCACCGCATACGACGGCAGCGCCGCCGGGCCGGTCGACGCACCCTACGGTCTGCATCTGAAGAACACCCGGGGAGCAACCTATCTCGCCACCGCACCAGGCGATCTCGGCATGGCCCGCGCCTACGTCTCCGGTGACATGGAAGCGGTGGGCGTACATCCCGGCGATCCCTACGACATCCTGCGGGTGATGGGCGACGAACTCCACTTCCGTCGCCCGCCCGCGCTCACGCTCGCAACCATCACCCGCTCTCTCGGTTGGGATCTGTTGCGTCCCATTGCCCCTCCACCGCAGGAGCACCTGCCGCGTTGGCGCCGAGTTGCCGAGGGTTTCCGTCACTCCCGCACGCGTGATGCCGAGGCTATTCACCACCACTACGACGTATCGAACGCTTTCTACCGGCATGTGCTCGGGCCGTCGATGACGTACACGTGCGCGTGTTACGACAACGCGGACCAGACACTGGAAGAGGCGCAGGACAACAAGTACCGACTCGTCTTCGAAAAGCTCGGTCTGCAAGCAGGCGACCGTCTTCTCGACATCGGATGCGGCTGGGGGTCCATGGTCCGCTACGCCGCCCAACGTGGCGTGAAGGTCATCGGCGTGACGCTCTCCCAGGAGCAGGCCGAATGGGCACAGAAGGCCATTGCCGACGACGGACTGGCGGAACTGGCCGAGGTTCGGTATTCCGACTATCGGGACGTACCGGAGACGGGGTTCGACGCCATATCGTCGATCGGACTCACCGAGCACATCGGTGTCGGAAACTACCCCGACTACTTCTCTTTCCTGCGCGACAAGCTGCGCGAAGGCGGAGTGCTCCTCAACCACTGCATCACCCGCCCCGACAATCGCAGCCAGACGAAGGCCGGTGGATTCATCGACCGGTACGTGTTTCCCGACGGGGAGCTCACTGGTTCGGGTCGCATCATCTCCGAAATCCAGAACGTCGGCCTCGAGGTGCGCCACGAGGAGAACCTGCGCGAGCACTATGCGCTGACTCTTGCCGGCTGGTGCCGGAATCTCGTCGACAACTGGGATGCCTGCGTCGAAGAAGTCGGTGAGGGCACGGCACGGGTGTGGGGTCTCTACATGGCCGGATCTCGTCTCGGTTTCGAGCGCAACGTTGTTCAGCTTCACCAGGTGGTGGCCGTCAAACTCGGACCCAAGGGCGAATCGCACCTGCCCCTGCGTCCCTGGTGGAAGGCTTAGGCGGCTCCGCCGCCTGTGAGTGGTTAGCGAGTTCCTACCCTCGTTGACCACTCACAAGCGCGACAGCGCCCTCCGCCTGTTCTGGTCCACCCGCCGCGCACCAGAACGGTTTCCACTTCCCTCGCGACCTCGCATGGATTCTTCGTCACCTCCTCGTATCCGTAAACCAACCTCGGCCGCCCTGCCAACTCTGCGGCGTTGTCACGGCGGCGATCCCGGAAGGCCACCTCTGCCATGGAATGAGTGCGGCGGCCGTCCAAGCGGACGATCAGCGGAACTCCATGCACGCTGTAGTCACAGTCCTCGAACAACGTTCGACCATCCACCGACACGGGCGCCTGGCGCATCGCGCGAGGAAGCCCGTGCGCGTCTTCGACGTCCACGGCGTAGCGATACTCGAGAAGCGACTGGACACCCTCTGCCAACAGGCGCACCGCGTCGGCCAATGCCTTGCGATATCTGCGCGGTCGCCGTTCCTCGAGCCGCCGTCGAATGTCCACGAGCGGTATTCGCGAGTTGCTGACAGTGCCGACCAAAGACGAATAGGCCGCCTTTGCAGTGTCTTCCGTGACCGCAATATCCACGGCGGTGTCCGCCTTCGTCGTTCGCGGCTGATCGGTGTCGATCCCGATGAAGTTCTGGGCCCGCGAACGATGGACGACCACGCCTGGATGCACGACTGCTCCTGCTCCACGACACAGATTGACCGATGCGAGTGCCGCATCCACCACAGTCGGTGGCTGGCGAATCGCCGAGCGTCCATACGGGACCGTGATGTGCACGGGCCTACCGACATTCGTGCGAACCATGCCCCACTCTTCCGCTGCCGTGTGATGGCTGAGCAGAGCGCCGTTCCCGCCGAAAAGGAGTGCCGCTTCCAGGGTCGTTGCACGTGAGATCGGACCGCTGCTCACTGCATAGACGCCGTGCAGAACGGCCTGCCACCGCCCGGACTCCACACGATGACGGACCCGACTTCTTGGGTAGCCAAGGGCGTGCAGTTGGGTATGGGTGAGCAGTCCGAACTGCGAGAGTGCCAGTTCCTTCAAGGAGTCGTCTTCGGTCATGACGGCACGATCGCGTCACGCTCTGACACAACAGGACCTGTACATAGAGAAGTCCCCAGCCCTGTGAGGCAATCACAGGGCTGGGGACAACTTCCTCTGTGAGTGGTTGAGGAGTCCAGGGACTCGCTAACCACTCACAGGCGGCGGAGCCGCCTACTTCAGGGAAGCGGGAGGTGTGAAGCGCTCACCGTACTTGGCGGCGAGTTCTTCAGCGCGCTTGACGAAGCCGGCCTGGCCGCCTTCGTAACCCTTGATGTACTGGTGCACACCACCGGTCCACGCCGGGAATCCGATACCCATGATGGAGCCGATGTTGGCGTCAGCACTGGTCATGAGAACGTTCTCGTCGAAGCACTTCTGCGTTTCGATGGCCTCGATGAACAGCATGCGCTCCACCAAGTCCTCGAACGGAACCTCGAGTTCCTTGGACCCGAACTCCTCGCGCAGTCCCGCCCACAGGCCGGTGCGCTTGCCGTCCGCGTAGTCGTAGAAGCCGGCGCCGCCGAGCTTGCCCTTGCGGTCGTGCTTCTCGACGAGGGTGTTGATGACGACGCCCGCTGGATCCGCCGGAAGCTCCTTGCCTTCTGCCTCGGCAGCTTCCTTCGACTCCTTGCGGATCTTCTGCATGAGCGTCAGGTTCAGCTCGTCGGAGAGCTGCAACGGTGCCGCCGGGTAGCCGGCCTGCATACCGGCCTGCTCGATGGTGGCAGGCTCGATGCCTTCCTTCAGCATGCCGATGGCCTCGTTGATGAACGTGCCGATGACGCGCGAGGTGAAGAAGCCACGCGAGTCGTTGACCACGATCGGCGTCTTGCGGATGGCCTGCACGTAGTCGAACACGCGGGCCAGCGCCTCGTCGGACGTCTTCTCGCCGCGGATGATCTCCACCAGCGGCATCTTGTCGACAGGCGAGAAGAAGTGGATGCCGATGAAGTCTTCCTGACGCTTCACGCCGGTGGCGAGACCCGTGATGGGCAGCGTCGAGGTGTTCGAGCCGAGCAGCGCCTTGGGATCGACGAAGTCCTCGATCTCCTGGAACACCTTGTGCTTGAGTTCCTGGCTCTCGAAAACGGCCTCGACGACGAAGTCGACGCCCGCGAAGTCTGCGGGGTCGGCCGTCGGCGTGATCCGGTCGAGCAGTGCCTTCGACTTCTCCTCGGTGGTCTTGCCACGCGAAAGAGCCTTGGCCTCGATCTTCTCCGAGTAGTTCTTACCCTTTTCGGCAGCCTCGATGCTGACGTCCTTGAGGACGACCTCGAAGCCCGCCTTGGCGGACACGTAGGCAATGCCGGCGCCCATCATTCCGGCGCCGAGCACGCCGACCTTCTTGATGGTCGTCTTCTCGATGCCTTCCGGCCGCGACTTTCCGTTGTTGATCGACTGCAGGTCGAAGAAGAACGCCTGAATCATGTTCTTCGCGACCTGGCCGGTGACGAGGGAAGTCAAGTAACGCGATTCGATCGTCAGGGCGTTGTCGATGTCGACCTGCGCACCCTCGACCGCGGCGGCCATGATGGCTCGCGGAGCCGGCATCGGCGCACCCTTGAGCTGCTTACGCAGGTTCGCGGGGAAGGCCGGCAGGTTGGCTGCGAATGCCGGGGTCGACGGGGTGCCGCCGGGGATCTTGAAGCCCTTCTTGTCCCAGGGCTGTACGCCGCCCTCGGGGTTGGCCTTGATCCACGCCTTGGCTGCGGGCACCAGTTCCTCGATCGAGCCGACGACCTCGTCGACCAGTCCGGTCTCCTTGGCAGCCACAGGTCCGCGCTGCTGACCCTGAAGCAGGACACCCATCAAGGCGTTCTGCAGACCGAGCATGCGCACGGTACGGACGACGCCGCCGCCGCCGGGCAGCAGACCGAGGGTGACCTCGGGCAGACCGATCTTGACGCCCTTGACGTCCGCCGCGATGCGGTGGTGCGTCGCGAGTGCGATCTCGAGGCCGCCACCGAGTGCCGCGCCGTTGATGGCGGAGACGACCGGCTTGCCGAGGGTCTCCAGACGACGCAGGTCGCCCTTGATGCTGCAGAGTTCGTCGAAGACACTCTGGCTGTCGTCGGGACCGACCTTGATCATGTTCTTCAGGTCGCCACCGGCGAAGAAGGTCTTCTTCGCGGAGGTCAGCACGACACCGGTGATGTCGTCCTTTTCGGCCTCGAGACGGTCGACGGTGGCACGCATCGACGACTTGTACAGGTCGTTCATCGTGTTGGCGCCCTGGTTCGGGTCGTCCATCGTCAATACGACGATGCCGTCCGAATCCTTCTCCCAACCGATCATGTTTTCAGTCACTGCTCTAGTTCTCCTTGAAATCCGGTTGGGGTCAGACGCGTTCGATGATGGTCGCGACGCCCATGCCGCCACCGATGCAGAGGGTGATCAGCGCGTAGCGTCCATTGCGGCGCTCGAGTTCGTCGACCATGGTTCCGGTGATCATGGCGCCGGTGGCGCCGAGCGGGTGGCCCATGGCGATGGCGCCGCCGTTGACGTTGAGCTTCTCGTCGGGGACGTTCAAGTCCTTCTGGAACTTGAGCACGACGGACGCGAACGCCTCGTTGATCTCGACCAGGTCCATGTCGTCGAGGGTCAGGCCGGCAGTGGCGAGAACCTTCTTGGCGGCCGGAGTGGGTCCGGTGAGCATGATCGTCGAGTCGGCACCGCTGGTGGCGGTCGCGACGACGCGAGCACGCGGCGTCAGGCCGGAAGCCTTACCCGCATCTTCGGTGCCGAGCAGGAGCAGCGACGCACCGTCGACGATGCCCGAGCTGTTACCACCGTGGTGAACGTGGTTGATCTTCTCGACCTGGTGGAACTTCTGCAGCGCCACAGCGTCGAAGCCACCCATTTCGCCGATGCCCGCGAACGACGGGTTCAGTCCGGCGAGCTTGTCGACGGTGGTGCCGGGACGCATGTGCTCGTCGTTGTCGAGGATGGTGAGGCCGTTGATGTCCTTGACCGGCACGATCGACTTGGCGAAGTAGCCGCCCGTGGTCGCCTTGGCGGCCAGATCCTGCGAGCGCACCGCGTAGGTGTCGACGTCCTCGCGGCTGAAGCCCTCGATCGTGGCGATCAGGTCGGCGCCGATGCCCTGCGGCACGAAGTAGTTGTCGTAGTTGGTGGCCGGGTCCAGTGCCCATGCGCCGCCGTCCGAGCCCATCGGCACGCGGGACATCGACTCGACGCCGCCGGCGATGACGAGTTCGTCCCATCCGGAGCGGACCTTCTGCGCGGCCATGTTGACAGCCTCGAGACCCGAGGCGCAGAACCGGTTGAGCTGCACGCCACCGACGGTGTCGGGCATTCCGGTCGCGGTGACGACACCACGGGCGATGTCACTGCCCTGGTCGCCGACCGGGGTGACGACGCCGAGGAGCAGGTCGGAGATGCGGTCTTCGTCGAGGTCAGGAAAACGAGTGCGAAGCTCGTCGATCAGCCCTGCGACCAGCGAGATCGGTTTGACCGAGTGCAGTGAGCCGGTCTTCTTGCCGCGGCCACGCGGAGTACGAATGGCTTCATAAATGAATGCCTCTGTGGTCACTTGAGGTGTTCCTTCCTAAATTTGCGTCGACGCCGACCGTGCACACGGCGTTCTACCCGGGGCGTAGACCCCGACACGACCACTCTAGAACGTGTTCCAGAAAGAGGGGAAGGACCGAACCGATCGAAGTTCGTGACCGCGGCGATCCTCAGCCCTCGATCTTCTTGGCTCCGAGCATGTCGTGTAGCAGTTCCAGCGCCACGTCCTCGGGGTCACGTCTCGTGGTGGGATCGGCCGGCTCGGCTGCCTCGGCGAACATCTCGTCTTCGTCCTCCGGCGTGGAGGCCGGTGGTGTCGCCTCGTAGTCCACGGGTGCCGGTCCGGGGTCGTCCGGGTAATCGGGCGCTTCGGGAGGCGGAATGTCATCGACGGGCGGGGCAGCGTTGGCAGCTGAAGGTGCCCCGCCGTTGTTGGAGTTCGCCTCGGCCGGTGGCGTCTGGGCAGACCGTTCCTGACTCGGACGTGAGAACCTCGGCGTCCCAGCGGGACGAGCAGGCGCCGCAGCCGCACGAGGTGCGGCCTTCGCAGGTGTCGGTGCCTCGACACCGGGCAGGTACTCGACCTCCCACGTTCCTCCGAAGTGATCGGTCAGCACCTCGCAGATGACGCGGGCGTTGTGCGGTTGCACGATGCGCGCACCCAGCCCGGGCGTGGGATGCGCGAGGAGCACCTTGTTGCCCTGCACGTCGTACACGGTGGCAGCGGACAACATGGCAGGAAGAATCTTGTTTCGTTCGCCGACCTTCTCGCGCAGCGTGTTCCACGCCTCGCGTACGGCATCGGCATTCGGTCCTGCGGCTGCCACTTCTTCAGTTGCCGAGACGTCTTCACTTGCTGAGACGTCCTCAACCGGCGCGACGTCTTCAGTAGCCGGTTCCGCCTCCGCGACAGGTTCCGGGTCCGGTTCCGACTCGGGCTGGGCGGGGGCGGGCACCTGATCAGGTTCAGGCGCCGGCGTGGCCTCGGGTTCCTGCGCGCGCTCCGGCTCGGGAACCGGTTGGGCGGTGGGCGCCTCCGAAACCGGCTCAGGTTCGGGTTGTGGCGGCGCTGGTGCTGGGGCCGGCACCGGCTCCGGTTCGGGTGTCGGTGCAACCGATTCTTCGGCGACTTTCCGCACAGACGGCCGCTGAAACTTGAGCGGGACGTCGGGGATCGGCGCCGCGGTGGCTTCCGCGGTCGGGGCAGCTGCGGTCGAGGCAACTGCGGGTGTGGGCGCCGAAGCCGAACCAGCTCCTGCAGGCAACCCGCGCTCGACCCTCTCGAGGCGTTGCAACACAGCCGACTCCGCATCGGATGCGGAAGGCAGCAGCAGGCGTGCACACACCACTTCGAGGAGCAGGCGTGGCGCGGTTGCTCCTCGCATCTCCCCCAATCCGGCGTGGACTACCTCGGCATACCGCGTCAGTGTGGCGGGGCCGATGCGCCCGACCTGCTCCCGCATCTTCTCCAGAACGTCGATCGGGGCGTCGACGAGTCCGCGCTCGGACGCGTCCGGTACTGCCTGCATCAGAATGAGGTCGCGGATCCGCTCGAGCAGATCGGAGGCGAATCTGCGCGGATCGTGCCCTGCGTCCATCACTCGTTCCACGGTCCCGAACAGCGCCGCACCATCGTTGGCAGCCAGGGCATCGATGGCGTCGTCGAGAAGTGAGGCGTCGGTGACCCCGAGCAGCGCGAGAGCGCGGGGATACGTGACCCCCTCCGCACCGGCACCCGCGAGCAACTGGTCGAGGATGCTCAGCGAGTCACGAGGCGAACCACCACCGGCCCGGATGACCAGCGGGTATACGGGGTCCTCGACCGGCACACTCTCCTGAGTGCACACCTTCTCGAGCAGGCCGCGCATCACCGGAGGCGCGAGCAGACGGAATGGATAGTGGTGCGTACGCGAGCGGATGGTGGGCAGCACCTTCTCCGGCTCGGTGGTCGCGAAGATGAAGATGAGGTGTTCCGGTGGCTCCTCCACGATCTTGAGGAGCGCATTGAAACCCGCCGTGGTGACCATGTGCGCCTCGTCCACGATGAACACGCGGTATCGAGATTCGGCAGGCGCGTAGAAAGCACGATCGCGAAGTTCACGCGTATCTTCCACGCCGCCGTGGCTGGCCGCGTCCAGCTCGGTCACATCGAGATTGCCCGGCCCTCCCGGCCCGAGCGCGACACAGGATGCGCAAACACCGCACGGTGTGGACGTCGGCCCTTCCACGCAGTTGAGTGAACGCGCGAGGATGCGCGCCGACGACGTCTTGCCGCAGCCACGGGGGCCCGAGAACAGGTAGGCGTGATTGATGCGCTTCGAGTCCAAGGCGGTGCACAGAGGCTCGGTGACATGCTCCTGCCCCACCACCTCGGCAAACGACGCAGGTCGATACTTCCGGTACAGGGCCACGCGCCAAAGACTACCGGCGAGCTCCGACAGCGGGGCGAGGGTGTGGACTCACATCCCAGCAGCCGGCGGTGTGCCGATTGCGTAACACACTCGCAACTTACGGGCAGCGCAGACGAAACCGTTCGCCGTCATCGTGACTTTCTGCGCACGGCGACCACTCCGTGCCTGTGAGGAGTAATTTCGTGCACGCAATCGACCCCGGAGCTACCGCTTGGCTCCTGATCAGCACCGCACTGGTACTGCTCATGACGCCCGGACTCGCCCTGTTCTACGGCGGCATGGTCCGGTCGACGGGCGTGCTCAACATGATCATGATGAGTTTCGTGGCCATCGCATTGGTGACGGTGTCCTGGTTGTTCGTCGGATACAGCCTGGTGTTCGGTGAGGACATCGGCGGCGTCATCGGCGGACTGGAACACGTCGGGATGGTCGGCATCGACCCCACGACGGTGCACGGTCAAGTCCCCGAACTACTATTCGCGACCTTCCAGCTGACCTTCGCGATCATCACCGCGGCCCTCATCAGCGGTGCCATCGCGGACCGCGCCAAGTTCTCCGCATGGATGATCTTCGTGCCGATCTGGGCGTTGCTGGTCTACGCGCCCGTCGCGCACTGGGTGTGGAATCCGAACGGTTGGATCGCACAACTCGGCGTGCTCGACTACGCGGGTGGCCTGGTCGTGGAGATCGTCTCCGGCGCATCCGGGCTGGCGTTGGCGCTGGTCCTGGGGCCGCGACTCGGCTTCAAGGCCGAATCGATGCGTCCACACAACCTGCCGTTGGTGCTGCTGGGTGTCGGTCTGCTGTGGTTCGGCTGGTTCGGGTTCAACGCTGGGTCCGCTCTCGCCGCGGACGGCATGGCGGCCGCGATCTTCCTCAACACCCTGGTCGCCGGCTGCGCGGGTCTCCTCGGTTGGTTGCTGGTCGAGCAGAAACGGGACGGGCATCCCACAACCTTCGGCGCCGCCTCCGGTGTGGTCGCCGGGCTCGTTGCCATCACACCGGCATGTGGCACGGTCAGCATGACCGGTGCGCTCGTCGTCGGCGCCCTCGCCGGCATCGTCTGCTCGTTCGCGGTCGGCTGGAAGTTCAAGTTCGGATACGACGACTCACTCGACGTCGTCGGAGTCCACCTGATCGGCGGCATCGTCGGCACGATTCTGATCGGATTGCTCGCCACCGAAATGATGACCGGTGGGGCGTCGGGGCTACTCTACGGCGGTGGGTTCGCCCAGTTGGGCAAGCAAATTCTCGCGGTGATCGTGGTGGGGCTGTATGCATTCGCGGCCAGCTACGGAATCGGCAAACTGATCGACAAAACCTTCGGTTTCCGGGTGAGCGCCGAGGACGAGTCCGCCGGAATCGACTTCGCGCTACACGCCGAGACCGCCTACGAACACGGCGTTCTCGGGCACGGCCCCATCGGCGGTCAGAAGCCGGGTCCGTTTCCGCACCTGATGGAGAAGCCCTCGGACGACTGAGCCGCGGCCGGGCCCGACCGAGACAGGGCAGACCGCCTACTTCTTGGCCTGCTTGGCGGCCGCTTTCGCAGCCTTCTTGAACTCACGAACCTCGAGCAGGCTCTTCTCGTCGACCACGTCGGCGATGGAGCGGCGGGCACCGTCGTCTCCGTAGGCTCCGGCGGCCTCACGCCAGCCGTCGGGCCGAACACCGATCTGTTTGCCGAGCAGTGCGAGGAAGATCCGGGCCTTCTGGTCCCCGTACCCGGGCAGCGCCTTCAGTCGCTTCAGGACTTCCTTGCCGTCCGGGTTGCCGTCCGTCCACAGTGCTTCGACGCTGCCGTCGTAATTTTCGACGAGGAAGGCACACAGCGACTGGATACGACCGGCCATGGACCCCGGAAAGCGGTGCACTGCCGGCGTCTGCGCGCACAGTGCCGAGAATTCCTCCGGGTTCATGGACGCGATCGTGTTCACGTCGAGACCGCCGAGTCGGTCGTACAGCTTCTTGGGTCCGAGGAACGCCGTTTCCATCGGAACCTGCTGGTCGAGGAGCATTCCGATGAGCAGTGCCAACGGATCCTCGGCCAGGAGTGCGTCTGCTTCGGGGTCACCTACGAGGTTCAACGTGAGCGCCATGTCCATCATCTTGCCACCCTGCCCTCTCCCCTGCCCCGACCAATGTCACACCGGTTCGCGTGAGCCGAACACGTGATGCTCCTATGTTTCGTCAAGGGGCGGGTGCGGGTTCGGTGGTGAGGTCAGGAGTCGGTAGATCTCGCGGGCGACGGCACGTTTGAGGCAGCGGATGATCTCGCGGGTGGTTTTTGCCTTCGGTGGTGCGGCGGGCAACGTAGTTGTGGGTGCGTTCGTCGTGGGCGATGCGGG
>JAAZAD010000430.1 GCA_012514505.1 Rhodococcus sp. (in: high G+C Gram-positive bacteria) | reverse complement strand
TGAACAGCGCGAGCAACGTGAGGAGGACCTTGAGGCGCCTGTAGGAAATCTCCAGCGTCCTGGTCTCCAGGTCCCCATCGGGCACCACGATCAGTCTCAGCTTGCGCTCGTGCATCTACTCAGCCTCTCGTGACCCGAGTCTCGAAAAGGGTCAGGATACCGCCTCGGCGGCCGGCGCGCCGACGAGCAATTCGTAGATCCGTTCGAAGTCCTCCGCGCCGTAGAAGGGGATCTCGATCTTTCCCTTCTTTCCCCTACCGCGTCGGATCCGCACGTCGGTCCCGAGGGCCCGCTGCAATTCCTCTTCCAGCCGGCGTTCCGCCGCTTCTCGAGGCTTGCTTTCGCGGGTCGACTTGCCGCGCTGCGGGCGGTCCTGCTTGACCTGGGCCTCGACCTGCCTCACGCTCCACCCTTCGTCCGCCGCCTTGCGGGCGAGATCGGCGATTCGGCGCTCGTCGCCGAGGCCGAGGAGGGCGCGGGCATGGCCTGCGCTCAACCGCCCCTCGGCGAGCATCTGCCGCACCGAGGCCGGCAGTTGCAGGAGACGGAGTGCGTTCGCGATGGTCGATCGATCCTTCCCCACGACCTCCGCGATCTGCTGCTGGGAGAGATTGAACTCGTCCGCGAGCTGCTGATAGCCGAGCGCCTCCTCGAGGGGCGAGAGGCTCGACCGCTGCAGGTTCTCGACCAGCGCGAGGACGAGCATCGCTCGATCGTCGAGGGGGCGGACCATCGCCGGAACCTCGGTCCACCCGAGCCGCGTGACCGCGCGCCAGCGCCGTTCCCCCGCGACGAGCTCCCATTTCGCTCGAGATCCGGCGGGAGCCGGACGGACGACGATCGGTTGCAGGAGTCCGTTCTCCTTGATCGAAGCCGCCAGATCGGCGAGCTCCTGCTCGTCGAACTCGCGTCGGGGCTGGAAGGGGTTGGGCGTAATCGCGGCCACGGAAAGCGGACGAACCTCGGCGTCGTCTCCGGCGGGCTCCACCAGATACTCGCCGAGGAGGGCGCCGAGCCCCTTCCCGAGGCGGTCGCGTTTGTTGGCCATGGGGGCACTGCTCCGTTCTATGATTCTGCGACGACAGGTTGGCTCGCGGCTTCCGCGGGCGCATCTGCGACCGCGCTCTTCTTCACGCGCTGGACGAGCTCTCGGGCCAGGGAGAGGTAGCTCTGCGCGCCCGAGGAGATGACGTCGTAAAGAACGATGGGCTGACCGAAGCTCGGCGCCTCGGCGAGACGCACGTTTCGAGGGATCGGTGTGCGGAAGACCCGATTCCCGAAATACTCCTTCGCCTCTTCCGCGACCTGCCGAGAGAGATTCAGCCGGTGATCGTACATGGTCAGCAGCACGCCCTCGATCTGGAGTCGAGGGTTGAGGTTGCGCTGGACCAGCCGCACCGTGTTGAGGAGCTGGGACAATCCCTCCAGTGCGTAGAATTCGCACTGGATCGGGATGAGGACCGAGTCCGCGGCGGTCAGGGTGTTGAGCGTGAGGAGCCCGAGGGAGGGAGGACAGTCGATCAGGATGAAGTCGTACGCCTCCCGCGCCGCTTCGAGCGCACCCTCGAGGACGTGCTCCCTTCGCGGCCTGTTGACGAGTTCGACCTCCGCGCCGACCAGATCCCTGCTCGAGGGGACCACATCCAGGTACGGGAAGTGGACCTCCTTGACGACGGTCTGCTCGAGAGGATGACCGTTGACCAGGATATCGTAGATGGAGTGGGAGATCTCGGCACGCTTGAGACCGAGGCCGCTGGTCGCGTTACCCTGGGGATCGATGTCGATGATCAGGGTCCGCTGCTCCGCGACCGCGAGCGAGGCGCCGAGGTTGATAGCCGTGGTGGTCTTGCCGACCCCACCCTTCTGATTGGCGATGGCGATGACGCGGGACATGCGCTCCAGTGGCTCGGGGGTCCATGCGGACGTGCAATATATCCACAGGCCGGGGTCCGGTAAAGCGAAACCGGACCAGGCTCGCATACCCGCGCCTTCGAACAGCGGTTCCGCCTGCCCGGAATTCGCTTCGGACCGTGTGTTTCACGTGAAACACCTCGACGCGGACCGCCACCACCGCCAACCCCGGTAACTCCATCGACGGCGATCACGCGGCAACAGCGCAAGGCACATTGCGCAGACTTTGCGCGATTCCCGCACCCTCTTCCCTCCGAAGTGAGCGCGAATCGCACTGCCGCTCCCCGACTCCATCCACGGCCTAATCGAGCGTCTCACCCAGGGAACCGGCGGTCGAGCCACTGGTGCTCGCTACGGCATCGCACGGCGATACACCCACAGCGCAGCGCAACAACTGCCCGGTGGGGCGTACCTCGAACGGCGATACGCATTCCCCGGGGCGTTGACCGAATTTCTCCTCCCCACCAGTAGGGCGAAGCGATTGCCCCTGGCGTGCAGGCGAAGGATGAAACACAACGTGGGGCGGCGCCATGGCTCGAACGGTCAATTCCGCCGAACGACCCGAGGGTAGACGCGACCAGGATCGGATCGAGCACCACGCACGCCAGCACCGTTGGCCGTGGAGACTCCCGATCGCTCCTCTTCCCTGCCCTAGCCTCCTCGGCGTGCGACGTTCGGACCACCTGAACCCAACGGTCACTCGATACAACGGAACGGCCCATCCATGGCGTCTTTGATCGACCGCGGACAGAACGCTCCGCCCCTCCGTTTCCGGGCAGGGCTTGCGCAGATACTCACGCACCTTCCGCCGATCGCAGCCGGACACCGTCCCGTTCCCCATGACCGAGATCAAACTCTCTTCCGGGTGCACTCCCTCACCGCACAAGGGCGAGCGACACCCGTCCACACCCTACGTTTTTTCCAGTTGCGAACATCTCGATCGAATGCGTTGATGCTGCGAACGCCACCGGACCGAAGACGCCCTCAGGGGTGATTGCCTGGAAGGCTGGGGCCTGAAGATGGATGGAATTCTTTCGGCCAGTGTCCTGTGCCGAAGAGGTGCAGACGGTATCGTGCAGGTAAATCGGGAAAGCAGAACCGATCACGAACAGAACAGACATCGTGTCGTTCAGTCCGGGACTGACCCCTGGCATTTCAGATGCCGCGTTCATGATCGGAACGGGGGATCTGGTCAGGAGCCCGCGCATGGTTCGGAAGTGCGATCGCTCCATCCCCCCAGCAGGGCGCAGTATCTTGTCCACCGCAGACCACACCACCACGGTGCACGCTGTTCAGTCTCCACGGATCGGTTATCGGGCATCACGAAACCGGAACACCGACGCATCGTTCCGGGGGTGCACGAGACCTCATAAGTGGAGCGCGCATCAACAGGCACGCGCTCACGTCTCCGCGCCAAACGCAGACCTGTCGCCAACCTCCCACCTCCTCACCACCGGGGGGCTGCCCGGTCTCACCGGCGAGTCCAACGGAACTCAAATCCATTTCGCCGCGCGCACCTTTCAACGCCCTCGACCCGACGATTATCCCGGCCCCCCGGCTAGAAGCAGCGATCGAAATCACGGCGCCTGCCAACGCGCTCGCTGTCTCAGAGCCCATCGACATCACGCCGGCGCGGCAGCCCGTCACCCTGTAAAACGAGAATGGATGCCCGCCGGAATTTCGCGGTCGTATCGAACCCCGTCCCACCCTTCCCCTCCACCTCATTCGATCTCGGTCGACGAGCCTTTTCCGCGCGATGCGTTAGCCGAGATACGACCCGACCCCAGCGTCGGGGGCGCACGTACCGGCATCGAGGCAATTCCGCTCGACAACCACCCCACTCCATCACCGAGAAGCCGACATGTTTCACGTGAAACGTCCTGTTACGTGCCGAGCTCCAAACAACGCACACGAGGCGATGGTCAACATGACCCCCTCACCACCGTCGACCAGCGGAGGACGACCTGAGCCACGAATGATTCCACACCGAAGTGACACCTCCCTCGAGACCACCGACAAAGAAGCGCTCGCTCCTGATGCTGCTTATGGTACGCGAGCACCGGACACATTGCCCACACCCCGGCCGACCTCGCGGGGTCCTCCGGAGATCGACCTGACTCTGCGTCAGATCGAATGCTCTAGTCGAGTGCTCCCGCCACGGGGCCGTGGCGGGAGCACTCGACAGCCAACCTTACTGGCGCTGGCCGTGCGACCCGAAGACGGTGCGCCAAAGGATCGCGATCGTGTGCGTCACAAGCACGAACTCGAGAATGTCCATGACACATCTCCTGTCTGGTGTCCGGTCGCAGGGGACCTCCCCCGGCATCGAACAAAGCCTACCGCGACAATTGCCAGAAAAAAAAGTGAAGCCTCCGACCGCCGGTCGAAGGCTCATCCTGTTGTATGCCCACCCCGCGCTCCTTCAGCCAGCATCCAACCGATGCAAGGACACCTGGTTACCTCGCCAATCGCCACGAAACAAGTCCTGACGCTTCAACGGTAAAGGAGTACCCGCACCACAAGAAGAGCTGACATCGCCCACTGCCATGCTCTCCCCCTCCGAGCCACGACCGACCACTCGCCTGCCACTATACCCGGGACGCCCTCGTTCCGAACGCCGCGCGCTAGTCGTGCCAAGCCACCCAACCACCGTCGGACTAGATGCGCAGTCTGATACCTCCCCAGGCAAGGGGTCGGGAAAACCGGCTTCCCTTCGCCTCGCTACCAATTTCGAGAACCACTCAATACCGACAACCGACCGCTCGCCCACGCGCGTTCTCCCACCCAATGACTTGACACAGAAGTTCTACCGTCGCAGTGGGAAGTACATGATGCGCCGCGACGTCCGAATCGTTGAAATCACCGTTTCGTGAATTTCGAGCCGGAGCAGGTGTCCCTTCACACTCCTCGCCGTCAAACCCGCTAACCCACCACCCTTCCCTTCGCAGTCCTCCATCCACTGAAACTCCACCCACACCTCTCCCAGAGAATCAACACGCCCCGATCGTCCCACGGCACATCCAACTCCATACCCGATCGTCACTTGGGTGGCACACCCGTTGCATTTTCTTTCAGTCGAGCCCCCAACCGAGGCGGAGGAGCGATATGCAGAGCGAACGCTGGACTCAGGGACCGATCGGGAACGAACCGGAAGCGAATCGGGCGTCCATCACCGATCTGCTGCGCCAGCTCGCGAGCGAGAGTGGAAACCTCGTTCGTCAGGAGATGAACCTCGCGAAGCTGGAGATAAAGGACACCGCATCCCAGTTCGCCCGTGACGGTGTGAAGCTCGCCCTCGGCGCGGGCCTCGCCGCGACCGGCGGCCTCGCCCTGACCGCGTTCCTGATCCTCGTCATCGGGAACATCCTCAACGCCGCATACTGGGCCGGCGCCCTGATCGTCGGCGTGCTGTTCCTCCTGGTTGGCGCCTTGATCGCGCGGAGCGGGATCAACAACATGAAGGAG
>JAAZAD010000007.1 GCA_012514505.1 Rhodococcus sp. (in: high G+C Gram-positive bacteria) | reverse complement strand
TGCCGGAACCGACGGTGCTGCTGCCGACCGCAGGGGAACTCGGTGCCGGCGTCTGGGTGAAGTAGGACGGCCAGGATTCACGGACATCGGTGATGGCCTCGCGGTCGTCGTCGACCTCCTCGAGTTCGCCGGTCTCGACCTCGAGCACCTCGTGGTCGAGGGAAGCCATGCGGCGATGCCGGAAGGTCGGGACCATGTCGCGCGGGCCGGGTTTGTGCGGGCCCGGTTTGTGCGAGCGGGGCTCGGCCGGTCGCGCCTCGATCGGCAGTCCCTCGAGCGGGAGGGTGTCGCGCGGCACCGCGTAGGGGTCCTCGGCGGGGTCCGCCGCATCCTCGGAGAGTTCGATCCGCACACCGAGACCTTCCACCCGGTGCCCCAGATTGCGGTTGAGCGACCGCAGGATAGGTCCGCGCAGCCCGCGTTCGATGGCTTCCTGGGCCAGCGACGACGGAACCGACAGCAGTGCGAACCCCTGTGCCAGTGTCAGCGGCTTGACCAGCGCAAGCCATGCTTTCTGACCCTTGGTCAGTGCACCGCCGTCGGCGGTGAGTTCGTCGACGACGTCCGACCACACATCGGCCAGCGCGTTCGGCTCGTCGGTCACTGAGCTGTCCTCCAGGGTCCCTTTGTTCGAAGTTCACGGCTTCGAATTTCCACGGCTTCGAATTTCCACACAATTATCCACAGGTGTGGACAAGCATGGTGCCACGCCCCGCAACGGTGCGTGGAGCTCGCGACGGGCGCGGTGGAGGATCTGTTCGGACGGGTCCGGACCGCGGCACCTCACGCACCGCGACGACGTCCGGAGCGGGGTCCGGTCAGAGGTGTTCTCGAGAAGAATCGGGGACCGGCGGGCGCGCACATCGGCGGTGATCCGGCAGCGACATCGGCCGATGGTGCACGTGACGAAGCGTCCCCTGCGAAGCCATGAGGGGAGCCTACACCCCGAGTGACGGCCGTCACAGAGCTTGCGTGACGGGGAGAACCGCAGGCAGGCGGCGTGTCGTGTTGCGTCTGTCGAGGTTGCGCGGTTTGATTTCGCGTCCCGCTCCGAGTAGCCTCGAACAGTCACTCATACGGTAGTGACGGATCCGTGCTGCGTCGTTGAACGGCCTACTGTGGCCGAACAGCCGCGTTCTGCGGATCGTGCGATTTCCCGTAAACGTTAGACCGTTGACGCCGACCGGCGTCACAGAACTTCGAGGAGTGTTGACCGTGGCCAAGGGCAAGCGGACGTTCCAGCCGAACAATCGCCGCCGCGCGCGCGTTCACGGCTTCCGTCTCCGGATGCGTACCCGTGCGGGTCGCTCGATCGTGTCGGCGCGTCGCCGCAAGGGCCGCGCTTCTCTCACCGCCTGATCCCGGTAACGGGAGCTCGGGGTGCTGCCTGAGCCGTATCGCCTGCGTCGCCGTGCGGACTTCTCCGAGACCGTCCGCCACGGTCGCAGGCAGGGACGGCGCGATCTCGTCGTACATGCGAACGAGCGGGCTCGGTCCGAGTTCGTGGTGAGCAGCGACGGTCCTCGGTTCGGGCTGGTCGTGAGCAAGGCTGTCGGGCCGGCGGTGATTCGACATCGAGTCGCTCGCCGGCTTCGTCATATCTGTGCGGCGATCGTCGACGACGTGCCCGCGAACACCGACGTCGTCCTGCGCGCGCTGCCCGGCGCGGCCACCGCAACCTCCCGGGAACTGGACCGGCAGGTTCGGTCCGGGCTGACCAAACTCGGGTTGTTCGACGCCGGTCACCCCGGCGATGTGGGTTCGTCGGCATGACTGCCGCCTGGTCCGCGATCCGATCGGCGCCTGCACGTGCGCTGATCTTCTGCATCGAGCTCTACCGGACATATGTGTCGCCGACACGGATGCCGACCTGCCGATTCACGCCCACCTGCAGCGAATACGCCGTCGAGGCGTTGCGCACGCGCGGTGTCGTCGTCGGATCCTCCCTGGCGATCGTGCGCCTGCTCAAGTGTGCGCCCTGGCACCCTGGGGGGTGGGATCCGGTGCCCGGCCGTCGGTCCCGCTCACCGGCCGCGTCCACGACGGGTGAGCGAACATGAGACCGACGCCGTGGGTGGCGATCATGGACGACCAGAGGAGTACATAGAGCCGTGCTCGACTTCATCTACTATCCCGTGTCCTGGATCCTGTGGGTCTGGCACAAAGTCTTCGGTGCCGTACTCGGCCCGGACAACGGTGTCGCATGGGCACTGTCCGTGGTGTTCCTCGTGTTCACGCTCCGGGCGATCCTGTACAAGCCGTTCGTCAAGCAGGTCCGCACGACGCGGCAGATGCAGGAACTGCAGCCCCAGATCAAGGCGCTGCAGAAGAAGTACTCCAACGATCGCCAGCGCCAGGCGCTCGAGATGCAGAAGCTCCAGAAGGAGCACGGCTTCAACCCGCTGATGGGCTGCCTGCCGGTGCTGCTGCAGGTGCCGGTGTTCATCGGGCTCTTCCACGTGCTGCGGTCCTTCAACCGCACGGGCACCGGCATGGGCCAGCTCGGCCTGGACCCGCAGACCAACGCACAGCTCGGCAACTACGCGTTCAGCCCGGAGGACGTGCAGTCCTTCCTCAGTGCGCGACTGTTCGGCGCCCCGATCTCCGCGTGGATCACCCAGCCGGCGCAGTCCCTCGAGGCGTTCGCCGACTTCGGTGGTATCCCCGACCGCTGGCAGATCGCTGTGGTCGCGATCCCGCTGATGGTCATCGCCGGTATCGCCACGCACTTCAACTCGCGCGCATCGGTTGCGCGGCAGAGCGAAGCGGCCGCCGCGAACCCGCAGGCCGCGATCATGAACAAGCTCGCCCTGTACGTTTTCCCGCTCGGTGTGCTCGTCGGTGGCCCGTTCCTGCCGATCGCCATCCTCATCTACTGGGTGAGCAACAACGTCTGGACGTACGGCCAGCAGCATCTCGTCTTCCGCAAGATCGAGCAGGAGGAAGAGGAGAAGAAGGCCGCCGCCGTCGCGCGACGCAACGAGAACGCACCGAAGCCCGGTGCGCGCCCGGACCGCACCAAGAAGAAGGGCACGGCCGTCGCCTCGGAAGACGAAGCCGACAACGTGTCACTCGAGAAGCCCGCCGAAACCGATGCACCGACGAACCCGTCGGCCGATTCCGGATCCGCAGTGCAGAAGAACACGGCGCCGCAGAGGAACACCGGGGTGCAGAAGAACAAGGGCGGTTCCAAGAACTCCAAGCGCAAGCGGCGCTGACCGAAGTAGAAGAGGGCGAACCATGGCCAGTGACCTGGACAAGGCACAGGAGGACATCGACGTGACCGCCGATTCCGCGCAGCTCGACGCGGACCTCGACACCGAGGACGACGACTACCTGGTCGAGGAAGGCGAGATCGCGGGCGACTATCTCGAACAGCTTCTCGACGTGCTCGATTTCGACGGCGACATCGACCTGGATGTCGAGGGTGATCGCGCTGTCGTGAGCATCGACGGCGGCAATGATCTGTCGAAGCTCGTCGGCCGGAACGGCGAGGTGCTCGACGCACTGCAGGAACTGACCCGGCTGGCGGTGCAGCAGGCCACCGGCGAACGCAGCAAACTGATGCTCGACGTCGCGGGCTGGCGTGCAGGCAAGCGTGAGGAGCTGACGGAGCTGGGCGCGGCTGCCGCCCGGCGTGTTCTCGAAACCGGTGAGCGCGAATCGCTCGCCCCGATGACGCCGTTCGAGCGCAAGATCGTGCACGACGCGGTGGCGAAGGTCGAGGGTGTGTCCAGCGAGAGCGAAGGCGCCGAACCGCAGCGCCGCGTCGTGGTCATCAAGGACTGAATTCCACCGCCTGTCGGTGGACGGTGTCGACGGAGGGGTACCGACGGTCACGTCGGGCCCCTCCGTTCGT
>JAAZAD010000429.1 GCA_012514505.1 Rhodococcus sp. (in: high G+C Gram-positive bacteria) | reverse complement strand
GTCCGGCGTGATCTCCACCAGCAGTTCGGCCAGACGTGCCGCGGGCGCGTGCGTCAGCCCACCGAACATGACGTGACTCATCTTGGACAGCTGCTCGGTGACAGCGCGGTCGAGCACCGGGTGCCGGTATCCGTGCACCGTCGCCCACCATGAGCTCATTCCATCGACGAGCTCACGCCCGTCGGCCAGGACGAGCCGCGCGCCATGCGCTTGGTCGACCACGAGCGGTTCGGTCGACGGCGGAAACGCACCGTAGGGATGCCAGAGGTGCGCTGCGTCGAGAGACGAGATACGGGCAGCGGAAGAGGTGGTGGATGACACCCGCCCGACTCTAAGCGGTTGGTGATCACGAAGTCGCACCCCGTAGTCTGCCTAGGTTCGTGTGAAGGTTGCTCACAAGAACAGCTCGACGGATGACTCGGCCGCCGAGCCCGCACGCACCAGGGGTACTACCAGCGCCATGTCCGTCCATACGTCGCATTCAGCCGTGAGCACCAGTGCCGCCCCAGCATCTGCTCGCCCCGGCTACCGCGCCGATCTCGACGGTGTCCGCGGACTCGCAATCGCCCTGGTGGTGGTCTTCCACGTCTGGTTCGGACGCGTATCCGGCGGCGTCGATGTCTTCCTCGCGCTGTCCGGCTTCTTCTTCGTCGGCTCCTTGCTCCGGGTCGCGGAGTCGGGCGCACCGCTCGATCCGAGGCCCGTGTTGCGACGAGTCGGGCGTCGGCTACTCGCACCGCTCGTTCTCGTCCTGGCGGGCACCACACTCGCCGCACTGATCCTGCTCCCGTTCCCCCAGTGGAACCGGGTCGCAGAACAGACACGCGCGTCGTTGCTGTTCGTACAGAACTGGGAACTGGCGCGCACCGCAAGCGACTATCTCGCTGCCGATCCCATGGTCAGCCCCCTGCAACACCTGTGGTCGATCTCGGTGCAGGGGCAGTTCTATCTCGCGGCATTGATCGTGGTCTTCACCTCGGCGTGGTTACTGCGGCGGGCACGGATTCCTGTCCGCGTGCCGCTGACCGTGCTCCTGTCGCTCATCACCGTGGCCTCGCTGACGTACGCGGCGTTCTCCACTGCCCCGCAATCGTGGACGTACTACGACAGCGCGGCCCGAGTGTGGGAACTGACGATCGGCGCCGTCCTGGTGTGTGTCGTGCCGTGGCTGCGGGCGCCGAAGTTCGTTCGATCCGCGTTGGGCATCGCAGGGCTTGCGATTCTCTTCGCGTGCGGATTCGCTCTCAACGGCAACGCCCACTTCCCTGGTCCGTGGGCGTTGGTGCCGGTGGGGGCCGCAATGGCGTTGGTCGTTGCGGGAGCAGTCCCCGGCGCCACGGGAGCCGACACTCCCACCTCGAGATTCCTGTCGTCGCCGCCGCTGATCCGTCTCGGAAGCATTGCGTACGCGCTGTATCTGTGGCATTGGCCCGTGCTGATCGGCTACCTGCTGGTGCGCGACCGTCCCTCGGTCGGACTCGTCGGCGGACTGGTCGTGATCGGCATCTCCCTCGTCCTCGCCGAAGCCACCACGCGGTTCATCGAGACCCCGATTCGGCGCTCGGTTCCGGGACGGTGGCGCACCACCCTGGTTGCAGGTCTCGCACTGATCGGTGTTGCGCTCGTCGCGGGCACGACCTGGTGGACCG
>JAAZAD010000428.1 GCA_012514505.1 Rhodococcus sp. (in: high G+C Gram-positive bacteria) | reverse complement strand
CGGGGGACCTGCCTCCACCGGATCCCGCGATCGGCGAGGCGGTGAACGTCCTCCCGGAAGTGAGTGACTGGGGTGACGCTGCGGCCGTCATCGAATACCGTGTGGCGGCCGAACGCCCCTACTCGGGTTCACTCGGCTTCGACGAGCAACGTGTCCGTGCCATCGTCACCGCGGAGGTGGGGCGCGGCCGGGACATGGAAGCGTCGCTGACCAACCACTTCGTCGTTGCTGCCGATGCCGCGGCCGACCCGTCTTTGATCGCGTCACCGACTCTCATCATTCACAGCGCCACGGATCCGCTGTTCCCTCTGCCCCACGGCGAGGCGCTCGCTCGCATGATCCCGGGCGCCACTCTCTTGCGTACCGACGGCATGGGCCACGAGGTGCCACCGCCTCCGGTGTGGGACACCGTCGTGCCTGCACTCGTCGACCACGTGCGAGGACCCCACTGAAACGCTACGAGCGAGATCAAGGGGCGCCATGCGTGACGAGCACGGCACTCCGTCCGCTGGCGAGGACGATCTCAGTTGAACTATTCGGCTGGTGGGCTAGGGTGCCAACCGTATCGGCCAGCCCCAGTGGAGGAGTCTTCAGCCATGAGTTTTTCTGTGTATCTGTCCGGCGAGATCCATACCGATTGGCGTGACGAGATCCAGCGCGGCGCCGAGGCGGCCGGACTGGACGTGGTCTTCACCGCGCCGGTGACAGACCACCCCGCCAGCGATGCCGCCGGCGATCATCTGGGGGAGACGCCCAGCGGGTTCTGCCGGGATCACCAGTCCGCGAAGGTCAATGCGATTCGCACGCGCACCCTGATCGAGCAGAGCGACATGGTGGTCGTGCGGTTCGGGGACAAGTACAAGCAGTGGAACGCCGCCTTCGACGCCGGCTACTGTGCCGCGCTGGGCAAGCCCTATGTGACCCTCCACGACGAAGACATCGTCCATCCGCTCAAGGAGGTCGACGCCGAAGCCCAGGCATGGTGCACGACCACCGATCAGGTGGTGGAGATCCTGCGTTACGTTCTCAAGGCGTGAGCCGGCGACTCAGGGCATGACAGATATCCGCGCTCGACGACGGCCGTCTTCGGGACAAGAGGAAGAGGACTCACAGTGGAACTGAGCATGGCGAAGGGCAACCAGTTCGTCGAAGACACGCAGTCGCCCGAGGGCGCTGCCGCCTGGAAGCAGCAGCTCGATGAATTCGCTCCGGGGGCGTCGGACTGGGTGGTCGGTGCGGTCTTCGGTGGCACCTACCAGCGTGAAGGCCTCGAGCTCCGCGATCGGCAGATGCTCAACATGGCGGCTTTGGCGGCGATGGGCGGCACCGAACCGCAACTGACCGGCCACATCAAGACCGCCGTCGACGTCGCTGGAATGACGAAGGAAGAAGTGGCCGAATGCTTCGTGCATCTGATGCCGTACATCGGCGTGCCGAGGACGCTCGCGGCGATGCGCTGCATGAAGGCAGCATTCGGCGAGTAGCCGGACGACCTCACCCGGCGCGTCGAGACTCGCGATGAACGCAGGGACACGCACAGCGGGAGCGATCACCAATGGGTTGACTGTGGTCACGCGCAACGTCGCGGACTTCGAACCGATGGACGTTGCGCTCATCAATCCCCGCCGATCCCCCTCAGGAACTGAGGTTCTTTCCGGAGTGCTTTCCGTCCCGGACAGTGAGGCGGTGCCGCTTCGATGTGCAGTCCTGCGAGGGTGACCCGAACCCGCAGCGCGCATTCTTTCGTGCCGCTGATTGCTAACGTGCGGTCATGAGCAAAGATCTTGCCGTCGGCGACCACGTCCGCTGGAATTCCGAGGCCGGGGAAGTCACCGGGGTCATCGTGAAGGTGCACACCAGCGACACCGAGTACAAGGGCCACATGCGTCGGTGCAGCCCGGACGACCCGCAGTACGAGATCAAGAGCGACAAGACCGACCACATCGCCATGCACAAGGCCGGTGCACTGCACCGGATCGATTGATCGGACCACCGACGTGGACGAACTGCGGGAGATCTGGACGATCGGGCACTGGACCTGTCCGATTCCCGAGTTCCTCGCGCCTCTGGACGAGCACGGCATCGAGGTGATCGTCGACGTCCGCGCCCACCCCGGTTCGCGTCGCAACCCGCAGTTCGGATCCGACGCGATGTCCACCTGGCTTCCGGAGAGCGGCATCGACTACCGGCGGATCCCGGAGCTCGGTGGCAGACGGCCCCGGCAGGACGTCGACCCGGAGATCAACGCCGCGTGGGAGAACCAGAGTTTCAAGAACTACGCGGACTACACCCTCACCGACGAGTTCCGCAGCGGCGTAGAAGAACTCGCCCGCATCGCGCGTTCCCGCCGGGTGGCGATCATGTGCGGTGAGCCGATGCCGTGGCGTTGCCATCGCCTGCTCATCGCGAACACGCTGGTTGCGCAGGGCTGGACCGTGGAACATCTGGTCACCGGCGGTGCCGCGCGCCGGCACGTGCTCGGTCAATGGGGTGCCGCGCCCGCCGTCGCCGGCGACGGTCAAGTGACCTATCCGGACCGACGACAGGATCGAGGCGGCGGATGAGGACACCGGCGCGAAGAACGCGGAGGCCGGGCCGGCAAGATCGGACTCCGCAGAAACTGGGGGAGCGACGATGACGGAGTCATCTCAGACGACGGTGGTCGTGGACGCCGCCAATTGCGTCGGCAGTGTTCCAGACGGCTGGTGGCGGGACCGCGCCGGTGCGACGAGACGTCTGCGTGACTCCATCTCGCCCGAGGATCTTCGCCAGGCCCTCCACCTGGACGTGACTCCGGTGGTGGTGTTCGTCGTCGAGGGGCGTGCTCGCGGCGTCGAAACCACCGACGTCGTACGCGTCGTCCAGGCGCCGGGCAGTGGAGACGACACCATTGTGGACGTGGTCGAGCAACTCGCCGCGCGAGGCGATGACGTGGTGGTCGTGACCGCCGACCTGGAGTTGCGATCCCGGGTGACAGCCCTCGGGGCCCGCACCGTCGGGCCCGGAACGGTGCGGGAATAGGGGACGCCGACGCGCCCGCCGTTCCCCGAGTCCTCGGCTCCGGTGAGCTGAGGGCTGCGAGCGTCAGGGGAGGTCTGCGAAGGCCTT
>JAAZAD010000427.1 GCA_012514505.1 Rhodococcus sp. (in: high G+C Gram-positive bacteria) | reverse complement strand
GCCGTAATCTGCGACGCGCAGTAGTCGGCCCCGGGGTGCGAAAGCGCCCCGGGGCCGACTGCCTCCCATGGTCATCGCATCCGACCGTGGCTCATCCGGGCATTGCCGATGCCACGAACCCCATGACAATGGTCGTCAGGGAAAGGGCTCCGGTACCGAACGCGGTCGACAGCCCGTAGCCGACGAGCAGTTCCTCCACCGTCGGAACAGGAGGCTCGACGGTCGTGTGCAGTACCTTCTTCGGCAGGGCCCAGAACACGTCGATGGTGCCGTCTGTGCACGCGGTGAACTCGCCGAATTCCTTCTCGATCGCGTGGGGGCGTCCGTTCAGGTAGGTGGTCGACTCGGTGTCCTTGGGGCGCAGGCTCACGCATCGGCCATCGAACTCGGCCACCACGCGATAGCTGCGCTCGAGCAACCGGCCGCTGCCGATCTTCAGTTTCAGCTCCCGACCGTTCACGTGAGCCGATATCGCAGCGGAATCACGGCTGCCAAGTGGACATTTGGCGGTACGAGGACCGATCCGCTCGATAATGACGGAATTGCTCTCGTCGGACTCGAGGAAGGTCTTGATCCTGTTTTCGGATCGTTCGATCACCAGCGATCCGGCGATCAGTGTGTCGACTGTGGTGCGTTCAGGCTCTGCCTGGATCATCGTCTGTCCTCACATATTCCCGCCGATGACGGCGAAGGCGTCAACCGCGTCACACGACAGGCAGGTACACCCGGTTGCCCTGGTCGGCGAATTGTTCGGACTTCTCTGCCATGCCTTGCGCGAGGACGCGGTCGATGTCCTCCTGCGTGTTCATACCGTTGCGTTCGGCATACTCGCGCACGTCCGCCGAGATACGCATCGAGCAGAACTTCGGTCCGCACATCGAACAGAAGTGAGCTGTCTTGGCGGGCTCCGCCGGAAGCGTCTCGTCGTGGTACTCACGTGCGGTGTCCGGGTCCAGCGACAGCGCGAACTGGTCGTGCCATCGGAACTCGAACCGCGCCTGTGACAGCGCGTCGTCACGTTCCTGTGCCCGTGGATGCTGCTTGGCCAGATCGGCCGCGTGTGCGGCGATCTTGTAGGTGATGACACCGACCTTCACGTCGTCACGGTTCGGGAGCCCGAGGTGCTCCTTCGGCGTGACGTAGCAGAGCATTGCCGTTCCGGCCTGAGCGATCATCGCCGCACCGATCGCGGAGGTGATGTGGTCGTAGGCCGGGGCGATGTCGGTGGCGAGCGGGCCGAGCGTGTAGAACGGCGCCTCCTCGCACAGCTCCTCCTCGAGCCGTACGTTCTCCACGATCTTGTGCATGGGCACGTGGCCGGGACCCTCGATCATCACCTGTACGCCGTGCGACTTCGCGATCTTCGTCAGCTCGCCGAGCGTGCGTAGTTCGGCGAACTGGGCCTCGTCGTTCGCGTCGGCGATGGAGCCCGGCCGCAGTCCGTCACCGAGCGAGAACGTCACGTCGTAGCGGCGCAGGATCTCGCACAGTTCCTCGAAGTGCGTGTACAGAAACGACTCCTGATGGTGCGCCAGACACCACGCCGCCATGATCGAGCCGCCGCGCGACACGATCCCGGTGACGCGTTTGGCGGCCAGCGGGACGTACCGCAACAACACCCCGGCGTGCACCGTCATGTAGTCGACGCCCTGCTCGCACTGCTCGATCACGGTGTCGCGGTACAACTCCCACGTCAGTTTGGTGGGGTCGCCGCCCACCTTCTCGAGTGCTTGGTAGATCGGCACGGTGCCGACGGGTACGGGGGAGTTGCGCAGAATCCATTCGCGCGTCTGATGGATGTCTTTGCCGGTGGACAGGTCCATGATGGTGTCGGCGCCCCAGCGGGTGGCCCAGACCATCTTTTCGACCTCTTCCGCAATGGAACTCGTGACGGCGCTGTTTCCGATGTTGGCGTTCACCTTCACCGCGAACGCTTTGCCGATGATCATCGGTTCGAGTTCGGGATGCTTGACGTTCGCGCAGATCACCGCGCGACCGGTAGCCACCTCTTCACGCACCACTTCCGGTGGAAATCCTTCTCGTGCAGCGATATACCGCATCTCGGTGGTGATGATTCCGTCGCGAGCGGACTCGAGTTGTGTGCGACCGGTTGCCCAGCCGTCACGAAGTGTGGGCAGACCCTGTTCGAGGTCGATGTCCGCTTCGGTGTCCGTGTACGGCCCCGACGTGTCGTACAGATCGAAGGTCTCGCCGTTCGTCAGGTGGACGCGACGAACCGGGAAGGTCAGTCCATCGGTATCGGGGATCGGCTCGTGATGCTTGCTGCTGCCCTCGATGGGGCCGGTGGTGATCTCGTGATCGGCTTGCTCGATCGATGAGCTGGCTGTGCCGTTCATGTTCGCTCCCTACGCCGGCATTACCCGGTCAGGTTCATACGGTCGACGGCCCTGAGCGCTCGAAATGAGCTAGCCGTCCTCTCAGCCCGCTGGTGCGAGCCCCCGTCGGTGTGTAGTTGTCGCCGCCAACCCTAGCCGCAGGGGTGGACGGATACGCACCCTTGGGTGTCTATTGCCGCCGTCCGTTTCGGCGGAATCTTGTGTGGCAAGCAAAACCACCCACACAGGGAGCCGAAGAAATGTCGAACACCATCAAGTCCACCTTCGCAGCATTTGCCATCGCAGCGTTCGCGCTGACCGCGGGAGCGGGAATCGCCACAGCGGACCCCGGCGGTAACGGAGGCAACGCAGGCACAACGCAGGGCGGCAACGGAACCGGCGGTGCCGGCGGTCAGAGCGGTGACGCGAACTCCAACGGCGGCGACGCACAGGGCGGCAACGGCGGTAGCGGGAACGTCGGCATCGGTGGCGTCAACATCGGCAATGGCAACAGCCAAGGTCCGGTCAATGTCGGCAACGGTGGCGGAGCCCAGGGTGGCGATGCCGGCGACGCTCAGTCCGGCGATGCGAACGGTGGCAACGGAACCGGCGGCAACTCCGGCGATGCGAACGGCGGAAACGGTGGAGCCGGTGGTGACACGACCACCACCAAGAGCTGCACCTTCGCGTGGCCGTTCTGCTGATCGACAGGTCCGGCAGCTCATTCACGCGGAAGGCAAGAATCATGTCACTCATCCATCGCTGCGGCGGAGTGATCCTCGCGGCAGCATTCGCCCTTGCCATCGGTGCCGGCGTCGCCACGGCAGAGACCCCGCCGGACGCCACCATCGGAGTCCCCGGAAGCGACGGGAACAGCGGCAACGTCGGGATCGGCGGTGCCAACGTAGGCCCGATCGGAGTGGAGGGAGTCATCGCGGGGCCCGGCGGAGCGTCCGTCGGTGGGTACGCATTCGGAATGTCGGGATCGTTTCCCGGATTCGGCTGACGCACCGCACGAGCCCAGCGAAACACCCCAGCACGAACCAGCCGAGATCCGTCCCCGTACATCTGCTCAGGAGGAGTCATCATGACGAACAGAGCAGAGCGCGGTGGGCGTATCTCGGTGTCGACACACGACGGAGTTCAACTCGCGGTGAGATCGTCGGGTCCTTCCGATGCGCCCATGACCATCGTGTTCGTGCACGGGCACTGCCTGCACGGTGGATCGTGGTCGTCGATGCGTCGTCATCTCAGGGACGCCTGGGGCGACGGCGTGCGCATGGTGTCCTACGACCACCGGGGACACGGTCGTTCGGCCCACGGACCAGCAGCGGCCGACACGATCGACCAGCTCGGGCGTGACTTGAACGCGGTCATCGAAGCGGTCGTTCCCAGCGGGCCTGTTGTTCTGGTAGGGCATTCGATGGGCGGAATGGCGGCGCTGGCATACGCGCGGGCCCATCCGGACTCGATCGGATCCCGCATCGTGGGGATGGCACTGATAGCCACCGCCGCCGGCGGAATCACGGAGTTGGGCCTCGGGCGTTTGCTGCGGTCGAGGGCGGTTCCCTGGTTGCGAGTTGCGGTGCACCACGCGCCGGCCGTCGTTCAGAAGGCGAGAAAGTTCGGTGAAGCAGCGAGCAGATCAGCGGCACGCTGGTCGCGAGGCGGCGCCGAGTCACGACTGTCTGCAGTGTCGGGGGCGCTTGCGGGCACCACCTCCGTCGTGACGATGGTGGGCTTTCTGCAATCGCTCATCGAGTTCGACGAACGTGAGTCGCTGACCGGATTGATGCATATTCCATCGCTCGTCCTCTGCGGTACCGACGACGTCATGACACCGTTCGAGCATTCCCTGGATATCGCGGCACGGTTGCCGTCCTCGGAGTTGGTGAGTGTGAACGGTGCCGGTCATTCGGTGATCCTGGAACGCGCTGCAGAAGTGGCAAGCGCGGTGAGTGCACTGCTGTCCCGGGTGATCGACGGATCCAGCCTGGTTGAAGGTGCCCTCACAGGTCCCGTCGATTGATGATGCCGCTCTGGAGAGCCAACTCCGCCAATCGGACCCGTTTCTGATTCTGGGGGAGTTCCTCGACGGCGAACTTCGCGAACAGAGCACGCAGGTGGGTCTTGACCGCGTCGACACTCAGATACAGTTCGCCGGCGATCTCCTGATTGGACGCAGGTCGGACGAAAGCAGAGCTCTGCTTGTACGGGCGGCACAGCGCGGTGAGCAGGGCTCGCTGCGTTTCCGTCAGCGAACGGACCGAGGGCAGCCCCTCCGCTATGTGCGTGGCCTCGTCCAGGGCGCCACCGAATTCCTGGTACGTCAGTGCCGTTCGGCCGATCCGGACGCTGTCACCGTTGCGCAGGCGGTAGCGGCCGGAGATCCGGTCACCATTGACGAAAGTGCCGTTGCGTGACAAGCCGTCGTCCACGATCGTCCAGTGGGTGTCCACACACTCGATGACCGCGTGCAGCCGAGATACCTCGTCATCGGCAGCAAGTGGGAGCCCGCTCTGCGGCGAACGACCGACCGTGAGCCGTGGGCATTCAGGGGACAGGTCGACTCTGTGCGTTCGGCCTTCCCCGTCGAAGTAGCTCAGACGCGACTCGGTGGTCACGATTCAATCGTGCCATGACCAGCGGTTTCAGAACAGGGGACCGCCGCCGAAAGGTTCACGGTGCGACGGTGGCTGATTGCCGGCCTGATCGGTGATTCCGTACTCGACGGCAAGTTCGGCTGTGACGAACGTATGGCCGCTGCGTTCGGGTAGTGCGGGGTCGGCGGACAGCGCCGCAATGACTTTTCCGACGAATTCCGGGCTCTCGGCGTCCGCCACGGGAAACCCGGCAATCGTGTCGAGGCCGCTGGCCGCCAGCTTCTCGGTGCGCACGATCCCTGGCCACAGCGAGACCGCGCGGACCCCATGCGGCGCCAGCTCGGCCCCCATGTCGCTGGCCATCTTGTCCAGACCTGCCTTCGACATCCCGTACAGCACCGAATGCAGGTGTCCGCGGGTGCCGAACGACGAAATGTTCGCGATCAGGCCGGACTTCCTGGCGACCATCTTTTTTGCTGCCTCGACCGACGCCACATAGTGCGCGCGCAGCCCCACGTCGATGAGCGTGTCCCAGTCGGTCAGCGGCCGTTCCCAGAAGGGGGTGTCGAATCCTCCGAATCCGCGTGGGCTGGCCCACACGTTGTTGACGAGCAGATCCAGGCGGCCGCGCTGTTCGTCGTCGATGCGACGGAAGAGGGCGGCAACGGCTGCATCGTCACGATGGTCACAGGCGACCGCCACGGCCTTGCCGCCACGTTCGGTGATCTCGTCTGCGCATCGACTCAGCGGCGAACCGTCCTCGACCGGACCACGTCCGGTGACGTACACCGTCCATCCCGCACTGCCCAGCACCAAGGCAACGCCTTTTCCCACGCCGCGGCTCGCGCCGGTGACGAGTGCGACGTTCGCGTCGGAAGGTTCGTATGGGGACATGCGGCCTCGCTTTGTCGTGGTGGGGTGGTGTGACCCCTACGACACTAGAACGTGTTCCAATCTCACGGTTGGCCGGGGAAGGCGAGGGTCCACGGGTCCATACCCAGAGCGGACCGCCAGAGTGCAGATCGGACCGCCGCGGCAGCGAGTGCGTCCGTTGCAAACGCGCGTGTCTCTGCGGTGGTGCCGTTCTCCACCACACCGCGCCATGCGACCGAGACGTCGAACTCGGTCTGTGCGGCGAGTTGCGCGGCAGAGACCGGATCGATCACGGGAAACGGCGTGGCATAGCCGGCTGCGGCGCGAGGCGGCGTGGCGCCCGCCGATGTCAGTGAATCGGCGAGAGCGTCGCGCATCGCACGGTGCGCGGCGACGTCGGCGCGTACTTGGCCTGACCGTGTGGGACTCGCGAACGCGGCGATCACGCCGTAGGCGTAGATGGCGGCATGCTCGGTTTCGAGCGCCGCAGTGATGCTGGGCTGTTCGGGCATCGTCGGTGTGATCATGGCAACAACACCACCACGTGCGTACCGCAGGCGGCACCGATCGACGCACACAGCCCCGCGCGGTATCCGCTCAGCGAACGGGCCAGTTCCGCTGCGTTGCGCTGAGATTCGGTCAGGTGGCCGCGCAGAGTGGGTAGATCCGGAGGCGGGGCAGGTTTCGTGGTTTCAGGCGAGGGCCGGCCGGTGCTGGTGGGAGTGGACCCGTCGGCGTAAGTGCCTGCGGCTCTGGCGATCTCCGCTTCCAAAGCGTCCGCGTGCTCTCTTCGTTGGGTGCTGATCGTGGTCAGGGCGCCGCTCCGGTCGGGCAGCAGCGCGATCGCCGCTTTGGCGTTCTCGGCGTCACGTCGCGCGAGCTTCGCCGCCGAGGTGAGGCGGTCTACCTCCATCGCGTCGTCCGAATCGTCGGAGCAGGCGGCGAGTGAGGAGACCGCGAAGACCCCGACGGTCGACGCGGCAGCGAACCGCATGACGGATCGTCGCGTCAGAACAGGCGAGTGGGCAGGCGTGAGCACCGGTCCATGGTGCCAGGTTCTGGCGTGATCGACAGAATCGAACACCAGTGGTGGTCACGGGCACCCGAAACGGGCGTTAGGCTTAGGTGTTCGAAACAATCGAACGTCTGTCGTCGCCTCCCGGTGCCGCCAGCTCGCTGCCGTCCGATGACAACCGAAAAGAGGAGCGTCCTTCAGATGCCGGTTCCGTCCAAGGAAAGAGTGACCGAACTCGTCTCCGGCCTGGTGCAGAGCCACGGATACGACCTCGAAGACGTCGTCGTCACGCTGGCCGGCAAGCACAGCGCGGTTCGGGTGATCGTCGACAGTGACGCCGGGCTCGAACTCGATGCCGTCGCCGCTCTGAGCCGCGAGATCTCGGCCGTGTTCGACGACGTGTCCGACTTCGGAGAATCGCCGTACACGCTCGAGGTCACCTCGCCGGGCATCGAGCGGCCGCTCACGCTCGAGAGGCACTGGCACCGTGCGCGTGGACGCTTGGCGCGGTTCGAGCTCGAGCACGAAACATTCGACGGCAGGATCGGGCGCTTGGACGAGCGCACTCTCGACGTGGTCGTCGGGGCGAAATCGGCGCCGTCCGTACGGAAGGTCGAGCTGGGCGATATTCGGCACGCCGTCGTGCAGGTCGAGTTCTCGAAGCCGAGTGCACGTGAGATGGAACTCGCAGGAGGTGTCGCAGATGGACGAGTGGCACCTGCCGACAGTGCAGATTCTGTGAGCGGGACAGCAGAGGGAGTGGAAGAAGAAGTGGAAGGGCTGGACAAGTGAATATCGACATTGCGGCACTACGTGCGATCGAGGCCGACAAAGGCATTTCGATCGAGACTGTCATCACCACCATTCAGAGTGCGTTGCTGACGGCCTACCGGCACACCGAGGGTCACCAGCCCCACGCCCGTATCGACGTCGACACCAAGAGCGGCGTCGTGCGGGTCATGGCTCACGAGACCGACGCCGAAGGCAACATGGTCGGCGCCGAATGGGACGACACGCCGGAGGGTTTCGGTCGTATCGCGGCCACCACGGCACGACAGGTCATCCTGCAGCGTCTGCGCGATGCCGAGCACGAGCGCAGTTTCGGTGAGTTCGTGACTCACGAAGGTGAGATCGTCGGCGGCGTCATTCAACGTGACACCCGGGCCAACGCGCGCGGCACGGTCGTTGTCCAGATCGGTAGTGATGCCAACGGCGCGGAAGGGTTGATCCCGCCCGCCGAGCAGGTGCCGGGGGAGAACTACGAACACGGCGAACGCCTCAAGTGCTACGTCGTGGGGGTCTCGCGTGGCGCGCGCGGACCGCAGATCACGCTCTCGCGCACGCACCCCAATCTGGTGCGCAAACTGTTCGCGCTGGAGGTGCCGGAGATCGCGGACGGCTCGGTCGAGATCCTCGCGGTCGCTCGTGAGGCCGGTCACCGGTCGAAGATCGCCGTGCAGTCGCAGGTGCAGGGACTCAACGCCAAGGGCGCATGCATCGGTCCGATGGGTCAGCGAGTACGGAACGTCATGAGTGAACTCGCCGGCGAGAAGATCGACATCATCGATTACGACGAAGATCCGGCAAAGTTCGTCGGCAACGCACTCTCGCCGTCGAAAGTGGTGTCCGTCACTGTGGTGGACCCAGAGATGCGGGCTGTGCGCGTCGTGGTACCCGACTTCCAGCTGTCGCTGGCCATCGGAAAAGAAGGACAAAATGCACGCCTTGCTGCACGGTTGACCGGTTGGCGGATCGACATTCGCAGCGACGCCGCGGGGGTCACCGAGACGTCCGGCCACCCCGACGTGAACAATGCATAGACGAGGAATGCGGAGAACCGGGGTAGTCGGCGGTAGAGTGATCAATGGTTCAGCATGAGCTAGCTGCTTCCGCGCGCGTGAGTACCGATCATCCGGTGCGTACCTGCGTCGGATGCAGACAGCGAGCGCAGACCGTCGATCTGTTGAGGATCGTGGTCGGCGAGGTCACGCCTGACGGCGCGATGCTCGTCCCCGATCCGAGGCGCAGACTTCCAGGGCGAGGTGCTTGGTTGCATCTCGAACGAGAATGTCTGGTCCTTGCAGAGCGACGCCGAGCATTCGGCAGAGCACTGCGAGTGTCCGGGAAATCGGACACATCACACGTAGAGCAGTACCTCTCGAGAAGAACAGGCACAAGCAATCATGAGCACACCGTGAAGCACCAGCGATGAACGTCCATCGGAGATAACCCGAGGTCGTGCGGGATCCCCTGTCGAGGGGAGCCTCCTGCTCGACCTCACCAGTGAGGAGAGCAGTGGCAGGCAAGGCCCGCGTGCACGAGTTGGCAAAAGAACTCGGTGTCACAAGTAAAGAACTACTCGCAACGCTCAAGGAGCAGGGCGAGTTCGTGAAGTCGGCGTCATCCACAGTGGAGGCGCCCGTTGCCCGACGTCTGAGGGAGTCCTTCCCGTCGGCGCAGCCGAAGGCAGAGGGCGACGTCAAGCCCGGCAGTGCGCCCAAGCCCGGTGGTGCGGCAAAGTCCGCGCCGAAGCCCGGCGACGCACCCAAACCCGGTAGTGCGGCAAAGTCAGCGCCGAAGCCCGGTGGACCCCGTCCCGGCCCTGCACCCGCAGCGCCGGCGACTCCGGCCGCCGAGGCGCCCAAGCCAGGTCAGCCGACCCCCGCAGCTCCGGCGACCCCCGCAGCTCCGGCGACCCCCGCAGCACCGGCGATTCCGGCCGCTCCGGCTGCCGAATCGACTCCTGCTGCTCCGGCAGCCAAGGCGACTCCGGCCGCTCCGGCAGCCAAGGCGACTCCGGCCGCTCCGTCCACGGGCGCGAAGCCCGGCGGACCGCGTCCGGGACCGAAGCCTCCGCGCGTCGGTAACAACCCGTTCTCCTCGGCGCCGGCCGAGCGCCCGGCTCCGCGTCCCGCCCCAGGCGGCCCGCGTCCAGGTGCTCCGCGTCCTGCTCCGGGTCAGGGTGGGCCTCGTCCCGCTCCGGGCCAGGGTGGTCCGCGTCCGGCTCCCGGCCAGGGTGGGCCTCGTCCCGCTCCGGGCCAGGGTGGTCCGCGTCCGGCTCCCGGCCAGGGCGGACCCCGCCCCAGCCCCGGCTCGATGCCTTCGCGCCCGAACCCGGGTGCCATGCCGGCTCGCTCCGCGCGTCCGGCACCCGGCGGTCGACCGGGCCGTCCCGGCGGTGCGCCCGGTGGGCGTCCTGGCGGCGGTGGCGGTGGATACCGCGGTGGTGGACCCGGCGCACCCGCCGGCGGTCCTCCGGCAGGTGGCTTCCGGGGTCGTCCCGGCGGTGGTCGTCCCGGCCAGCGTGGCGCCGCAGCTGGTGCCTTCGGTCGTCCCGGTGGTGCCCCGCGTCGTGGTCGCAAGTCGAAGCGTCAGAAGCGTCAGGAATACGATTCGATGCAGGCGCCCGCCGTCGGCGGCGTGCGGTTGCCGCGTGGCAACGGCGAGACCATCCGTCTCGCTCGCGGTGCATCGTTGTCGGACTTCGCGGAGAAGATCGATGCGAACCCGGCAGCACTGGTGCAGGCGTTGTTCAACCTCGGCGAGATGATGACGGCAACTCAGTCGGTCAACGACGAGACGCTCGAACTTCTGGGCAGCGAGATGAACTACGTGGTTCAGGTCGTCAGCCCCGAGGACGAGGATCGCGAGCTGCTCGACAGCTTCGACCTGACCTACGGCGAGGACGAGGGTGGCGAGGAAGACCTCGTGTCCCGTCCGCCGGTGGTGACCGTCATGGGTCACGTCGACCACGGTAAGACCCGTTTGCTCGACTCGATCCGTAAGGCGAACGTCCGTGAGGCCGAGGCCGGCGGAATCACGCAGCACATCGGTGCGTACCAGGTGCTCACCGAGCTCGAAGGCAGCGAACGTCTCGTCACGTTCATCGACACCCCCGGTCACGAGGCTTTCACGGCCATGCGTGCCCGCGGTGCGAAGGCCACCGACCTCGCGATCCTGGTCGTTGCCGCCGACGACGGCGTCATGCCGCAGACGGTGGAAGCGATCAACCACGCCCAGGCGGCAGAGGTGCCGATCGTGGTCGCGGTCAACAAGATCGACAAGGAAGGTGCTGATCCGGCGAAGATTCGCGGCCAGCTCACCGAGTACGGCCTCATCGCAGAGGAGTACGGCGGCGAGACCATGTTCGTGGACATCTCCGCGAAGCAGGGCACCAACATCGATTCGTTGCTCGAAGCGGTGCTGTTGACTGCCGATGCGTCGCTCGATCTGCGCGCCAACCCGGAAATGGATGCGCAGGGTGTTGCCATCGAGGCTCACCTCGACCGTGGTCGCGGCCCCGTCGCCACCGTGCTCATCCAGCGCGGAACACTTCGAGTCGGCGACTCGATCGTGGCCGGAGATGCATACGGCCGTGTGCGCCGGATGATCGACGAGCACGGCGAGGACGTCCACGAGGCGTTCCCGTCACGGCCCGTCCAGGTCGTCGGTTTCACGTCGGTCCCCGGCGCAGGCGACAACCTGCTCGTGGTCGACGAGGACCGGATCGCGCGTCAGATCGCAGACCGTCGCAATGCGCGTAAGCGCAACGCGCTGGCAGCGAAGAGCCGTAAGCGCATCAGCCTCGACGACCTCGATGCAGCGCTGAAGGAGACGTCGCAGCTCAACCTGATCCTCAAGGGCGACAACTCGGGAACAGTGGAGGCCCTCGAGGAGGCCCTGCACGGAATCGAGATCGACGACGAGGTGCAGCTGCGGGTCATCGACCGCGGTGTCGGTGGCGTCACCGAGACCAACGTCAACCTGGCAGCGGCGTCCAACGCGATCATCATCGGCTTCAACGTTCGTGCCGAGGGCAAGGCGACGGAGCTGGCGAACCGCGAGGGTGTCGACATCCGGTACTACTCGGTGATCTACCAGGCCATCGACGAGGTCGAGAAGGCGCTCAAGGGCATGCTCAAGCCGATCTACGAAGAGGTCGAGCTGGGCAAGGCGGAGATCCGCGCGATGTTCCGTTCGTCCAAGGTCGGCAACATCGCAGGTTGCTTGGTCACCTCGGGTATCGTGCGGCGCAATGCCAAGGCGCGGTTGTTGCGTGACAACCGTGTCGTTGCCGAGACGGTCACCATCTCCTCGCTCAAGCGAGAGAAGGACGACGCAGTCGAGGTTCGCGAGGGTTACGAGTGCGGTTTGACCCTCACGTACTCCGACATCAAGGTCGGTGACGTGATCGAGGCCTACGAACTTCGCGAGAAGCCTCGCGACTAGGTTCGATCTGGTCACAGCAACATCGTTTCGTCCGCTCTCCCGGTTTACTCGAACCGGGAGAGCGGACGTCTCGCGAAGGAGGGAATGTTGTACGTCGGGGCTTTGGAGCTCGACATCCTGCTCGGTGACGTGCGATCGCTGAAGGAGAAGCGGGCATCGGTGAAACCGGTCCTTGCTGCCCTCCGGCGGTATGGCGTGTCTGCCGCCGAAACCGGCGAACTGGACAGGTATCGGCGATCGATGATCGGGGTGACGATGGCGAGTTCCGCTGTCGACCACATTCACGAAGTGCTCGACACGTGTGAGCGGCACGTTGCCGAGTTGCCGGAACTACAACTTCTGGCTGTTCGCCGGCGAATTTTCGGTCCGGAGGACTGACCGGAGAGTTTGCGCTGCAAGAGCTGGACTGCAATGTTGGATGAGGCCGGTTCGACGACGGGCCAGGTAGAGGAGACGGATTGTCATGGTGGATCCCGCCCGGGCACGGAAGCTCGCAAAACGTATCGGAACGATCGTGGCCACCGCGATCGATCACGAGATCAAAGATCCGCGGCTCGCGTTCGTGACGATCACGGACACGAAGGTGACGGCGGACCTGCACGACGCGACGGTGTACTACACCGTCATGGGTGCCGATCTCGAGACAGAGCCGGACATGGAGTCGGCGGCGGCCGGCTTGGAGAAGGCCAAAGGCGTGTTGCGTTCGAAGGTGGGCGCAGGCACCGGCGTGCGCTTCACCCCGACGTTGACGTTCGTCGCGGACACTGTTCCGGACACTGCGCGCCACATGGAGGAGCTCCTGGCGCGCGCACGTGCGGCCGACGACGAGGTCGCACGGTCCGCCGCTGCCGCGCAACCGGCGGGTGACGCAGACCCGTACAAGGAACCGCGAGATCTTCGCTCGGACGAGTCGTCCGATTCCTGATTCGGTCCCCACGATGACCACGGCTTCGGAGGCGGACCTGCCCGAACTCGACTCACTCGAGGCGTGCATGCAACGGGCAGTGCCTGTTCTCGAGAACGCGACGTCGGTGACGGTGCTGTGCCACGTCCAGCCTGATGCCGACACGATCGGAAGCGGGCTGGCCCTCGGGCTGGTGCTCGAGCGAAAAGGCATCCCGGTTCAGGTTGCGTTCGGGTTTCCGGACGAGCTGCCGATCTCGATGAGAGAGTTGCCGGGCACGCATCTGCTGGTTTCGGCGGATCAGGTTCGACGTGACGTGGACCTGTTGGTGACCGTCGACTGCGGCAGCGTCGGCAGGCTCGGCCGCTTGAGCGATCGGTTGGAGTCGGCGCATCAGGTGTTGGTGATCGATCATCACAGGTCCAACACGCGGTTCGGGTCGATGAATGTGGTCGACGAGAGCGCTGAGTCGACGACGGCGGTGCTGGCAACACTGTTCGATATGTGGGACGTGGACATCGACGACGACCTCGCGCACTGTCTGTTCGCAGGGCTGGTTACCGATACGGGATCGTTCCGCTGGGTGCGGCCGGGTACCCACACACTTGCCGAACGATTGTTGGCGACGGGAATCGACGGTTCGCGTATCGCCCGTCGACTGTTGGACACGCATCCCTTCGGTTGGTTACCGATGTTGTCGTCGGTGCTGGGTTCCGCAAGATTGGAACCGGCCGCAGCCGGCGGACGCGGGCTCGTGTACGCCGTCGTCCGACGTGAAGACGTCGGGGATCTGCGGTCGGAGGAGATCGAGAGCGTCATCGATATCGTTCGGACAACGGTCGAAGCCGAGGTGGCTGCGGTCCTGAAGGAGGCGGCCGACGGATCCTGGTCGGTGTCGTTGCGATCGAAGAACGACGTCGACGTTGCGGACGTGGCACGGCGCCTCGGCGGCGGCGGTCATCGATTCGCTGCCGGTTACACGGCGTACGCCGGGAGCGACGACATCATCGCGACGCTCGTCGAGACGCTCGGATGAAACTTGACGGCGGACGCATACGGTAGCGGCGAACTGCGCGAGGGCTCCGAGGGTGCCACGGATGACGTCCCGGCGTCCCGTGTTTTCGGGCTGGCACTACCGGCTCTCGGGGTGTTGGCTGCCGAACCGCTGTATCTCCTGTTCGATATTGCGGTGGTGGGCCGTCTCGGCGGCATGGCGCTCGCCGGGCTCGCGGTCGGTGGACTCGTCCTCGCGCTGCTGAGCACCCAATTGACGTTCCTCTCGTACGGCACGACGGCGCGCGCGGCGCGTTTGCACGGCGCCGGTGACAATCGTGGCGCGGTGGAGGAGGGGGTGCAGGCCACCTGGTTGGCCTGGATCGTGGGCGCGGTCGTGATCCTCGCGGTACAGGTCTGCGCGGGTCCTGTCGTATCGGTGATAGCCGGTGATTCGGACATTGCGGCGGCAGCGGAGAGTTGGCTGCGAATTGCGGTGCTCGGGGCTCCGCTGATCCTCACCGGGATGGCAGGCAACGGCTGGATGCGCGGCGTGCAGAACACGATGAGACCACTGCGGCTCGTGATCGCCGGCCTCGTCGTGTCGGCGGTGCTGTGCCCGGTGCTCGTGCACGGGCTGATAGGTGCGCCCCGCCTGGAGCTGGAAGGCTCGGCAGTGGCGAATGTCGTGGGACAAGCGGTGTCGGCAGCACTGTTCATCGTTGCGTTGATACGCGAACGGGTTGCGATCCGGCCCGACAGGACGGTGATGAGGGCTCAGATGCTGCTCGGACGTGATCTGATCCTGCGCAGTCTGGCATTCCAAGCCTGCTTCCTCTCCGCAGCTGCGGTGGCTTCCCGATTCGGGGCGGCATCGGTCGCTGCGCACCAGGTGGTGCTGCAATTGTGGAACCTGGTGACTCTCACACTCGATTCACTGGCCATCGCTGCGCAGACTCTCGTCGGCGGAGCCCTGGGCGCCGGACGGGTGCGTGGGGCGGCACGGCTGACTCGACGTATCACCGTATGGTCGGCGGTGTTCGCCCTCGGCTTGGCAGCCGTGTTCGCCGCCGGGCACAACGTGATTCCGGGGCTGTTCACCACTGACGCCGATGTGCTGACGGAGATGGCAGTGGCCTGGTGGTTCTTCGTGGCGATCATGCCGATGGCGGGAGTGGTGTTCGCACTCGACGGAGTACTGCTGGGCGCGGGTGACGTCGCCTTCCTGCGCAACGCGACCCTCATCTGCGCGCTCGTCGGCTTCCTGCCGCTCATCTGGTTGTCGTTGCTCCAGGGTTGGGGGCTGGCGGGAATCTGGACGGGCCTTACGGTGTTCATAGTTCTGCGGATGCTCGCGGTGGTCTGGCGTGTCGGATCCGGACGATGGGCAGTGGCGGGCGCGGATCTCCAACGGGGCCTCGCGTCGAACGGTGATCGGGAAGGAAGCGGTACGTGGCAGCCAAACTGATGGCGGTGAGCGACATTCACGTCGGGCACCGGGGCAACAAGCCGATGACGGAGGAGCTCTATCCGGACAGCCCCGAGGATTGGTTGATTCTTGCCGGTGACGTGTCCGAGAAGACGGACGATATCCGTTGGGCACTCGAGACTTTGCGTAGTCGATTCGCCAAGGTGATCTGGGTGCCGGGCAATCACGAATTGTGGACGACTGCGAAGGACCCCGTCCAGATTCATGGGGTCGCCCGGTACGAATACCTGGTCGACATGTGTCGTGAACTGGATGTGATCACCCCGGAGGATCCGTATCCGGTCTGGGAAGCAGAGGACGGCCCGGTCACGTTGGTGCCGATGTTTCTGCTGTACGACTACTCGTTCCTTCCCGAAGGGGCGCTCACCAAGGCGCAGGGGTTGGCGATCGCCCGGGACAAGAATGTGGTGGCCACCGACGAGTTCCTCCTGTCGAGTGAGCCGTTCGCCACGCGCGACGCGTGGTGCCGCAGCCGGGTCGAGACGACCGAGGCGCGGCTCGACGCTCTCGAACCGGGAACCCGCACGGTGTTGATCAACCACTTCCCGCTGGTACGCGAACCCACCCATGTGCTCTGGTACCCGGAATTCGCGTTGTGGTGCGGAACCGATCTCACCGCGGACTGGCACATCCGATACAACGCCGTGTGCTCGGTGTACGGGCACCTCCACATTCCCCGCACCACGTACTACGAGGGTGTGCGATTCGAGGAAGTGTCGTTGGGCTATCCGCGTGAATGGAAGAAGCGTGGTCTGCCGGACAACCTGTTGCGTCAGATCCTTCCGGTGCCCGAGTATCCGCCGGGAACGCTCAACAAATGGGGTGGTCACTTCAAGGTGACACCGGAACAGGAAGCGGCAGTGGAAAAGATGCGAGCGGAGCGTCGGTCTTGATCGAGCACATTCTTCCGGCCGGTGTGGTGTCGGCCGAACTGTACGAGGATCCACCCGGGTTGCGTCCACACCCGCAGGAGGAGGCGCTGATCGGACGCTCGGTCGAGAAGCGCCGGCGTGAGTTCACGTCTGCACGTCATTGCGGGCGCCTGGCGATGCAGAAGTTGGGTGTGGATCCGGGTCCGATCCTGCGTGGGGAGCGTGGTGCGCCGCTGTGGCCTCGCGGTGTGGTCGGAAGTCTCACGCATTGTGATGGATATCGCGGGGCAGTGCTCGCGTATGCGATGCAGGTGCGGTCGCTGGGTATCGACGCCGAACCGGACGCGCCGCTACCCGACGGCGTCCTGCCTGCGGTGAGTCTCGAGCAGGAACGCGCCTGGTTGGCGAGCGTCGATCCGGCCGACGGCGTGAACTGGGACAGATTGCTGTTCTGCGCGAAGGAAGCGACCTACAAGGCGTGGTTTCCTCTCACCGGCCGGTGGTTGGGCTTCGAGGACGCACACATCACGTTCGAGCAGGCGAACGAGGGTACCCACGGCACCTTCCATTCCGATTTGCTGATTTCCGGCGAGACACTCGATGGGCCGCCGCTCGCGTCGTTCGACGGTCGGTGGATGATCTCGAACGGTCTGATTCTCACGGCGATTTCTGTGGCGTGAGAAGCTCCTGGCAGAATCGGCAGACGTGCCTGCTCGTGAAAAGCCCTCGTCCGGACTGGTCGGCGCCGGTCTCCTGGTTGTGGACAAAGACGCCGGAATCACCAGCCACGACGTCGTCGCGCGGTGCCGAAAGCTCCTGAACACCCGCAAGGTGGGGCACGCCGGTACTTTGGATCCGATGGCGACCGGTGTCCTGGTGCTGGGCGTCGAACGAGCCACCAAGATGCTCGGCCTTCTTGCGCTGACCACGAAGGCATATACCGCCACCATTCGGCTGGGTGCTTCCACCACCACCGACGATGCGGAGGGGGATGCGGTCGAGACTGCCGACGCCTCGCACATCACCGATGACGAGATCGCCGTGGAGATACGGAAGCTGACCGGCGACATTTCGCAGGTTCCCTCCAGTGTGAGCGCGATCAAGGTGGACGGTCAGCGTGCACATGCGCTCATCCGTGCAGGTGAGGAAGTGGAACTGGCTCCCAGGTCGGTCCACGTCGAGAGATTCGAGGTCATCGAGCGGCGGACGGTGGGCCAATTCGTCGACCTGGACGTCGTGGTGGACTGCTCGTCGGGAACCTATGTGCGCGCACTCGCCCGTGATCTGGGGCGAGCCCTCGGCGTGGGCGGGCACCTGACGGCACTGCGTCGCACGCGAGTCGGGCCGTTCACGCTGGAGCACGCTCGTACCCTCGACGAACTGGCCGAGCAGCCCGGCGTGAGTCTCGACATCGACGAAGCCGCGCGAACCGCATTTCCGCACCGGCACATCGATGCCGACGAGGCAGAAGCCATCAGCCAGGGGCGCTGGCTGACCACGATCGGTATGAAGGGCGTATACGCGGCCATCGACCCGAGCGGCCATACGATAGCCCTACTTCAGGAACGGGGCCGTCGCGCAAGTTCGGTCATGGTCGTACGCCCGGCAACGCTGCGATAGAACGCTGCGATACTCAGACGAGCCAGATGGCCTCGGCTGCAGGGTTTCCCAATTCGACGGGATCTGCCTCGGCGATGTCGGACCCATCGGCGATCGGCGCTGCGGCGTCGCTCAGGCGAACCGAGACGGTCCCCGCGAAGTCGCGGCGTTCGAGCACCGTGACCGCAACATCGAGTGCCACACCCACGGAATCGAAGTAGCGCAGCATTTCTGGATCGGAGTCGGAGATCCTTGCGATCCGGCCGCTCTCGCCGTTGGCGAAATCGCTCAACTGGCGGGCCGGTGGCGTCGGAATCGATCCGTCGACCGTGGGGATCGGGTCGCCGTGAGGATCGCGCTCGGGGTGCCCGAGTTTGGCGTCCATCCGCTCCACCATCAGATCGGATACCGCATGTTCGAGGATCTCGGCTTCGTCGTGCACCTCGTCCCAGCCGTAGCCGAGTTCGTCGACGAGGTATGTCTCGATGAGACGGTGACGCCGCACCATGCCGATGGCAGCGGCCCGGCCGGCGTCGGTCAGTGCAATGGAGCCGTATCGCGCGTGGTCGACCATTCCCTGGTCGGACAGCTTGCGGATCGCCTCCGAGACGGTCGACGCGGACACCCCGATGCGCTCGGACAGCAGCTTCGTCGACACGCGCTCGTGTGACCACTCCTGCACGGTCCAGATGACCTTCAAGTAGTCCTGCGCAACCGAGGACAGCGATGCGGGATCGGCCGCCTCGTCCACCGTCGACTTCTGATCCTTTTTGTTGCCTGCCACGGTGTCGAGCTTAGGCAACCCGTACGACCGACACACAACGAGACACAGGCGGGTAGGTGTGTGAGTGCTCTCACCAGCGCATCGTGGTCGTTGTGAGGACGGGCGGATCGCCGATGTGCCCACCGGAGATGAAGATCGACGCTCGGGGCCGTAGGCTGCCAGGCGTGCTGAGATGGCGTGGTCTCGACGAGGTTCCGGCCGACTGGGGTCGTTGTGTACTCACGATCGGCGTATTCGACGGCGTGCACCGAGGGCATGCCCAGCTGATCGAGCGTGCGGTGCAGGCCGCCCGAAAACGGGGTGTCAAGAGTGTCCTGATGACATTCGATCCGCACCCGATGGAGGTTGTGCGCCCCGGTAGTCACCCTGCGCAATTGACCACGCTGGCCAGGCGGGCCGAACTCGCGGAGGAACTCGGCATCGATGTCTTCTGCGTCATGCCCTTCACCGCGGAATTCATGAAGCTCACCCCCGAACGGTATGCACACGAGATCCTCGTCGAGCGGTTGCACGTCACCGAGGTTGTCGTGGGGGAGAACTTCACCTTCGGCAAGAAGGCCGCAGGCGACGTGAACATGCTGCGGGAGATGGGCGAACGATTCGGGTTCGCGGTCGACGGCGTGACGTTGCTCGCCGAGCACGCGGTGACGTTCTCGTCCACGTACATTCGCGCCTGCGTCGATGCCGGCGACATGGCTGCCGCCACGGAGGCGTTGGGTCGTCCCCACCGCGTCGAAGGTGTCGTGGTGCACGGCGACGGACGCGGACGCCAACTCGGATATCCCACGGCGAACGTCGCACCACCGATGTTCTCCGCCATCCCGGCGGACGGCGTATATGCCGCTTGGTTCACCGTCCTAGGGCACGGTGCGGATCTGGGCACGGTCGTGCCAGGGGAGCGGTACATGGCTGCCGTGTCGGTGGGTACCAACCCGACGTTCTCCGGGCGGACGAGGACGGTCGAGGCGTTCGTACTGGACCGGGAAGCGGATCTGTACGGGCAGCACGTCGCCGTCGACCTCGTCGCGCGCCTGCGTGGCATGGAGAAGTTCGAGTCGGTCGATGCCCTTGTTGCCGCTATGGGACGTGACGCCGACAACGCGCGCGAGGTCTTGGCCTCATCCGACGCCGCCCGGTAATTCCCTCGCGTTTCACCTGATAGACTGCTGCGTTGGTGTGAGCTGCGGTTCGCGGTGGCCACGCCGAGTTAGGACCATTGCACGCGAACGTCATCACAGGAGTGAACAAGTGGCACTGACCACCGAAGAAAAGAAGCAGGTTCTGAGCGAGTACGGCCTGCACGAGACCGACACCGGTTCGCCGGAGGCGCAGGTGGCGATGCTCACCAAGCGCATCGTCGATCTCACCGAGCACCTCAAGACGCACAAGCACGATCACCACTCCCGCCGCGGCCTTCTGCTGCTGGTCGGACGTCGTCGTCGTCTGCTCAAGTACGTTCAGAAGGTCGACATCGCACGCTACCGTTCGCTCATCGAGCGCCTCGGCCTGCGTCGCTGACCTGGGGACGCCGGCCGGCGCGATCGACCGCGCTGCCCGTTCTGTGAAGTGCCCGTTCACCATTCGGTGAGCGGGCACTTTCGCGTTCGATGGCGTCGGCGACGCGGTGGTGATGGCGTCGGCGACGCGGTGGCGATGGCGGCGCGGTGGGCATCGTGCGATTGCGCGGTCACTTACACGTCCGGTGGTAGTGTTCACACGGGTTCACGTATGGAATCTGCAGGCTGGGCCCAATTGGTGCACGCCTGCTCGCTCTGCAGGAACCGAGCCGAATCAGCTGGTCGGTCTTCGGTAGTGGTTGCCGGAAGGCAGCGAATCGCATCAGAATCGCATCAAAGGGTGCGGATTCTGATCGCTGTCCGGCAGCTTCGATCGATGGCCGTCGCCGCGGGTGAGGTTGGGAACCTGCGCTCTCGCGAGCCCCATGAACAAAGACGACGAAGAGAAAAGACGAAGATGACAGAAAATTCAGCAGTAGAGGTCGACGAAGGCGTTTTCGAATCGACCGCCGTGATCGACAACGGGAGCTTCGGCACCCGCACCATCCG
>JAAZAD010000426.1 GCA_012514505.1 Rhodococcus sp. (in: high G+C Gram-positive bacteria) | reverse complement strand
GGCCACAGGTGCCACGAGCGGTCGATGTTGAACATGCGGTCCACACCACGGAAGCGGAAGAGGAATTCGTCGAGCCGTTCCACCCCCTGGGGGCGACCGCCCCGCCCACGCGCTCGGTATTCCAGACGGCCGATCTCGGCTGCCGAGAGCGCTTCCAGTGCTGTATCGGTGCCGAGATTGCGGGATTCGGTGCCGGTGTGAAAGACGAAATACTCGCCGTCGCTGGATGAGATGACGTCGATTTCGACGATATCGGCGCCGGAGAGAAAGGCAGCGTGTGCTGCGTCGGCCGTGTTTTCGGTCACCGCCCCGCCGGCTGTACCGCGGTGGGCGACGATGACCGGATCGTGCCGGGCGAAGACGGCATTGAGTCCCTCGTTCATTCGTGCGAATCGCTGCTGGCCGACAGTGTCCACACAGCGGATGATAGTCGCCGATCGTGAACGGTCCGCACAGGTGGCGCCGCGGCGCCTGATCTCGACAGCATCCCGTCGTCGGTTTCCGATTGGGGGTTCTCGGCAGGTATAGTTGGTAGCCGCGCCCCCGGTTGGCTGTACAAGCTGGACGGGTGTGCCCCGGCGAGTTACCCAAGCGGCCAAAGGGATCTGACTGTAAATCAGACGTCTCAGACTTCGGGGGTTCGAATCCCTCACTCGCCACATTTTCTGCAAGGCTTCGCTCGGCCTGCCGCTTGACGGATGTCTCGCGAATGTTGCTCCGCTCGGCCACCGCGATCCGTTCATCTCTGAGCGCTATCATCCGGCTGTGACTGTTGCGAAGCCCTCGGTGTTGTTCGTCTGCGTCCACAATGCGGGCCGCTCACAGATGGCGGCAGGGTTTCTGCGGGCGCTCGCCGGGGACCGCATCGAGGTCCGGTCGGCGGGTTCAGTCCCCGCCGAACAGCTCAACCCGGTCGCGGTGGCAGCCATGGCAGAGCTGGACATCGACATCACGGCAGCCGAACCACGACTGTTGACTCCGGAAGCGGTGAAGGAGTCGGACGTCGCGATCACGATGGGCTGTGGCGACGCGTGCCCGATCTTCCCAGGGAAGCGGTACGAGGACTGGGATCTGGACGATCCGGCAGGCCGGGGCATCGAGTCCGTTCGGGCGATCCGCGACGACATCCGGCGCCGTGTCGAACGGCTCACGGGCGAGTTGCTCGCGCGCTGACGAGCACGGATCCCGCTAGACGTGGCCGAGGTGCAGCGGCGCCACGGACAGGTGGTTGATCACGGTCTTATCGGGCGCCACTCGTTCGGCTGCGCCCGTGGCGGCATCGATCTGATCGTTCGCGGTGACCAGGCCCCACAACTGGACGCTGTCATCGTTCACGGTGACGCTGAGCAGATGCGTCATGATGCCGAGCCCGTCGAGGGCGTTGATGATCGCTGCGCGAATGTGCGGCGCATCGCCCTCGGTCTGCAGTCGTGCACCGCTCGCAAATGAGCGCAAGAGGTTGGCGCGACTGACGATGCCCACCAGTCTGCCGTCGCGGACGACCAGCACCCGCTTGATCTGGTGCCGCTCCAACGTGCGCGCGATCTCAACGGCCGACGCATCTTCGGACACGGTGATGACCCGATCGGTCATGACATCGGATGCCTGGGTGCCG
>JAAZAD010000425.1 GCA_012514505.1 Rhodococcus sp. (in: high G+C Gram-positive bacteria) | reverse complement strand
GCGATCTTCAGTTCTCGGTACTGCATTTCCTCAGGAGTCCTTTCCTCGTGCGATCAGGTCCAGCAGGTAGGTGCCGTAGCCCGATTTCACCAGAGGGTGTGCCAAGGCTGCCAATTCGTCGTCGGTGATGAATCCGCGTCGCCACGCAACCTCCTCGGGCACTCCGATCTTCAAGCCCTGACGCTGTTCGATGGTGCGCACGAAGTTCGACGCGTCGAGCAGCGAATCGAAGGTGCCGGTATCGAGCCATGCGGTGCCGCGGGGCAGCACCTCGACCTGCAGTCTGCCGGTCTCGAGATATGCGCGGTTGATGTCGGTGATTTCGTATTCGCCTCGCGCGGAAGGTTTCAGCGACCGCGCGATCTCGACGACGTCGTTGTCGTAGAAATACAGTCCCGGTACCGCGTAGTGCGATTTGGGGTCGGCCGGTTTCTCCTCCAGCGACAATGCGCGACCATCGGAATCGAACTCGATCACCCCGTAGGCCGACGGGTCCGAGACCCGGTACGCGAAGACGGCGCCGCCGTCGAGATCGTCGAACCGTTTGAGCTGTGTGCCGAGCCGCGGCCCGTAGAAGATGTTGTCGCCCAATACCAGAGACACGGTCTCCGCGCCGATGTGATCGGCACCCAGAACGAACGCTTGTGCCAGTCCGTCGGGCTCGTCCTGGACCGCATACGTGATGTCGATGCCGAACTGCGACCCGTCTCCGAGTAGATGCCGGAATTGGCCGGCGTCGTGCGGAGTGGTGATCAGAAGGATGTCGCGGATTCCCGCGAGCATCAAGGTCGAGAGCGGGTAGTAGATCATCGGCTTGTCGTAGACGGGAGTGAGCTGCTTGCTGATACCCAGCGTGATGGGGTGCAGTCGCGAACCGGTCCCGCCGGCAAGGATGATTCCGCGCATGCCGGTCAGTGTCCCATGGGTAGGGTTGGCGTAATGAAGCTGCTCGTCACCGGCGGCGCCGGTTTCATCGGCGCGAACTTCGTCCACCAGACCGTGGCCGAACGACCCGACGTCGAGATCATCGTCCTCGACAAGCTCACCTACGCGGGCAACCTCGAGTCCCTCGCACCGGTGAAAGAGTCGATCACCTTCGTCCACGGCGACGTCGCCGACACCGGTCTGGTCGACCGGCTCGTCGCCGACACCGACCTTGTGGTGCACTTCGCCGCCGAATCCCACAACGACAACTCCCTGCACGACCCGTCACCGTTTGTGCAGACCAACCTGGTGGGCACGTTCGCCCTGCTCGAGGCCGTCCGCAAGCACGACGTGCGCTATCACCACATCTCCACCGATGAGGTGTACGGCGATCTCGCGCTCGATGATCCGGCGAAGTTCACCGAGGACACGCCCTACAACCCGTCCAGTCCGTACTCGTCGACGAAAGCAGGCTCCGACTTGCTCGTCCGCGCGTGGGTGCGTTCGTTCGGTATTCGCGCGACCCTGTCGAACTGCTCGAACAATTACGGGCCGTACCAGCATGTGGAGAAGTTCATTCCCCGTCAGATCACCAACGTGCTCACCGGGGTGCGGCCCAAGCTGTACGGCACCGGCACGAATGTGCGCGACTGGATCCACGTCGACGACCACAACCGTGCGGTGTGGACGATCATCGACAAGGGCGTCATCGGTGAGACCTATCTCATAGGCGCAGACGGTGAAACGGACAATCGTACCGTCGTCGAGACCGTCCTCGAACTGTGCGGGAATGACCCGGCCGGGTTCGATTTCGTTCCCGACCGCCCCGGCCACGACCTGCGTTACGCGATCGACGCGACCCGGCTGAAGACCGAACTCGGGTGGGCGCCTGTGTACAGGGATTTCCGATCCGGCCTGCACGCGACCATCGAGTGGTACCGCGCGAACGAGGCGTGGTGGCGTCCGCACAAGAACGCGACCGAGGCCGCCTACCGCCGAACGGAACGCCCACTCGAAGAGTGAGGGCGGTGCCCGTCAGGACGCAAAAAGTGCATTTCCCGCGTTCCTCACCAATCGGTCGCAACTCTCACGTGATCGGCGAACGGCGGCGTTCCCGCTGATAATGTCGCATCCGGACCAACAGGATCGAGGAGATCGGGGAGTTACTCGATGGAGCAGGCACCTGCCGGCGACACGACAACTGACGGCAGCAACGTCGACGCGCTGGAGGAGGCCCTCATCGAGCCCGCACGTCGTGATCGGCTGATCGTTCAACGCGGACTGTTCGGGTCGCTCTCGCCGCGCGTACCCGAGAAGATGTACGTGGTCACCAAGGGCGACG
>JAAZAD010000424.1 GCA_012514505.1 Rhodococcus sp. (in: high G+C Gram-positive bacteria) | reverse complement strand
TACGCCGGGACCCGAACTTGTGGGTCGATGCTGCGCCGCGCCACATCAAGGGCCTCGTCGACACCTGGGATCGTGAAGTTCCCCGGATTCGAGTAGACCGGTGTGTTCGGGCCGCGCGAGTGCAGCGTTTCGTACACCTGGGTGTCGATGCTGTACGGCCTGTCTCCACCACCAAGCAGGATCGCCACGGACTCGGCATTGCTTTCGATCTCATCCCAGGTCGCACCGAGCAAGGTCACCATCACCCCGAGTGGTTCGACAGCCGCGGCGAAGGCGGTCGCCAGGTCTCGGCGGGTCGAGTCCGATGCCGGATACATCAGTGTGAACTCGGCGCGCTGACCATCCTTGGTGCGGATCCCGTCGGGTCCGGGGATCCAGCCGGCGCCGTCGAGGACGCGTCGGGCTTCGCCAAGGTCATATTCAAAGGCGCCTTCGGCGTTGTACGCGTCGCCGTAGACGTCGCTGAACGGGGTCGATGCTGGGCGGCCGTACCCAGCAAGGACATTGTCGATGATCGCCTCCCGGTCGACACCGAGATTCAATGCGATGCGGGTCCGTTCGTCGCTGGTGAACGGATTGTTCGAGGGCAACGACACACCACGCCAGTCAACGGTCTGAACCGCGACCACCGGCACGGTCGAATCAGTGAACGACGACGCCAGCAACGGTGGAATCACCGTGCCGGACAGGGCGCCGGTGTGCATCTGCTGTGCGCGAGCATTGTCGTCCGGTACGTATGTGGTAACAAGCGTGGTGACCGCGGGTTCGCCGGCCCAGTAGTGCGGGTTCGCTTCGAACACAGCTTGGTCGGGACGCGACTCTGCCAGGGTGTACGGGCCGGTGCCGACGGGTTGGGTGTTGAACTGCGAGTCGCGAGCTGGGCCTGCGGTCACCAGTTCGGAGGGTGCGATGCCGAGGAGTAGTCGGGCGGGGAACTCGGCGTACGGGTAGCGGAGCGTGAAGCGAACGTGCAGATCGTCGACAGCGGCAACTGTGTCGATCATGTCGTACGAGGCCGCGATCTCTGATCCGGTCCCCGGGTCGAGCACCGCCTGGTAGGTGGCGACGACGTCGGTCGCGTCGAATCGGGAGCCGTCATGGAACTGCACTCCGTCACGCAGCTCGACGTCCCACACGGTCTGCTCGGCGTTGCTTTTCGGGGGCGATGTAGCCAGCGCAGGGGCAAGGTCGGGTATTTCATTGTCCGACAGGGGCTGTGGTTTCAGGAGACCGTCGAAGAGTGGAGAGACCCCAAGCTCGCCGTATCCGTTTATGGGGTTGTACTCCCCCAACGGTTGGGCATCTGCGAGGACCAACCGGCCGCGATGGTCGCCTGCGGCGTCGCTGACGGCTGAGGAACAGGCCGCGGTCAGGGTGATGAGCCCTGCAACCGCGACGCACGTATAGATACGGGCGCGTGAACGCATTCTGTGTGTCCTTGTGGTCGTACATCTCCGATGTGTCCAGTTGAACACATGCAGAGGTGATCGGCCAGAGTCAGGGGCGATATATTGCCCATCACCTGGCCGAAACTGACGCACAGCGGCCGACACGTGGAGGGGTCTATGGCTGCAAAGTTCGGCAAACCGCAGTGGCTACGACGAGACCGGCCCGCAACAGCACCGGACTACCAGTGGGAACAAGCCGCCCAGCAGGAAGACACCGAAGCGATGGTCCGTCTCGGCCGCGAGGAGTACCTGCAAGGGAACAACACCAAAGCCCGGAAATGGTGGACTCTGGCAGCCGATTACGGCGACTCCGATGCCATGGAACACCTCGCCAAGCTGTCCGCCGAAGAGGACGACGCAGATCAAGCGAGGGACTGGTGGCGGAAGGCCGAACTGTTCGACACGGACAGCACGGATCAACCTGCCACCACGTACCACCCCGCAGAAGCCGGGAACAGTCACTTTGCTCTCGGACTCGATGCTGCAACCAGCGGCGACATTACCGAAGCCAAACACTGGTGGGAGCGCGCAGCCCGTCACGATCACACAGACGCGATGCTCAACCTTGGAATCCTCGCCGACCTCGACGGCGACTCGACCGCG
>JAAZAD010000423.1 GCA_012514505.1 Rhodococcus sp. (in: high G+C Gram-positive bacteria) | reverse complement strand
CCTCGACGGCCGACTTGAACTGGGAGACGACTGCCTGCAGGTCCTGGCTGTGGGCGGCGCTGCGCCTGTCCATCGTGTCGATGCTGTCGACGATCGCGCTTTGTGACTTCTCGATGAGATCGACGCCGGCAATGAGGTCGACGATCACCTTCCGCATTGCCCTGGACGACTCGGCGACAACCCGTCCGGTCTCGGCTTGCGTCGTCGTGAGCTGATCCTGAAGCCTGTCACTGAAATCATCGAGGGTCTTCGTCACTCGTCTGTGGCTCTTGTCCGCGGTGGTCTCCAGCGTGCTTGCAGCTCGTTCGATCCCCTCCAGAGAAGCCTGCGTGAGATCAGCCGCACTCGCCATCGTGGTTGTCACCGTCTTCAACGACACGGAGGTCGCGTTGAGCTGGTCGACGCCTTCCTTCGTTGCGCTGTGCGCCTCGGACAGTTTCTTGATCGAGCTTCGTACGATCGCCTCGATAGCACTCGGATCAGCCGTATGCTGGCCGCCGATCTCGCGCTGGGCTGCGCTGAGCACGCTGACGCGGTGCGCTTCGAATGCAACGGCTGCCTCTTCCTCCCGGCCCTCGACCACACCCCGCACCGCTCGCTGCGCGACCATGAGAGTCGCGGCCAGGACGATCAAGAGGATGGACACCGCAGCCACCGATGGAAGTCGATGCCACGACGCCAGGTGTCCACCGAAGCCGGAGATCCACAGTCCGAGGAAGGTGTCGTCCGGACGCGCACCGTTCGCGGTCATGTCCAGATATGCCTGCGAAGCAGAATTCAGACTGAACCACGTCCAGGCCACCGGCGCGAAGACAGTCATCGCGGCAAGTGCACCGAGCGCCCCCTCGAGCGGAACCCACGTCCGTTCGCTCGATGTCGTGGCCTCCGGAAATGCGCTCAGCAGGTCCACACCGACCCACTTCTCGGTTTCCTCGGACGCGATCGCCTCGGCCAGCAACGTCAGGTCTGCTGCCTGGTGAACGCAGCGCTCATCTGCAGCAAGCGTCCGCAGATCATTCGAAACCGATTCAGGTGTAGTCATTCGTTGCAGCTACCGTTCACTATCCGCACGCCGTCCTCCGACGCCCCTGCCACCCACCACCAGTAGGTCCTCCGCACTTGCAATCGCCGCTGGTCGCGGCCGAAACCACGTCATCTGTCACCTATTGATATCGCCCAGGGCAACCGGTGTTACAAACACTGACGAATCGTGCAGATTGCCGCATATCGGGTGGGGTATCTACGCTTGGTCGCCTGCTCCGAAGACCTGCCCCAACGGACGGCCGGAGCTGTCGTCCAGCAGCCACAACCGCCATCCGTCGAAGGGGCCGTCGTCGCCGAGCCGGATCGTAGTAACGACCGCTCGGGCGGCAGCATTCGGGTCAGGATGGATCGAACCGAGCAGAGCTCGTGCCGGCGCGACGGTGATCTCCGTCTTTTCGGTGTCGGGGTCGAACAATGCCTTCACACGATGCCCGTCACAGTCGAGATGGACACGCACCCTTCTTCGGCTGTTCACCTGGGTTCGACGATCGGACTGTTCGATGAGTTCGGGATCAGCCGGACCGATTCCGCCGTCAGAGGAGTCCCACTTCGTCCAGACCCTGGTCCTCGGATGCTTTGGGGCCGCGGGCGCCGCGCCACGGCGGTTCACGGTTTTGCTCTGCGGCTCCCCGACTACACCTGGTCGCGGTGCCGGGACACTCGGGCGCAACGGCACTACCTCGGACAGAACCGCTTCCCACAACCCACCGAGACGCTGTGCGTCGAGATGCTGAAGGGCAGTCGTGGTCACCGCGTTCTGCAACGTCTTGATCCCTGCGTTCGACGGCACTCGGAGGGTGAGATCCTGAACGGCCCTGATCTGCTGAAGACGCCGGTCTTCCGGAATCTCCACCGTCCCGCCCGCCGCAACCCACAACGCCCCCACCGAATTCCAGGTCACACCCTCCACGCGCCGCAAGACGTCGGGACTCGTGCCCAGAACCTCCGCCAGTTCTGTCTGTGTTGCAATTCCGTCCAGCGAATCCAGGGCCGAACGCAACTGATCGCTCTCGTCGAGAACCACCGGCCCACCGGTATCGGCCGCACGTGCTGCAAGCAGCAGATTCACCGTCGAGAACCTGTCATTGCTGATCGACGAGAACCGAACCGTGTCCGAACCGTGCACCGGCCGAACAGCACCTGCGATATCCGAGACTCGAATACGCAGCATGCCCGGTTCGCTGGCCGTTGCGGGACGGAAGTCCGTTCCGACGACCGCTCCACGATGCGCCCGGATCGACGGCAGCCTGGTGCCGCGAGTCAGTTCGATCGGGATTCCCTCCCGCAGGACCCATACGTAGTCGTCGTCGAGAACGATCTGGCCGTCGAAGCCCTCGAACCATTGCGCCACTACGCACTCTCCATTCGTGCCATCACATCCGACAACAGCTGGCCCGCCACTGTGTCACCGAGGTGCTCGATCGCGGTCCGCTCGATACGACCGACCTGGCTCGACGAAATGCCGAGCCGCGCACCGATCTCGGCCTGCCGCTTCGGCTTCTGCCCATCCAAGCCGTATCGCATGACCACTACCGAGACCTGGCGTGGTTCGAGGATCGACAAGCACGCGAGCGCAGTGTCGAAATCGTCGATCGACCCCTTGATGCCGACATTCAGCAGCACCTCGCAGATCCCGACATTGTCGATCCCCGAGATCACCCCGTCTTCGTGGAATTCGTCCTCCACCAGCCGCTGAGCGATTGCGGCAACGCCCTCGAACTCGGCCGATTCCGAAACCGCTGCCTCTGGACCCGCTGCTTCGACCGTGGCGGGCGCATCGTCCTGCACACCCGGGACCCCACTCAGCCACTCCCGCAACAAATCGGGAGCATCCTGCGCGGACACTCCTGCAACTTCGGATGCGATTCCCGTGAGCTGTTCCAGAAACGTACCGTGTGCACCGTTATCGGGATCTTCGGAGCTGTCTTCCGCATACATCACCAGGAACGACGCCGGACGCCCATCGAACTTCGGTCGAATGACGCGTCCCATCCGCTGGATCATCTGCCGTCGACTCTTACTACTGGCCAGAATGATGCCCACGTCGGCTTCGGGCACGTCCACGCCTTCGTCCAGAACCTTCGGTACCACCAGAGCGGTCAATGTTCCGAGCTTGAACTCGTTCAGCAATCTTGTCCGGTCGGTCCGGCTGAGCTCGCTGGTGAACGGTGCGGCCAGCACACCCTCTTCGAGAAGCACCTCGGCTGCGGCGCGCGACGATTCCCGGGTTTCCGTGAATACGAGTGCCCTGCCCGTCCGGCTGAGAACGGACCCGAGGCCACGGAGAACCTCCTGCTTACCTCGACATTCGGCCAGTAGAGCCCGTCGCTTCGCGAACGCGTGCAGATACTTTCGGGCGACCCAGGTGGAACGTTCAGCCCCATCCCCGCGACCGAGCAGTTGAACGTCGCGCAGGAACTCGCCGAACGGTTCAGTCGAGCAACCGAACTTCTCGATCAGGTCTACCCGCAGTTTTCGCGCCACCGCGTCGTACTCCTGATACTCCGCAGCCTCGACGGGGTCGAACGGAACCGCGACCATCATGACACTCACCGGGGCCAGGATTCCGTCCTCATGGCCACGCTGGTAGCTGCAGCCTTCGATGACGGTACGGAAATACGGCAGGAGAAACTTTTCGACGCCGTCGTCGGATCGTTCGAACGTCGCAGTCAGACCGATCCGTTCCTCGAATCTCTCGGAGAGCAACTTCGAGAACATCAGTGCCCCATAGCGATGGACTTCGTCCGCCACCAGAAGCGCAGGACCCGCCGGTTGCGGCGCCGCAGTACTGATCGCCGAGTGCACGGTACTGACAAGAATGCGCTTGTCTTCGAACGTGTCCGAGTGACCGCCGCCGCGTCGACCGGCCGGCATGTCCGGCAGCGTACGACGGATGGCCCCGTGCCACTGCTCGAGCAACTCGATGCCGGGAACGACCACCAACACGTCCCGGCCACGCGCAACGGCGTCGGCGACTGCCGCGATTCCGAGAGTTGTCTTTCCTGTACCGGTGACAGCTTCCACAACCGCACGGCGGCCCGCCATCGTCCAGGCACCGAACGCCTCACGCTGCCAGGCACGGAGCGACAGCCCCGCCAAAGTTACCGACGTCATCGCTCGGACCGTCCCCAAGCCACATCCGATCGATCGGTTCGACGAACCAACCGTCCCTGAGATTCCAGGTCCGAAAGTATGCTCATCGTTCTCTCATCGTCGAGTCTGCTCAGCTTCTTCGCACGCTCTACCGTCAGATCTGCGATTCCCGCAGCGACAACAAGAATCTCGGCAACCGAGTCGAGTCTCGCGGGAGGCAGATCCGTCGCCGATACCGCACCGCGCATCTCGGTCATTCGATCCGGCAGCGCATTCTCGATCGCAGTGTTCGTCGGATCGGCGAACGCGTACACGCGGGGCCCCGATGCCGGCATGGCCACCGCCCGGCCCTGCGCAATCAGTTCTTCGACGACGGCTTCGATGCAGTCCCGCGGCTCGTGCAACCTGAACTCCAGGTCCGCCAGTGATGTCGGACCCTTCGCAAGTTGATCGAGGATCCGGGATCCGAGACTCCGCGAAAGCGAATCAAGCGCCGAAGCAGGCACAGTTTCCCATCCGGGCACCACCGGCACGCGCGCACGAGGCGAAGGGTCCGCGGATCCGATCGGTGCGGCTTCCTCGACGGAAGGAAGCGGATCAGCGACGGTTGGCTCGACTGCAGCGACCATCGCGTGGTATTCGGTCAGTTTGCCGAACGCCGTGACTTCGTCGACCCGTCCGTCGAGCAGCAGGCGGTCGAGTCCCGCGTGCACTGCTTTCCAGTCCTCACCCAATCGCTCCGCGATCTTGCCGACCGGCAACGGCCCGGACGCGAGTACGTCCAAGATTGCATCCGAAAGGTCGCTCGGCTGCGCCGACAGTTCTTGGCGCTCGACCTGTG
>JAAZAD010000422.1 GCA_012514505.1 Rhodococcus sp. (in: high G+C Gram-positive bacteria) | reverse complement strand
GTTGGTAGCGGAATGCGGGACGGATCCGCTTGAAGATGCGCGGGACGGTCTCGACATTGTGTGCGAGAACCTCGGGCCGCGACTCGAAGACTTCCTGCAGCAGTTCGGGCTTGCCGTTGAAGTCCGGAATCAGATTCTCGACGCCGGTTCCGGGGTTGAGCTCGTGAATCTTCCGGACGGTCTCCGCGTACAGCCACGCGCCGCCGTCCGGGAGATCGTCGCGCGCGACGCCGGTGATCGTCGAGTAGCGCAATCCCATCGACTGCACCGATTCGGCGACGCGACGCGGCTCGTCACGGTCGAGGGCGGCAGGCTTGCCCGTATCGATCTGGCAGAAGTCGCAGCGACGGGTGCACTGCTCACCACCGATGAGGAAGGTGGCCTCGCGGTCTTCCCAGCATTCGTAGATGTTGGGGCACCCGGCTTCTTCGCAGACCGTGTGCAGGCCTTCACGCCGCACGAGGCCTTTCAGCTCGGTGTACTCCGGACCCATCTTGGCTCGGGTCTTGATCCAATTGGGCTTACGTTCGATGGGCGTCTGCGCGTTCCGGGTCTCGATCTGCAGCAGCTTGCGTCCTTCTGGGGCGACAGTCACGCCATCGATGGTACGCCCGAGCACCTGGTGAAACTTCTTCCGGGTGTGGGCATGTCAGAACCGGTGAGTAGTGAACTCCGGTGTCGTCCGGTTCGGTGCCGTAGTCGATACGGCCTGCTCGAAAGTGACCCGCTGGATAGTGCACTCGGTGACCGGAAGTCGGCCGTCGAGCGCAGCGACGACAGCGTCGGTCACTGCCGGAACAACCTCGCGAACGGTCACATCGCGGCCCAGTTCGCCGGTGAGAGAGGTGACTCCTGCGTCGCGGATGCCGCACGGGACGATCGAGTCGAAGGCGTCGAGCGCCGAGTCGCAATTGAGGGCGAACCCGTGCATCGTGACACCGCGTTGCACCCGAATGCCGATAGCCGCGACCTTTCGTTCGGCGAGCCACCGCCCGTCGCGCAGTTCGGCGGGCAACCACACACCGGAACGCCCCTCGACGCGTCCACACGCCAGCCCCAGGTCGGTGCACACCGTGATCAGTGCCTGCTCGATCCGCCGGACGTAGCCGACAACGTCGATCGGCTCGGCGAGCCGGACGATCGGGTAACCCACCAACTGACCGGGTCCGTGCCAGGTGATCTTCCCGCCACGGTCGACGTCGATGACCGGAGTGCCGTCGGAGGGCCGGTCGGAATCCTCGGTCCGCCTCCCCGCGGTGTACACGGGCGGGTGCTCGAGGAGCAGCAATGTGTCCGAACCGAGGCCGTCTGCACGGTCGGCTGCGAGCTCGCGCTGACGCTCCCATGCTTCGAGATAGCCGACCGATCCCAGCCGAGCAACAACGACCGGGGTGGAGTCGAGTCGTGCCGAAGATGTGGCCTTGCTCATAGGTGCCGACACTACGCCTCGACACAGCGAAAGACGCGGGGGTGCCGCCGAAAGACGACACCCCCGCGCCCGGTCACGCCGGTCCTGCAGCTATCGCTGCACTACCGGTTCACAGTCCGAGATCGGCCTCGAATGCGCCCTCCTCGAGACGGTGCTTGATCGTCTTGAGGAAACGTCCCGCATCGGCGCCGTCGACCAGCCGGTGGTCGTACGTGAGCGGCAGGTAGCACATCGACCGCACACCGATCGACTCGTTGCCGGTCTCGTCCTCGACGACAACCGGACGCTTGACGATCGCACCCGTACCGAGCATGGCCGCCTGCGGCGGAACCAGGATGGGCGTGTCGAACAAGGCGCCCTGGCTACCGATGTTCGTGATCGTGAACGTGCCACCGGAGAGTTCGTCGGGCTTGAGCCCACCGTTGCGCGAACGATCGGCGATATCCGCGATCGCGCGGGCGAGAGCACCCATCGACATGTCGCCGGCGTTGTGGATCACCGGGG
>JAAZAD010000421.1 GCA_012514505.1 Rhodococcus sp. (in: high G+C Gram-positive bacteria) | reverse complement strand
GGGCTCATGTTGCCGAGCGTCGCGCGGTTCGCGAGGGGAACCTCGGCGACACCCTTGCCGTAGAACTCGACGAACTTGCCGACGACACCGTGCTGGCGCAGCATGTCGGTCGCAGTCAGGACGACGTCGGTTGCCGTCACGCCGGGCTGGATCTCTCCGGTGAGCTTGAAGCCGACGACGCGGGGGATGAGCATCGACACGGGCTGGCCCAGCATGGCTGCCTCGGCCTCGATGCCGCCGACTCCCCAACCGAGCACACCGAGGCCGTTGACCATCGTGGTGTGCGAGTCGGTGCCGACGCAGGTGTCGGGGTACGCCTGACCGTTACGGGTCATGACGGTGGGGGCGAGGTACTCGATGTTCACCTGGTGAACGATGCCCATGCCGGGGGGGACGACCTTGAAGTCGTCGAACGCGCCCTGGCCCCAGCGCAGGAACTGGTAACGCTCGCCGTTGCGCTGGTATTCGAGGTCGACATTGCGCTCGAGAGCGTCGGCGCTGCCGAACACGTCGAGGATGACCGAGTGGTCGATCACCATGTCGGCGGGGGACAGCGGGTTCACCTTGTTGGGGTCGCCGCCGAGGGTCGTGACAGCCTCGCGCATGGTGGCGAGGTCCACGACACAGGGAACGCCGGTGAAGTCCTGCATGATCACGCGGGCCGGCGTGAACTGGATCTCGACGTTGGGTTGCGCCGACGGATCCCAGCCCGAGATGGCACGGATGTGGTCGGCGGTGATGTTCGCACCGTCTTCGGTGCGGAGAAGGTTCTCGGCGAGAACCTTCAGTGCGTAGGGCAATTTCTCGGTGCCGGGCACAGCCGAGAGGCGGAAGATCTCGTAGGAGTTCTCGCCGACCTCGAGGGTGCCCTTGGCGCCGAATGAATCAATACTGGTGCTCACGTCAGCTCCACTCGTCTATGAGGGGTGGCCGCCGACTGGGCTGTGTCGACGGCTGAATGAGGCGATGCGGGGTCATGCCGCCGCGACGCCTCGACCCAAGTCTAACAGTACGCTTGTCCTGTGAGAATTCGGGTCACGGCATGCGTACTCAGTTTTCACCGACGTGACACTCGTCCGCAACGAAACGGCGACACGAGTTGTCCGCCGAGCACGGCGGCGCCCTACCGGACGGCCGCCTGACGTAGTCTCTCCGGAAGTCCTCCTCGGCGAGGCCTGCACCCGACGTTCCTACAGCTGCCCGGATGAGAGATGCCTGACCCAATTGCCACTGTGATTCATACGAGTGCTGTGATTCATGCGCATACCGGGCCCGCGAATGTCGCGCTTCCGGCCAACGCCGTCGTGCGGCCGATGGCGGCCGACGTGCCGCCGAAGGTGGATCTCCCGGAGATCCTGCAGGACGTCGCCGACGATTCGGTCTCTGCACCGAACGATCTGGTAGACGAGTTGGTGGATGTCGTCGACCGCGCCCAGGAGCACGGTATCGACCTGAGCATCGTGGTGTTGTCGAAAGACCCCGGACGCGATTCCCAATTGCGCGATCTCGCAACCGAAGTAGGTGCCGACGAGGGCGGCACCGTGCTGGTGCTGAGTCCGAGTTGGGTCGGTACGTTCAGTGATTCGCTGAGCCGTGTCGAACTCGAGAGCGGGCAGGACCTGACGTACACGACCAGTTCGGTCGACGCGGCCAACAACTTTCTCGACGATTTGCTCGAGCCGGGGCCGCCATGGATGCTCATGACGCTCGCACTGATTTTCGTTGTGGTTGTCACCGCGGCGCTTTCGCTTTTCGCGAAGCTTCGACGCACTGCCGTCGCGCCCTATGTCGACAATGACGCAGTCCAGGCGCCTTCGGTAGCAGAAGAAGAATCGCCAACCGAAGATTCGTCAGGACGAAACACCGAGTCCTGACGTCCCGGATCAGTAGTCGAATCGGCCACCCGACGCACCGTAGGGTGGCCGATTCTATTCGACAGTTGTGCGCGGGCAGTACGTAATTCACCTTTTGTTCGATCTCGACGAATTACTCATGTGTTATTTGTGGCTAAAGTTTCCAAAGCGTTCGAAAGTGTCGTACGGTGCATCTGGCGCTTTTGGGGAAGAAGTGTCGCGGTCTGGTGACTGTTGTCCAGTGTGACGGCTGTTGTGGATCCGTGGGATCCACTGACGGGTGAAGCCGGCTGCGGTACGGCTCCCTGCTCTGAATGCGATTCGCGTCGCGTTCGGTGTCGGAACCGAGGGAGAGATTTGTGAAGCGACAATCGCCGAGCGGAGGGTATCGCTGGAGTCGCTCTCGCCCGAGAAGCCGCGGTGCCCGTCTGATGATCGGATTAGGCATCGTCGGCGCTCTCGTCGGGAGTACACCCGGCCTTGCCGCAGCAGTGCCGCCGCCACCCCCCAATCCGAGCGACGAACAGATCCAGCAGGCCGATACTCGTGTCGGCGCGGGTGTCGATCTGGTCAGCGAATTGATCAACCAGGTGGCGACGGCGGACGCGCAGTTGGCGGAACTCGACAATGCCGTGGCGATCAAGCGTGAAGATGTCAACCGTGCACTCGTAGATCTCCAGAACGCGAGGGGAGTCGTCGACGCGGCGGTGCGTGCCGTCGACATCTCCCAGCGAGCCTTGCGCGATGCCGGCGCGATGATCGAGTTCGCTCAGAAAGACTTCGACAAATTCGCCGTGTCGAGTTACACGCAAGGCACCAACATTTCGTTGTTCTCGACGTTGATCGGCTCGGACGGGCCACGAGATCTGCTCGATCGGGCTCAGATACTCAAACTGCTCGCGGCGAACCAGAAAGCAGTTCTCGACGGCTTGCAGCGTGCACGGACCGAGCAAGCCAACCGAGACTCCGCGAACCGCGCCGCGAAGCAAGAAGCCGAAGCCGCCGAGGCAGCCGCCGCAGCCCGAAAGGCCGATGCCGAGCAGGCGATCGTCGTGGCGCGCAATGCGCTGTCCGAGCAGACCGCGAAGAAGGAACAGATCGAGGCCGACCGCGCCGTCGCGCAGGCGCAACTCGATGCGGCACGAGCTCAGTCCGAAGGGCTGCAGGGGCAACGCCAAGCGTACGAGACGTGGGATCAGAAGCGCCGAGCAGAGGAAGCGCGACAGGCCGCACTCGAGGCGGCAGCGAAGGAAGCTGCCGAAGCTGCCAGGGCGAGACTCGCCGAGAACCAAGCCGCTCGCGAACGCGCCGCAGCGCTGGCAGCCGAACAGCGGCCACACACCGCTCTCGAGGACACGATCGGTACGGACGCCGCCGAAAGCGATGGCGAGTCCTCGGCGCAGAACTATTCGTACGAGGACTATTCGAACGAGACCTATCCGGGTGGTCAGGACACGTCGGATGGTGAATCCTCGACGGAGAACTCGACCGATTCCTCCCCGGATGTGTCGGACCTCTCCGCCAGTGAGGCGATCGAGATCGTCATCGACCGCGGCCTCTCCCAGATGGGCGTGACCTACGCCTGGGGTGGCGGCGACGAGAACGGTCCGACCAAGGGCATCCGAGACGGTGGTGTGGCCGACAGTTACGGCGATTTCAACAAGGTCGGATTCGATTGCTCGGGGCTGATGGTCTATGCATTCGCCGGAATCGGTATTTCGCTTCCGCACTATTCCGGCTATCAGTACACCGCAGGCGAGCAGGTGCCGACTTCGGAGATGCAACGGGGCGACATGCTGTTCTGGGGGCCCAGTGCGAGTCAGCACGTTGCGCTCTACCTCGGAGACGGCAAGATGCTCGAGGCCCCCCAGTCCGGGTCGGTCGTGAAGATCTCGCCGGTGCGTTGGGATGGCATGACCCCGTACGCTGTCCGTATGGTGTCGTAGATCATGATGGACACGTCGTGGCGACACCGTCGGGACACTTTTGGAGCGACTTCGCACGACAGGTGAACGTAGGGGTCCACGGCACGATCGTGCCTGGTTGCGGCGGGGTCGCTTGCGTTTGGCACAGTTGAGCAGGTACGTGATACGGGCGGAACGATCTAGGTGAAAGCGGTGGATTCTTGGTGACCTCACGTGACGACGCGCGAGCAGCAGGTTCAGGGCAGAAGGCGTCCGGTTCGACGGGCAAGCCCGCAACCTCCGAAGCGACGAACGGATCCGCGGCAAAGCCCGCCCCGGTAGTGCCGTCGCAGAGTCTCGCGAAGGACGTGCAGACGCTCGAGCGCGCGATCTACGAGGTCAAACGAGTGATCGTCGGCCAGGACCGGTTGGTCGAACGCATTCTGGTCGGTTTGCTGGCCAAGGGGCACGTCCTCCTCGAAGGTGTACCCGGCGTGGCCAAGACCCTCGCGGTGGAAACGTTCGCGAAAGTCGTGGGCGGCAGCTTCTCGCGTGTCCAGTTCACCCCGGACCTGGTGCCGACGGACCTTATCGGTACGCGAATCTATCGCCAGGGCCGCGAAGAATTCGACACCGAACTCGGCCCGGTCGTCGCGAACTTCGTGTTGGCAGACGAGATCAACCGTGCACCCGCGAAGGTGCAGTCCGCGTTGCTCGAAGTCATGGCGGAGCGTCACGTCACCATCGGTGGCAAGCGGTTCGACATGCCCGACCCGTTCCTCGTGATGGCTACTCAGAACCCGATCGAGAACGAAGGCGTCTACCCACTGCCCGAGGCGCAGCGCGACCGATTCCTGTTCAAAATCCTGGTCGACTACCCGTCGGTCGAGGAAGAGCGCGAGATCGTGTACCGGATGGGCGTTGCAGCGCCCGAGCCGCACCAGATTCTCGGTCCCGAAGAATTGGTGCGCCTCCAGAAGGTGGCCAGTCAGGTATTCGTTCACCACGCGCTCGTCGACTACGTGGTCAGGGTGATCTCGGCGACGCGGACACCCGCCGAGTTCGGACTGCAGGACGTGGACGGATGGATCGCGTACGGCGCATCTCCTCGCGCCACTCTCGGCATCATCTCCTCGGCACGTGCGTTGGCACTGCTGCGTGGACGCGACTATGTCGTCCCGCAGGACGTTCTCGAGGTCATCCCCGACGTGCTGCGTCATCGTCTCGTGCTGTCCTACGACGCACTTGCCGACGAGGTGTCACCGGACGACGTGATTCAGCGTGTCCTGCAGACGGTCGGTCTCCCGCAGATCGCCGCACAACCGACGCCGAACCCCGCCGGAACCCCCGCGGCGCCCGGCGCCCAAGCGGTGCCCACCGCAGAATCCGCGGCGCTGAGCCAGCAGCGGTGAGTGCGCGCGCTACCGGAACGGGCAGCAAGGGGGCGCAACCTCCGTCCTTTCGTTCCGGGGACCTTCGTGACCCGCAGTTGTCGGCTGCGTTGCGAACACTCGAGTTGACGGTTCGGCGCAGACTGGACGGTGTTCTGCACGGCGACCACCTCGGGCTCATCCCCGGTCCCGGGTCGGAGCCGGGCGATGCTCGCGAGTATCAGCCTGGAGACGACGTCCGCCAGATGGACTGGTCGGTCACCGCCCGAACCACCCACCCGCACGTGCGGCAGTCGGTTGCGGACCGCGAGTTGGAAACCTGGTTGATCGTGGACCTGTCCGGCAGCCTCGATTTCGGCACGACGGACTGTCAGAAGAGGGACCTCGCAGTCGCGGCCGCGGCCGCGATCACGCACCTCACGAGCGCCGGCGGGAACCGTATCGGCGCGATCGTGTCCACCGGTGCGCAAACGATCCGTATTCCGGCACGCGGAGGACGTATCAACGCCCAGGCCATGCTGAAGCAGATTGCCACCACACCTCATGCGCCGGACGGAGTGCGGGGTGATCTGCGCGGCGCGATCGAATCCTTGCGGCGTCCTCAACGCCGGCGGGGTCTGGCGGTCGTCATCAGTGACTTCCTCGGACCGATCGACTGGGAACGCTCACTTCGCGCCATCTCCGGCCGCCACGACGTGCTCGGGGTGCAAGTTCTCGATCCACGTGACATGGAACTTCCGAATGTCGGTGACGTGGTGCTCCACGATCCGGAGTCGGGCAGAACACGCGAGTTCACCACCACGCCGCAATTGCGTGCCGATTTCGCGGCCGCAGCGGCGCAGCACAAGGCGCAGGTCGCTCAGGCGCTGCGGCGTTGCGGTGCCCCGCTGCTGTCGCTCGAGACGGATCGTGACTGGATTGCGGACGTCGTCCGGTTCGTCGCTGCACGCAAGCACAGCCTCGGCACCGCCATGGGTCAGAGTGGGAGTCAGGGTTCGCAGACACGTCAGGGGTCGCGCAGGTGAGTCTTTCGCAATTCGCGAACCCATGGTGGTTGCTGTTCCTTCTGGTTGTCGCGGCGCTCGTCATTGCCTATTTGTGGGTTCAGCGCCAACGCCACAAGCACACGTTGCGCTTCACGAACTTCGCTTTGCTCGAAAAGGTTGCGCCGTCGAGGCCTGGCCGCTGGCGACACATTCCTGCTCTCCTGCTGGTGATGTCGTTGGTCTTCTTCACGGTGGCCCTGGCGGGTCCGACGGACGACAAGCGGGTTCCCCGTAACCGCGCGACGGTGATCCTGGTGATCGACGTCTCCTTGTCGATGCAGGCGAAGGATGTCGACCCGAACCGGCTGGCCGCTGCGCAAGATGCAGCGAAGTCGTTCGCCGAGGGGCTCACGCCGGGTATCAATCTCGGCCTGGTCGCGTTCGCGGGCACTGCGTCCGTACTGGTATCGCCGACCACCAACCGTGACGCGACCAAGGCCGCGATCGACAACCTGCAGCTCAGTGAACGGACCGCGACGGGGGAAGCAATCTTCACGTCGCTGCAGTCCATCGACACGCTGTCCGCAGTCCTCGGGGGTGGCGAGGACGTGCCACCCGCGCGCATCGTGCTGCTCTCCGATGGCAAGCAAACCGTGCCCGAGTACCCAGACGATCCGCGTGGTGGGTTCACCGCCGCACGACAGGCGGCGGACAAGGGCGTCCCGATCTCGACGATCTCGTTCGGCACCCGAAATGGCTACGTCGTCATCGAGGGGCAACGAATCGGGGTTCCCGTCGACGACCCGTCGCTCCGGGAGATCGCGGAGCTCTCCGGTGGCAGCTTCTTCACAGCCTCGAGTCTCGAAGAGTTGAGGGCGGTGTACGACACCCTCGAAGAGCAGATCGGCTTCGAAACGATCCGCGGTGACGCCAGTCGTCCCTGGATCGTTCTCGGTGTTCTGTTCGCCACCGCCGGACTGGCTCTCGGGCTCGTTTTCCGTCAACGCGTACCCTGATCAGCCGTTCGGCTCTGTAGTTCTCACAGCCATTGTCCGCAGCACATTCCGGAAATTGACCAGATAGGTTTAACGCATGTCTCAAGCAGAAACGAACGGCGCAGCACGGGTCGTGGAAACTCCCCGCTCGGTCCTCGTCACCGGTGGCAATCGTGGAATCGGTCTGGCCGTCGCGCAACGGTTGGCAGCGGACGGACACAAGGTTGCCGTGACGCACCGTGGGTCCGGAGCGCCGGACGGGTTGTTCGGTGTGCAGTGCGATGTGACCGATGCCGACTCGATCGACCGGGCCTTCAAAGAGATTGAAGAGCACCAGGGTGCTGTGGAGGTCGTGGTCGCCAATGCCGGTATCACCGACGACACGCTGCTCATGCGCATGACCGAGGATCAGTTCACACGCGTTCTCGACGCCAACCTCACGGGCGCATTCCGCGTCGCGAAGCGTGCCAACCGTTCGATGCTGCGCGCCCGCTGGGGTCGGATGATCTTCCTGGGTTCGGTCGTCGGTTTGGGTGGCGGACCCGGCCAGATCAACTACGCGGCGTCGAAGGCCGGTGTCATCGGAATGGCACGCTCGATCACTCGTGAGCTGGGCTCGCGTTCGATCACGGCGAACGTTGTCGCACCGGGGTTCATCGAAACCGACATGACCGCGGAGTTGGATGAAAAGTACCGCGACATGGCACGCGATTTCATTCCGCTGCAACGCCTCGGGCAGCCCGAAGATGTTGCGGCAGTGATCAGCTTCCTGGCCTCGGACGACTCGGCGTACGTCTCCGGCGCTGTCATTCCCGTCGACGGCGGAATGGGTATGGGTCACTGACCCGTCGGCTCGGCCGCCAACGAACACACCAGCACTTCACCGATTTTCTAACAGGAGGACCTCATGGGCGGATTGCTCGAGGGAAAGACCATTCTCGTCACCGGCATCATCACGGACTCGTCGATCGCGTTTCACACGGCACGGGTCGCGCAGGAACAGGGTGCCAACGTGATCATCACCGGATTCGATCGGCTCCGGCTCATCGACCGGATCGCGCAGCGCCTCCCGCAGCCGGTCAAGCCCGCAATCTCACTGAACGTCCAGGACGAGGACGATCTCGCCGCGCTCGCCGAGCGTGTTCGTGAAGTCGCCCCGCAGGGGATCGACGGCGTCGTGCACTCGATTGCGTTCGCGCCGCGCTCGTGCCTGGGCAGCCCGTTCCTCGACGCTCCCTGGACCGACGTTGCCAAGGCGCTGGAGGTATCGGCGTACTCCTACGCTGCACTGGCGAAGGCACTGCTTCCAGTGCTCAACGACAACGCCTCGATCGTCGGGATGGACTTCGACCCGGCGCGCGCGGTCCCGTTCTACAACTGGATGGGCGTATCGAAGGCCACCCTCGAATCGGTCAACCGTTTCGTGGCGAAGGAGGTCGGCGGCCGCGGCATCCGATCCAACCTCGTTGCCGCGGGCCCGATCAAGACCCTGGCCGCAAAGGCGATCGCCGGGACCGCGACAGGACCGGCCGACGAAATGAACAAGCTCAACACGGCATGGGACGAGCGCGCGCCCATCGGCTGGAACGTGGACGACCCGGAGCCCGTGGCCAAGACCGTCTGCACGGTGCTCTCGGACTGGTTGCCGGCAACCACCGCCTCGATCGTCTACGTCGACGGTGGCGCACACGCCATGGCCGGGTGAGAGCAGCTCGAGCACCTCGGAACTGAACTCTCACCCCCGAAACGACAGCACGCAGGAGATGGACGGCATGAACGTCACGCCCGCACCGGGTCGAGTCGACAAGGACGACTCCGGTGTCGATGCACTCTTGGTGTTGTCGTTCGGGGGGCCGGAGAAGCCCGAGGACGTAAGGCCTTTCCTGGAGAACGTCACGCGGGGAAGGGGAGTGCCACCGGAACGACTGGACGCCGTGGTCGAGCACTACATGCATTTCGGGGGCATCTCGCCGATCAACCGGTTGAATCGCGACATCATCGAACGTATCGAGTCCGAGTTCGCCGGTGCCGCAAAGAATGTGCCGATCTATTTCGGCAACCGGAACTGGCATCCCATGGTCGAGGACACCGTGGAGCGAATGCGCACGGACGGGATCCGATCGGCCCTGGTGTTTCCCACATCGGCGTGGGGTGGGTACTCGGGATGCCGTCAGTATCACGAGGACATCGCTCGGGCCCGAGAGGCGGTGGGTGAAGGCGCACCGAAGCTCACGAAGCTGCGGCAGTACTACGACCATCCATTGCTGATCGCTGCGTTCGCAGATGCAGTTCGCGCCGCCCGTGAGCGTTTGTCGCCCGATGTCCGTGACGGCGCACGGCTGGTCTTCACCGCGCATTCGGTCCCGGTGTCGGCCGACGTGGCGGCCGGTCCGATCGACTCCGGAGGCCGCCTCTACAGCAGGCAGGTCTCGGAGGCTGCTGGCCTTATCGCCGATGCGGTAGGAGTATCCGATTTCGATCTGGTGTGGCAGTCACGGTCCGGACCGCCGCACATCCCGTGGCTCGAACCGGACATGTGCGATCATCTCGACGTGCTCGCGGAGCAGAACACGACCGCGGTGATCGTGTGCCCGGTCGGATTTGTGTCGGATCACCTCGAAGTGGTGTGGGATCTGGACACCGAGGCCGCAGACAAAGCAGGCGAACTCGGCATGGAATTCGCGCGCGTCGCCACCCCAGGAACTGACGAGCGGTTCGCACGTATGGTGTGCGAACTGGTCGACGAGCACGGTTCCGGCGATCAGCCGCGGCGTCTGGGTCGTGAACCGCTGCTCGGAGCAACCGCCAACGGCCGCCCGTGCGGGACCGGCTGCTGCGAGCCTCCAGTCAGAACGACTGGGCGGCCTTCGTCGTCGAATTGACCGCGGCGGCGCGCGCTCGGCGCACCGAGGACCGCAATGGACGCAACACCTCGGTGAGCGTGCCCGATCCGGCGCTGAGCGGGTCGACCGGGGACAAACGCTCTGCGGCGACCAGAATCGCCTGCACGCGATCCGCCGAATCAATGACCCGAAGAGCACGCGACGACGTGGAGTCGGGGTATCGGTGTCGGGTGACGTGGGACAGTGTCTCGGCGATCGTGTCACGTGGGTCGGCTGCAGCCTTCCCGACAGCCTGTAGCCGAGTGATCGTCTCGGCGGCTTCCCTGGTTGCTTCCCGCATGAGGTACTCGGCCTCACCGAGCGGGATCTCGTGCGTATCGATCGGAATCTCGTCCACAGTGAATGCCGTCCATCGCAGCACGTCCGGTCCTTCTCTGGTGGGGACCAGTCCGGTGCCGGTCGTGCCCGGCTTGCCGACGAGGACTCCTTCGCTCGCTGCGACGGCCGCCGCCGCGAACGGCGTTCCCCCAGGTAGCCCCCGGATGTCCCCCGGCTCGGGCAGCACGAGACGGAGCTCGGAGTCCGTGCCGTGGTCGCGACGAAGAGTGTGCAGCAGAGCCGCAGCGCCTGAATCCTGAGGATCCGGCCAGGGAAGCCCCGTACGGCCGGCGGTCACGGCGTCACTCGCGCGCACCAAGTGCATCGGCGCCCATTCGTGCAGGGCGTCGATGACGTCGTCAGGTGCCGTCTTTCCGTGGAGCCAGGAACCGGCCCACACAGTCAGAGTTGCGCTCGGGGAAGTCACGATCATCGAGCATATGTCGGCGTGGCGGCGTGTGGCGAACATCGAGCTGACATAGCGTGGTCGGCCGTGACTCGAGGCGACAGATACGGCGACATCTTCGCGGGGCACCCGCGTAAACGGAAGACTCCTGCCCCCACAGTGGCTGCGGAACGTGACCTCGTGGTGGAGGATGCGGCCACGGGCTTCTGCGGTGCCGTCGTCGGCTTCGAGAAGACGTACGACGGTGACTTCGTGCGCCTCGAGGACGCGGCACGTCGTACTCGGATCTTCGCGATGCGTGAAGCAGCATTTCTCATCGACGGCAAACCGGTGACCCTGACGAAGCCGGCCGCTCGGCCGGCCGCCGCGCGTGCGACCCGTTCCGCGTCGGGTTCCACCCGGGTGGAGGGACTGCGGGCACGTACGGCGCTGGCGAGTCGCATCTGGGTGGAGGGCGTACACGATGCTGCGCTCGTCGAGCGGGTGTGGGGGCACGATCTACGGGTCGAGGGTGTCGTCGTCGAGCATCTCGAGGGACTGGACAACCTTGCCGAGCGTCTGGCGGAGTTTCGTCCGGGACCCGGTCGACGCGTCGGCGTACTGGTCGACCACCTGGTAACTGGATCGAAGGAATCGGCACTGACGACCGGACTGGGACCGAACGTGCTCGTGACCGGACACCCCTTCATCGACGTGTGGGAAGCAGTCCGCCCGTCGGCTGTCGGGATCGAAGCGTGGCCGAAGATTCCGCGCGGAATCGACTGGAAAACAGGCGTGTGCGACCACCTGGGCTGGGGAACACCCCGCGACGGCTGGCGGCGCGTGTACTCCGCGGTGAACACGTTCCGGGACCTGGAAGCGCCCCTGATCGGTGCTGTGGAGCAGCTCGTCGACTTCGTGACCGGCGATTCTGACGATTCTGGTTAGATGGTGTTGTGGCTGCATTGATTTGGTTGGTAGCGGGGGTGTTGCTCGCCGCAGCGGAAGTGTTGACCGGAGATTTCTTTCTTTTGATGCTCGCAGGCGGCGCGCTCTCTGCGGCAGGCGTGAGTGCAGTCACCGATTTCCCGGTATGGGGGGATGCGATCGTCTTCGCTGTCGTGTCCATCGGGCTTCTGGTGCTGGTCCGTCCGATGCTGCTGCGTCGGTTTGCGAACCCGCCGGCGCTTCCGACCGGTATCGACGCGCTGGAGGGAAAGCAGGCGTTGGTCCTCGAAGAGGTGGGGATGCACGAAGGCCAGGTGAAGTTGGACGGTGAAGTATGGACCGCACGACCCCTGGACGCCACCGAGGTCTACCCACCGGGATCGACCGTGACCGTTATGGAAATTGACGGCGCAACAGCCGTCGTATGGAGGGGACCTTAGATGGAAGCACTCATAGTGCTTGTCGTGCTCGTGTTGTTCGTTGCCGTGGTGGTGGCGAAGTCCGTGGCTCTGGTGCCGCAGGCAGAAGCGGCAGTGATCGAGCGACTCGGCCGGTACGCCCGGACAGCATCCGGACAGTTGACCTTTCTCATTCCGTTCGTGGATCGCATCCGCGCCAAGGTGGATCTGCGCGAGCGTGTCGTGTCGTTCGCGCCGCAGGCTGTGATCACCCAGGACAACCTGACCTTGTCGATCGACACAGTGGTGTACTTCCGGGTGACCAACCCGCAGGCAGCGGTCTACGAGATCAGCAACTACATCGCTGCGGTGGAACAGTTGACCACCACCACGCTTCGTAACGTGGTGGGCGGTATGACGTTGGAGGAAACGCTCACGTCGCGTGATTCGATCAATGGTCAGCTTCGGGTGGTCTTGGACGAGGCTACGGGCCGTTGGGGTCTTCGCGTTGCCCGTGTGGAGCTCAAGAGCATCGATCCGCCGCCGTCGATCCAGGATTCGATGGAAAAGCAGATGAAGGCAGATCGCGAGAAGCGCGCGATGATCCTGACTGCCGAGGGTCACCGCGAGTCGGCGATCAAGACGGCCGAGGGCGACAAGCAGAGCCGAATCCTCGAGGCTGAGGGTTCCAAGCAGGCGTCCATCCTCAATGCGGAAGGCGAGCGGCAGTCGCAGATTCTACGGGCTCAGGGTGATCGAGCCGCCAAGTATCTGCAGGCGCAGGGTGAAGCCAAAGCCATCGAAAAGGTCTTTGCCGCAATCAAGTCCGGAAAGCCCACCCCCGAACTGCTTGCCTACCAGTACCTCCAGACGCTGCCCGAGATGGCGCAGGGCGATGCGAACAAGGTCTGGCTGGTTCCCAGCGACTTCGGTGACGCACTCAAGGGATTCGCGAAGACCCTCGGCGCTCCTGGCGAAGATGGGGTGTTCCGGTACGAGCCGTCGACGTCGAATGACGATGCACCGAAACCGGAAGATGATTCTGCAGAAGTAGCCGAGTGGTTCGAGACGAAGTCCGATCCGGCAATCGCTCAGGCAGTGCGGGCAGCGGAAAACGTTGCGCGCCAGCCGGTCACCGACCCGTTGAGCGAGCGGGCGGCGAGGCAGAGTTCCGCGGCAACCGAACAGTCCGAACAGGGACAGCTGCCGCCTCGAAGCGATCAGCAGCAGTTCGGCGTTCCGGCTGCGCCCGAGCATCACCAGGATCCGTCGCAGTAGGCGAACCAGGGGGGGTAGCTCGTACGGCAGGGCCCTGATCACGTTACGTGATCAGGGCCCTGCCCGTTCCGCACACCGCAAGAGCCCAGAGGACGCTCGTGAACGTCCCGATGATGAACTGCTCCGACGCGTGAAGCTCGCGAAGCTCCGGGTACCGGGCGAGGCCTTTGACCGCCAGAACCACGGCAATGCCCTCGGGCCAGGCGGCGAGGAGGGAGACCGCTACCGCGATGCGTTCGAGCAACCCGATGATGCGACCACCGCGCAGGCGCGTGACGGCCCCAGGTTCGGTGGTCATGGGTCCCGTGGTCTGGGGTTCGGCGGTGGATGCCGCGTTCCCGGCGTCCGGCTGCCGATAGGCGATCCGGAAGGCGGCCAGTACGAGTGGCCCTCCACCGGTAGCGGCGGCGGCGACGCACAGGACGAGGGTGGCGGCGAGGGCGAATCCTGTGACGGGCTCGACTGCGGTTGCCGCCAGAGCGGAGATTGCGAGCGCTGCGGTTGCCACGACGGGGGAGACCCACGCCGGCACGCGTGCGGTGAGGGCGAACGGTGACAGAGCTGCGACGCCGAGCGCGACGAGCGAGAGAACAATCATGAGTCCGCCTTGTCTAGGAGTCGTTCGGCCAGCCGTCGACCTGCGACCTCGAGTTGCCAGCCCGCCGTGGACAGGCGTTGCGATACGGCCTGTTTGCTGATGTCGAGTGCCCGAGCGGTTTCGGTTTGGGTGATGCCGCTACGTACGAGACCGACCGCCTCGCGACCTTCGTCCGATCGGCGCGCCACGAGCACCGAAATGAAGGTGAGCGCAGTGTCGGCGTCTGCGGCGGTTTCGGGATCGTCGCTCTCGACGGCGACGCGCCCTGGCGTCCCCTTGGCGCGTTCGACGGCGATACGGGCTGCTTCGAACGCTGGTCCGCGTCCCGCTCGGGTTTCCTCGGGGAGTGGCTGCTGGACGGACCCCACTCCGATGCCGACACTCCAGTTCTGGCGTTCGACCAGATCGATCGCGATGTCCACCACGCTGCGAGGGTCTGCGACGACGGCTTGGACTTCGTCTCCGGCCGTGCGCTGGAAGGGCCGGAGGAGTCCCGCACCATTCGCCTGCTCGGCGTCCGGGTACGTGGAGTTCAGTGCGTCTACAAGGTCCTGGACTCGGTCGACGTCGCGGCGACTGCCTCGCTGGTCGACGGTGAGAACGTACATGAGTAAAGGCTAGGGGCTATACATTATGAAGTCAAGGCTTTTAACTTGACTATTGAAAATTAAGTCTTAAACCTTGACCGACTCGGGTTTCGGTGTGACGGGACCGTCCGTGGTGACTGCTCTCACCGGGCGCTTGGCGTCGAGCACCAAACCGAGAATTCCGACCGCGATGCACACAGCTGACACTGCCAGCATGGCCGGGTTCGTCTCGCCCGTCAGGGCATCCCCGAGTACCACCATCCCGATCGTGCCCGGCAAGGTGCCGATCACGGTGGCGACCACGTAGGGGACCAAGCGTATGGAGGAAACGCCGCAGCAGTAGTTGAGTACCGAAAACGGCACGAAGGCGATGAGCCGCAACGAGCCGACCGCAAGCCAGCCGCGTTGCGCGATGCGCTCGTCCACTCGTCGCACGGATGGACTCGAGATGCGCTGCCAGACTGCGTCGCGCCCGATCGCTCGAACGATGTACAACGCAAGGATCGCGCTGACCGCGGACGCGCCTACCGCCAGGATGACCCCCCACCATGCGCCGAACAGCAGTCCGGCGCTCAGTGTGAAGACAGTGCGCGGGAACGGAAGAACGGTCACCAGCGCATGAACCACGAAAAAGACGGTGGGGAACATCGGGCCCACCGAGTCGGCCCACTCCCGAAACTGCATCACAGAGGGCAGTGGCACGAACACGACTACAAGGAAGAAGGCGGCCACGAGAACTACGCTGCCGATCAGCCCGCGATCACCGAGGCGTTTGGTCACGGCAAGAAAGGTTACCTGCTGTAAGTGTCCCTGACTTCGGCGACGAAACACCCTTTTGATGGCCTGGCGAGATCGCCCCGACCCGAAAGGGGATCTACCACGCCGAATGCAACGTGAGTAGATCCTCATGATGACGCCAAATGTGGTGCAGCTAGCATCACAGAAAAGCTTTCGATTTCGACAGCTCCACGGCTGTGATACGCCACCGCCGACCCACGACGGAGAGGAAGCCGACACTGTGTCACAAGCGCAGAACGTGTCACCAGCTTCGGTAACAGATGATGATGCTCGTGCCTACGAGAAGTGGCAGCAGGGTGTGGCGGGCGTTCTCGCCAAGACGCGCCGTGTCGAAGCGTCCGAGCTGGGACCCCAGCCGCAGAAGCTTCTCGACACCGTCACCTACGACGGTGTGACCCTTTCGCCGCTCTACAGTCCACGTGACGAGCGTCCGGAGCCTCCGCTGCCCGGCGCACATCCGTACGTCCGCGGCGGTGACGCCACCAGAGACGTCAATGTCGGTTGGTTGGTCGCAACGGTCTTCGGCCATGAGCAAGACGCCTCAGTGGACGTCAACGCCACGCTGCTCGATTCGCTGGCGAACGGTGTGAGTGCAATCTGGCTTCGCACAACCGACGCGGCGTCACTGAGCCGGACTCTCGACGGGGTGTACTTGGATCTGGCCCCGTTGACGCTCGATGCGGGCTCTACCGTCGCCGAGGTGACCGACGCGCTGTACGCGTTGCTCGATGCCCGGGCAGCAGCCGGGGACGGTGTCACCGATCGGCGCGCTGTTCGGGTGAACCTCGGTGCCGGACCACTGACGAGCGTGTACGCGGGACTCGCCGACGTGGACCTGGAGACTGCAGCCAACCTTGCAGTCGGTGCAGCGGCACGCTCCGAGCAGGTGCGGGCGATCACGGTCGACGGAACGGTCTTCCACAACGCGGGCGCGTCCGACGCCGAGGAACTCGGCGCCACGATTGCAGCAGGCCTCGACTACCTTCGCACTCTCACCGATCGCGATCTGACGATCTCCGAGGCGCTGGGACAATTGGGCTTCCGGTTTGCTGCCACCGACGATCAGTTCCAGACGATCGCCAAGTTCCGCGCGGGCCGGACGGTCTGGGCACGCATCGCCGAGGCGTGCGGCGCTCCCGATGCGGGAAATGCACCGCAGCACGCCGTGACCTCTGCGGCGATGATGGCGCAGCGAGACCCGTGGGTGAATATGTTGCGTACCACGCTCGCCGCATTCGGTGCAGGCGTCGGCGGTGCAGACGCGGTGACGGTTCTTCCCTTCGACGCGGCCCTGCCCGGGGGCGCACCAGGAGTGTCGAAGTCGTTCGCCTCGAGGATTGCTCGCAACACACAGTTGCTCCTCCTCGAAGAATCCCATCTCGGGCGGGTCATGGACCCGGCCGGCGGCTCTTGGTACGTCGAGGACCTCACACAGCAGGTCGCACAGAAGGCGTGGGAGTTCTTCCAGGAAATCGAGGCAGCGGGCGGATACACCGCTGCTTCCGAAGCGGGAATCATCTCGGCGCGGATCGGGGCTACCCGCACCGCCCGTGACCGCGACATCGCACACCGCACGACGACGGTCACGGGGGTCAACGAGTTTCCGAACCTGGCGGAGGCACCCCTCCCGGCCGGCGCAGCCGACCGTGACCTGTCGGTCGCGCGTTACGCAGCAGCATTCGAGCGTCTTCGTGATCGCTCCGACGCTCATCTCGCCGCACACGGCGCACGGCCGAAGGTTCTTCTCGCGCCCCTGGGCCCCGTGGCCGAACACAACGTGCGCACCACATTCACCACCAATCTGCTTGCGGCCGGCGGCATCGAGGCCGTCGACCCGGGGCCGCTGAGCCTCGGCGTAGGAAACATTGCGGACGCAGTAGGGAAGACGAACGCCACCGTCGCGGTGCTGTGTGGCACCGACAAGCGGTACGGCGACGAGGCAGTCGCCGCTGTCGAAGAGTTGCGGACGGCAGGTGTAGGTACCGTCCTTCTCGCCGGTCGGGAGCAGCTCTTCACCGACATCGAATCGAACCAGCGTCCCGATGGATTCGTGACAGCCAAAATCGATGCGGTGTCGGTGCTCGCGGACCTTCTCGACATTCTCGGTGCCCCTACCACCACCAGCGATACGGGCTCCACCAGCGATACAGGGAGCAACAAGTGACCACACGCGACGTCAAGCACGTAATCGGTAGTTTCGCCGACGTACCGTTGGTGGACCCCCAGTCTCCGTCGCCCGAGGCGCCGACCGCGGAACGGACCGAATCGTTCATCGGCGAGGCTGCTGCGGCTCATCAGTATTCGCCGGAGCAGGTTGTCTGGTCGACCCCCGAGGGGATCGACGTCAAGCCGGTGTACACGAAAGCGGACCGGGATTCCGTTGCCGCCGAGGGATACCCACTGGGCAGCTTCCCCGGAGCCGCACCCTACCTGCGTGGCCCGTACCCGACGATGTACGTCAATCAGCCGTGGACCATTCGTCAGTATGCGGGCTTCTCGACGGCAGCCGAGTCCAACGCTTTCTACCGGCGCAATCTCGCGGCCGGCCAGAAGGGCCTGTCGGTGGCGTTCGACCTCGCCACTCACCGCGGTTACGACTCGGACCACCCACGCGTGCAAGGTGACGTCGGTATGGCCGGCGTGGCGATCGACTCGATTCTCGACATGCGGCAGTTGTTCGACCACATCCCGCTCGACAAGGTCAGTGTGTCGATGACCATGAACGGCGCCGTACTGCCGATTCTGGCGTTGTACGTCGTGGCGGCGGAGGAACAGGGTGTCGCGCCCGAGCAGCTGGCCGGAACCATTCAGAACGACATTCTGAAAGAGTTCATGGTCCGCAACACCTACATCTATCCGCCCAAGCCCTCCATGCGGATCATCTCGGACATTTTCGCCTACACCAGTACGAACATGCCCAAGTTCAACTCCATCTCGATTTCGGGCTATCACATCCAAGAGGCCGGAGCCACAGCGGATCTGGAGCTCGCATACACGCTTGCAGACGGAGTCGAATACATCCGTGCCGGTCTCGACGCCGGAATGGAGATCGACAAGTTCGCGCCCCGCCTGTCCTTCTTCTGGGCCATCGGAATGAACTTCTTCATGGAAGTCGCCAAGCTGCGCGCGGGCCGACTTCTGTGGAGCGAACTCGTCGCGAAGTTCGAGCCGAAGACCTCGAAATCGCTGTCGCTTCGCACGCACTCCCAAACGTCGGGATGGTCGCTGACCGCACAGGACGTCTACAACAACGTCTCACGGACGTGTGTCGAAGCGATGGCGGCCACGCAGGGGCATACACAGTCGTTGCACACCAACGCCCTCGACGAGGCGCTCGCGCTGCCGACCGACTTCTCCGCCCGTATCGCCCGCAACACTCAGCTGCTGCTGCAACAGGAGTCGGGAACTGTACGTCCGATCGACCCGTGGGGTGGATCGCACTACGTCGAGTGGCTCACGCATCAGTTGGCGAACAAGGCGCGTGCACACATTGCCGAGGTCGAGGAAGCCGGCGGTATGGCGCAGGCCATCAGTGAAGGCATTCCCAAGCTGCGTATCGAAGAAGCAGCAGCCCGGACGCAGGCACGCATCGACTCCGGCCGCCAACCGCTGGTGGGCGTGAACAAGTATGTTCCCGACGAAGAGGACGAGATCGAGGTCCTGAAGGTCGAGAACTCGCGGGTGCGCAAGGAGCAGCTGGACAAGCTCGACAGACTGCGCGCGGAACGGGATTCCGGCGCAGTGGAGGCAGCTCTCGCGAACCTCACCCGCGCAGCCGGTGAGACGACGGGCGGTATGGACAACAACCTTCTCGCGCTCGCTGTCGATGCGGCTCGCGCCAAGGCGACGGTCGGTGAGATCTCGGAAGCCCTCGAAAAGGTCTATGGTCGGCATCAAGCCGAGATTCGCACCATCAGTGGTGTGTATCGCGACGAGGCAGGGAAGGCCGACAACATCACCAAGGCAACAGAACTCGTGGAGAAGTTCGCGGAGGACGAGGGACGTCGTCCGCGAGTCCTCATCGCCAAGATGGGTCAGGACGGTCACGACCGCGGCCAGAAGGTGATCGCCACGGCATTCGCCGACATCGGATTCGATGTGGATGTCGGACCGCTGTTCCAGACTCCGGAAGAGGTTGCCTCCCAGGCAGCCGACAACGACGTGCACGTGGTCGGTGTGTCGTCGTTGGCCGCGGGTCACCTCACCCTCGTGCCGGCACTGCGCGAAGCCTTGGCGCAGGTGGGGCGTCCCGACATCATGATCGTGGTCGGCGGTGTCATCCCGCCAGGGGACTTCGACGAGTTGTACGAGGCGGGTGCGGCGGCCATCTTCCCGCCCGGAACGGTGATCGCCGACGCGGCCACGGGTCTGCTCGAGAAGTTGTCTGCCCAGTTGGGGCACGAGTCGGACGGGACCACGGACTGACGATGGGGCGGCCAGTCGACATCGCTGCCCTCGCCCAAGCCGTGCGCGCCAACGAGCGTGCCGGTTTGGCGAGGGCGATCACCCTCCTCGAATCCACCAGGTCCGATCATCGCGACGCAGCGCAGCAACTGTTGCTCGAACTGTTGCCCGAAGCCGGCAACGCCCACCGTGTGGGGATCACCGGCGTTCCGGGCGTGGGGAAATCGACCTTCATCGACGCGCTCGGGATGCACCTGATCGAGAAGGGGCATCGGGTCGCGGTTCTCGCGGTGGATCCTTCGTCGACGCGCACCGGAGGATCGATACTCGGCGACAAGACCCGCATGGGTCGTCTCACCACCGAGAAGAATGCCTACATCAGACCGTCTCCCACGTCGGGCACGCTGGGTGGCGTCGCGAAGGCGACTCGTGAATCGATCGTGCTGCTCGAGTCTGCCGGTTTCGACGTGATTCTCGTCGAGACCGTCGGCGTCGGACAGTCCGAGGAGACGGTCGCGAACATGGTCGACAGTTTCTGCTTCCTCACCTTGGCGCGGACCGGCGATCAGTTGCAGGGCATCAAGAAGGGTGTCCTCGAACTGGCCGACCTGGTTGCCGTGAACAAGGCTGACGGCAAGCACGAGCGTGAAGCGAAGGGCGCTGCCCGCGAACTTGCGGGTGCGCTCCACCTGATCCATCCGCACGACGCCGTCTGGGTTCCCCCGGTCCTCACCATGAGTGGGCTCGAGGGGGTCGGTCTCGAAGAGTTCTGGGACACCGTCCGCAAGCACCGGGAGGTTCTCGAGGCGGCAGGAATGTTCGAGGAGAACCGTCGCCGCCAACAGGTCGAGTGGACGTGGACGATGGTCAACGACCAGCTGCTGCGCAGGCTTTCGTCGAATCCGCAGGTTCGGGAGATCAAGTCGAAGGTGGAACAGCAAGTGCGGGACGGGTCGTTGACCGCGGCCCTTGCTGCCGCCGAGATTCTGGACGCCTTCGACGGCTCGGCTGGTTCAGCCGACTGATTTCGCGAGTCGTCCCACCCGGTCGATCAGATCGTCGAAGAAACCTGCGGGGTCGGTGGCGACGGCAATGTTCACATTGGGCTCTCGATTCCAGTGCCGTGCCCAATCGGCCACCGTGGTGCCGCGCGTGAGGCGACCGTGCAGTTCCACGTCGACTGTGGCCGGGCGAGTGCGCACGATCGTCGGATTCAAGGCCACGGCGGCAGCGAAGGGGTCGTGCATATGTGCGAGGAATCCCTGGTCGTGCGTTTGATGGAACTCCATGTAGAAGCGAATCGCATCGGAGAGATGCCGGATCACCGTGTTGCTTGCCTTCGAGCGAGTCTCCGAAGTGTCGGCGGGAGAAACGATCTCGGTGGGAGTGCTTCCGGCGGTATCTGCCAGTCGGCGTAAATGCTCGGGATGCATCTCTATGGATTCGGTGACATCCAGCCCGCACAGAATCGGTCGGCGATTTTCCGGCAGGCCGGAAAAGGCGTCGAACACTTCCTTCGCGGCTTCAGGATCGACCGAGATGTTCCATTCGGCCGTGGGCGTGGTGTTTCCGGGGTGGTTGAACGCACCGCCCATCACCACGAGACGATGCAGAAGCTGGGGGAGTCGGGGCTCATCCCGCAGCGCGAGAGCAAGGTTGGTGAGTGGTCCGGTCACCAACCCGACCAGTTCACCGGGATGCTCCCGCACCAGATCCACCCACAGTGCGGTGGCGTTCCGATCGGAGCGCCGACGCTGCGAAGTGGGCAGGACCGCGTGACCGATTCCCTGCGGACCGTGGGTGTCTTCCGTGGTGCGCAGCGGACACGCGAGCGGCACCCGTGCACCCACCGCAACATCGATCTCGGGTGCCGAACACAGATCCAGCCAGTTCAGATTGTTGGCCGCAACCTGTTCGACCGGCACGTTCCCGGCGGTACAGGCGATGCCCAGGATCTCGGCCTCGGGGCTGGCCAGCAGATAGAGCAGAGCCAACGAGTCGTCGATACCGGTATCGACGTCGAGAATCAGACGCGTACGTGGCGCGCCAGGCGCGTTGTTCTGGTCAGTCGGTCCGGCGGCGGGCATCACGCTTCCATTCTGCCTGCCTGGACCCCAAACCAGCCCACCACATAGGTGAGCTGGTATCAGGGCATGGGCCAGTTGGACAGCGTGGAGTCCAGAACGTCAAGGATTCGTGACCAGCTTTCCTCGGAATCGGGGACACTGTGACTGAAGCCTCCCCCCGCCTCCAGGCTGGCGTAGCCGTGGAAGACGCTGCCCAACAGGCGAACTGCGTGGGTCTGGTCAGGTTCGGTGATGTCGTATCCTCGCAGGATGGCTCGCATCATGTGGGCATGTCTGACGCCGGCACTGGCGGCGGCAGTCTCCGGATCGAGGTGCATCCGCGACGCGGTGTATCGGCCGGGGTGCACCCTCGCGTAGTCGCGGTAGACGTTCGCGAAGGCGATCAAGGCGTCGCGGCCGGAGCGGCCGGCCACAGCGTGGGCGGCCTGGTCCGCCATCTCTTCGAGTGCAAGTAGCGCAATCCTCGTCCTGAGATCCTGGGTGCTCTTCACGTGGGAGTACAGGCTGGCTGCCCTGACGTCGAAGGCTCTGGCGACTGCGGAGACCGTCACCTGCTCGAATCCGGCCTCGTCGGCCAGTTCCGCCCCTGCCCGGGTGAGTCGTTCCGGTGTCAGTCCCGCACGTGTCATGTCCCGAATCCTATTTCTTCGAATGCCACCCACTTTGCCTACATGGCATAGGCAAAGTACTATAGCTCATAGCCAAGGTGTCGTATGTGCGAGTTCTGCCGTCCGTACGGGCGTAGCGAAACTGCGACATCCACACACTAGATACAGGTGAAACCCATGCACAGCCCAACCAATTGGTTCACTTCTGCCATTACAGAGGACCTGCTGCACGGCGCCCTCGAACTCGAGCGCACCGAGCGCGGCATACTCCCGCACCGTTTACCCGCTCGTGCACGCGCGCAATGCGCCGACAGTCAACTGGCGATGGCAGAAGCGCAACCCTCCGGTGTCCGGCTGGCGTTCCGAACCCGGGCAATGACCATCGAACTGGACACGCTGCCCACCAAACGGATCTACACCGGGCACCGCCGCGACCTCACGGTGTGTACGACCTGCGCGTCGACG
>JAAZAD010000420.1 GCA_012514505.1 Rhodococcus sp. (in: high G+C Gram-positive bacteria) | reverse complement strand
TGCGGTCGATCTCCGACGGCATCGTCACGCAGGAGGAAACCTGGATCGGCCAGATGCCGGCCTTCGATACGGTCCCCAGCCCTGTCCGTGGCATCGATGCCCACACGCTGCGCCGGGTCATCGAAGCGATCCGTACCAGGCAGGCGCTGGAAGTCGAGTACCAGTCCCTTTCCAACCCTGCCCCACGCTGGCGCTGGATCGCGCCCCATGCCATCGCCTTCGACGGTTTCCGCTGGCATGCCCGGGCGTACTGCTTCACCGACCAATGCTTCAAGGACTTCCTGCTGGCGCGCATCCTCGGCATCCGTAACACTCGGCCCAGCGAGATCGATGCCAGCCAGGACGCGGACTGGCACACACACGTCACACTGGAAATCGGCCCGCATCCGGGCCTGTCCGACGCGCAGAAGAAGGTCATCGCGCTGGACTATGGCATACGGGACGGTAAAGCCCGCATCACCGTCCGCAAGGCGCTGCTCCATTACACACTGAAGCGCTTGGGGCTCGACGCAGCCCCCGAAGCCCGGAAGCCTGCCGACCAGCAGATCGTGCTACTGAGCCAGCAGGTTTTCACCTGAACACTACAACTTCTGCATGTCACCCCATTCGGATTCAGTTTCAATCTCGGAAGCAAGCCTCATGTCGTCAAACACCACGTATCCCCAGGCACCCGGTTCGCACCCACTGTGTGTCAGGGAACAGGATATCGAAAGCGAGTTCATCGAGAAGCTCGTCGAACTGAAGTACACCTATCGCCCCGACATCCGCGATCGTGCCGCACTGGAGCGCAACTTTCGGCAGAAGTTCGAAGCCCTCAACCGCGTCACCCTCACAGATGCCGAGTTCTCCCGCCTCCTCGACGAGCTGATCTCGGCCGACGTCTTCAGGAATGCCGTCCGCCTGCGCGAAAAGAACGACTTCATCCGCGACGACGGCACGCCGCTCACCTACACGCTCGTCAACATCAAGGACTGGTGCAAGAACGACTTCGAGGTCGTCCACCAGCTCCGGATCAACACCGACTACAGCCACCACCGCTACGACGTCCTGCTGCTCATCAACGGTATTCCGGTCGTGCAGGTCGAGCTGAAGACCCTTGGCGTCAATCCGCGCCGCGCAATGGAGCAGATCGTCCAGTACAAGAGCGACCCGGGCAACGGCTACACCCGCACGCTCCTCTGCTTCATCCAGCTCTTCATCGTCAGCAACCGCACGCAGACCTTCTATTTCGCGAACAACAACGCCCGGCACTTCAACTTTGCCGCCGACGAGCAGTTCCTGCCGATCTACACCTGGGCCGACCGGGATAACAAGCCGGTCACGCACCTTGCCGATTTCGCCGACCAGTTCCTGCAGAAATGCGAGCTCGGCCGCATGATCAGCCGTTACATGGTGCTCATCCAGAGCGAGCAGAAGCTCCTCATGATGCGCCCGTACCAGATCTACGCCGTCCAGGCCCTCATGGACTGCGTCGAGCGGAACGACGGCAACGGCTACATCTGGCACACCACCGGCAGCGGCAAGACGCTCACCTCCTTCAAGGCCGCCACGCTGCTCCGCGAAAACGACCAGATCGCCAAATGCGTCTTCGTCGTCGATCGCAAGGACCTCGACCGCCAGACGCGCGAGGAGTTCAACCGCTTCCAGGAAGGCTGCGTCGAGGAGAACACCAACACCGAAACGCTTGTCCGTAGCCTGCTCTCCGAGGACAAGGCCGACAAGGTGATCGTCACCACCATCCAGAAGCTCGGCCTCGCCCTCGACGGCACCAACAGGCGCAACTACCGCGAGCGCCTCGCCCCGCTTGCCGCCAAGCGCCTCGTCTTCATCTTCGACGAGTGTCACCGCTCGCAGTTCGGTGAGAACCACAAGGCGATCAAGGAGTTCTT
>JAAZAD010000006.1 GCA_012514505.1 Rhodococcus sp. (in: high G+C Gram-positive bacteria) | reverse complement strand
CGATTCCGCTCAGGGCTACAAGACGCCGGTGGAATGGGCGACGCGGATGTCGTACAGCGGTATCTTCTTCCACTCCGCTCCGTGGTCGGTGGGGCAGCAGGGGTACACCAATGTCAGTCACGGCTGCCTGAACCTCAGTCCTGCGAATGCGAAATGGGTGTTCGACAACACCAAGCGCGGTGACCTCGTGATCGTGCAGAACACGGTGGGCGGGACTCTCTCCGGTGTCGACGGTCTCGGCGACTGGAACGTCCCCTGGGAAGTCTGGAAGGCCGGCAACGCCGACAACGCGTAACGCTCAGGTCAGATCCGGAACGAGGAGGGGTTCCGCCCCTCTAGGCTCACGTTCATGTTCGATACCGAGCGTGACCCGACCGCCGTCGAACTCGACCTGTTCGTGCCGCAGGTGCCCAGCACCGTGTGGCGGGCTCTTACCGAGCCTTCACTGATTCGGCGGTGGCTGGCGCGGTCGACCGGATTCGTCGCGGAGGTGGGTGCCACTTTCATCCTCGAGATTCCGGCGGATCCGCCCGCCGAAATTTCCTGTCAGGTGTTGACGGTAGAACCGGATCGACGGTTCACCCATTCGTACACCGATCTGCGTGGCGATCCACCCGCACGGTGGAACGTGGATTGGTCGCTCCATCGTGAAGGGAGTGGGACGCGAATCCTATTGACCCATGGAGGGTTCGATATTCACCAACGCCAGCAGCGAATGGCCCGGAACGCGGCCGAGCGAGGATGGAACAACACTGTGCTGCCAAAGCTGGCGGAAGTGGTGCGCGACCTCGAAACGTGACGTTGGACGTCCCTGAAACCGGCCTGCGAAACGACAGTGCCCCACCTGCACGAAGCAGGTGGGGCACTGTCGTATTGGGGTGAGTGACGGGACTCGAACCCGCGACAGCCAGGATCACAACCTGGTGCTCTACCAACTGAACTACACTCACCATCGCTTCTGTGGCCACCCCGGGGGTAGCAACTTCAGCGAGGAAGATACTAGCGCGTCGGGCACCACGGACGCCAATCGGTGTGTCAGGCGGGGCCCAAATCCTTCACGATTGCACTGATATCGCTGGTGGACGGTCCTGGGTCGGACACGAATGCGGTGCGTCGGTAGTACTCGAGCTCCCGAATCGACTCCTTGATGTCGGCGAGCGCACGGTGCGCAAGACCCTTCTCCGGCTGACCGAAGTAGATCCGCGGGTACCAGCGGCGGCACAACTCTTTGATGGAACTGACGTCGATCATGCGGTAGTGGAGGTGGGCATCGAGTTCGGGCATGTCGCGCGTGATGAAGCCGCGGTCGGTGGCGATCGAGTTACCGGCAAGCGGAGCCGACCCCGCTGACGGCACGTGCTCACGGATGTAGGCGAGGACCTGCTGTTCCGCTTCGGCCAGCGTGACCGCCGACTTGCGCACCTCGTCCGTCAAACCCGACTTTTCATGCATCTTGGTCACGACGTCCGGCATCCCGGCCAGCGCCTCGTCGTCCGCATGGATGACGATGTCCACACCATCACCCAAGACGTTCAGGTCACTGTCGGTGACGAGAGCTGCGATTTCGATCAGCTTGTCGGTACCGAGCCGAAGACCCGTCATTTCACAATCGATCCACACAAGTTTGTCCTGCACGAACAACACAGTAGTCACGTCTTCACCAGTTAAGGTTTTACCCGTCCGGTTCGCGCTTGGAGGAGGACCTGTATGACAGTCGGTTCCGCGGGTGACAATGCACCGCTGACATCGGAAGAAACGGCCGCACGCGAAGCCGCCTCACAGATCGCCGCGGGGTACGAGGCCGCTGGTGGAGGCGTGGAACTCGGAACCGTGATGGTCGACGGCACGGTGAATCCTTCTGCCCGTGTGCGTATTCCCTTCGCCATGCTCAATCGTCACGGGCTGGTCGCCGGGGCAACGGGTACCGGCAAGACCAAGACATTGCAGGGCATCGCCGAACAGCTGTCGGCTGCCGGCGTGCCCGTTGTGATGGCCGATGTGAAAGGTGACCTTTCGGGGTTGTCGAAGCCAGGCGAGGCCGACGAGAAGGTCACAGCTCGGGCGAACGAGACCGGCGACACGAACTGGACTCCGGCCGGCACTCCGGTCGAGTTCCTGTCGCTGGGCACCGAGGGCATCGGTGTTCCTGTGCGTGCCACCATCACCGCGTTCGGTCCGATTCTGCTGAGCAAAGTGTTGGGGTTGAACGCGACTCAGGAATCAACGCTCGGTCTCATCTTTCATTGGGCGGATACGCGGGGGCTCGCGCTCCTGGATCTGAAAGACCTGCGGTCGGTGATCACCCACCTCACCAGTGATGAGGGTAAGGCCGACCTGAAGGGGATCGGTGGCGTTTCTTCGTCGACGGCCGGTGTCATCCTGCGGGCGCTGGTAACCCTGGAAGCCGACGGCGGCGACACCTTCTTCGGTGAGCCCGAACTCGATTCGGCGGACCTGCTGCGCCACGTCGACGGATCCGGCGTCGTGACTCTTTTCGAACTCGGCGCGCATGCGCGGCGGCCAGCCTTGTTCTCGACGTTCCTGATGTGGGTCCTCGCCGATCTGTTTCAGACGCTGCCCGAGGAAGGCGACCTGGACAAGTCGAAGTTGGTGTTCATCTTCGATGAGGCTCACCTGTTGTTCGAGGACGCGTCCAAGGCGTTTCTACAACAGATCGAACAGACGGTACGCCTGATCCGTTCGAAGGGTGTCGGCGTCTTCTTCTGCACCCAGCTGCCCACCGATGTGCCGAACTCGGTGCTGTCGCAACTCGGTGCACGCGTCCAGCATGCAGTGCGGGCGTTCACGCCGGACGATCAGAAGGCATTGCGCCAGACCGTTCGTACGTACCCCGAGTCCGAGCACTACGACCTCGAAGAGGCACTCACATCGTTGGGCATCGGTGAAGCAGTCGTCACCGTACTGTCCGAGCGAGGAGCGCCTACCCCGGTGGCGTGGACGAAGATGCGTCCGCCCCGTTCGTTGATGGACACGATCGGTGACGAGGCGATCACCGCTGCTGCGAAGTCGAGCACCTTGTTCGGCACCTACGGGGAGAGCGTCGACCGCGAATCGGCCTACGAGAAGTTGGCGGCGAAAGTGGTGGGCGCCCCTGCCGCCGACGACGGTGTCGAGTTACCTTCTCTGCCCGACACCGAATCGGCGCCGGAGCCGGACGACGAAAAGAACATGGCAGAGCAGATTCTCGGAAACAGCGCGGTGCGCGGCTTCTTCCGGTCCGCTGCCTCGATGGCAGGGCGGGAGATCACCCGCAGCATCTTCGGTATCGGCCGTAGACGCTGAAGAGCGTGGCCGAGAGCGTCAGTCGTCGCCGAGCTTCTTGTAGAAGGTCCCCACAATGGGAGCCACGACGGCGCGCGGGCTGTATTGCCCGGCCACGGACATGGCCTTGCTGATCAGTCCCGGCACCACGCGCATCTTGTTGTCGGCGAGCCCGTCGAGGGACACCTTGGCGGTGTGCTCGCTCGAGATCCACAAGAAGTCGGGAACGAGCTTGTCCACGATGGAGGCTTCGGCCGGGTCCGGGGTCTCGGTGCGCACGGGCCCCGGTGCGAGGAGCGTGACGTTGACGCCAGTGCCCTTGAGCTCACCACGCAGCGATTCGGAGAAGGTGTTCACGAACGCCTTGGAAGCCGCGTAGGTGGCGTTGTTGGGGATCGGCATGTTCCCGGCAGCCGAACCGACCATGAGGACCGCACCGGATTTACGCGCGATCATGCCGGGAAGCACCGCAAGTGTGAGGTCGTGAACGGCGACCACATTGAGCTCCACCTGCGCACGCTCGTAGGCCGGGTCGAGTTCGGACACCGGTCCGAAGGTGGCGATCCCGGCGTTGTTGCACAACACGCTGATCTCGCGGGCAGCGAGTTCGCCGACGAGGGCAGACCGCTGTTCACGATCGGACAGGTCGCATGCGCGAACCTCCACCTCCACGCCGTGCGCCGTGCGCAACTCGGCGGCGAGCTCCTCCATGACATCGCCGCGGCGCGCCACGAGAAGGAGTGAGTGCCCGCGCGAAGCAAGATCGGCGGCGAGCGCCTCGCCGATTCCGGACGAGGCGCCCGTCACGACGGCACGGGCTGTGGGGGTGGGGTTCGGCAGACTCACGGTGAGCCAGCGTAGTACCTCAGATGGCGGCAGCCAGTCGGGTGCCCTGTTCGATGGCGCGTTTGGCGTCGAGTTCCGAGGCCACGTCGGCGCCACCGATCACATGGGTGACGACACCGGAGGTGGTGAGTTCGTCCACCAGGTCGCGGACGGACTCCTGTCCGGCGCAGATCACGATGTTGTCTACGGCGAGCACGCGTGGCTTCTCACGGTTCTCACCGAAGGTGATGTGCAGGCCCTCGTCGTCGATCCGCTCGTAGTTGACGCCGGACAGTTCGTGAACACCCTTGGCCTTGAGCGCGGCACGGTGGACCCAGCCCGTGGTCTTGGCAAGTCCGGCACCGATACGTCCGGGCTTGCGCTGCAGGAGGTAGACCTCGCGCGGGGACTTCTGCGGGACAGGAGTCGTGAGTGCGCCCGGAGCGGCCTCGGGCTCCGTGACACCCCATTCCTGCTTCCACTCCTTCAAGTCGAGAGTGGGGGAGGACTCGGTGGTCAGGAACTCGCTGACGTCGACACCGATGCCGCCGGCGCCGATGACGGCGACGGACTCACCGACCGGCTTCCCGTCGCGGACGACCTCCGGGTAGGTCAGAACGCTCGGATGGTCGATGCCCGGAATGGCCGGCACACGGGGGGTGACGCCGGTGGCGAGAACGACCTCGTCGTAATTCCCGACCAAATCGTTTGCGCTCACCCGAGTGTCGAGCCGCACGTCCACGCCTTCACGCGCGAGGCGACGCTGGTAGTAGCGGATGGTTTCGGAGAACTCTTCCTTGCCGGGGATGCGCTTCGCGATTCCGAACTGTCCACCGATCTCGGAGTCGGCTTCGAACAGGGTGACGGAATGACCGCGCTCTGCGAGGTTCAAGGCTGCGGACAGACCCGCTGGCCCCGCGCCGACGACCGCGACGTTCTTGGTGCGCCGGGTCGGAGACAGGACGAGCTCGGTTTCCCGTCCTGCTCTGGGATTGAGCAGGCAGGAGACATGCTTGTTGACGAAAGCGTGGTCGAGGCAGGCCTGATTGCAGGCGATGCACGTGTTGATCTCGTCGGCGGCATCGGCTGCGGCCTTCGCGACCCAATTGGGGTCGGCGAGAATCGGCCGTGCCATGGAGATCAGTTGCGCGTCACCGCGGTCGAGGATCTCTTCTGCTGTTTCCGGCATGTTGATCCGGTTCGACGCGACGACAGGGATGTCGACGTGCTTCTCGAGTTTGCCGGTGATGTCCGCGAAAGCTGCACGAGGAACGGACGTGACAATCGTCGGTACGCGCGACTCGTGCCAGCCGATGTCGGTGTTGATGATCGTCACACCTGCCGCCTCGAGTTCTTTGGCGAGAGCGACGATTTCGTCCCAGGTCTGACCGCCGTCGACGAGGTCGGCCATGGACAGGCGGAAGGAGATGATGAACTCGTCGCCGACCGCGGCGCGGGTACGCCGGGCAATCTCCACGGCGATGCGGCGGCGGTTCTCTGCAGAACCACCCCACTGGTCGGTGCGCTTGTTCGTGCGGGTGCACAGGAACTGGTTGATGAAGTAGCCTTCGCCGCCCATGATCTCGACTCCGTCGTATCCGGCGGACTTGGCCAGGCGTGCGCACCGGACGAAGTTGCGGATCTGCCAGCGGACACCGCGATCGGTGAGTGCGCGTGGGCGGAACGGGTTGATGGGGGCTTTGATCGACGATGCCGAGACGCTGAGCGGCTGGTAGCTGTACCGGCCGGCATGCAGAATCTGCAGCGCAATCTTGCCACCGGCCTCGTGAACGGCATCGGTGACGACGCGATGACGGCGGGCTTCGATCTTGTTGGTGAGCTTGGCGCCGAACGGAACCAACCAGCCCGTGCGGTTCGGGGCGTAGCCGCCGGTCACGATCAATCCGACTTCGCCGCGGGCGCGTTCGGCGAAGTATGCGGCGAGTCGGGGGATGTTCTTGGCCCGGTCCTCGAGGCCGGTGTGCATCGAACCCATGATCACGCGGTTCTTCAGAGTCGTGAATCCGAGGTCGAGCGGAGAGAGCAATGTGGGATAGGGGTTGGTCACGTCGAGACCTTTCGCTGAAGTGTTCGGTGACTGGCTGGAACATGGTGTGTCACAGGGCTTGGATGACTGCGTCATAGGGCTTCGAGGACTTCTCGGCACCAATCCGCGAAACCTTCTTCGATGCGGAAACCGGCGCGCAGTACCAGGTACTGGTGCAGGTGCACGCCCGACAGGCGGTTGGGATCGGGAAAGTCGCGCTTCTGGATGAGCCGGTACACCGCGAGTCGCTGCTCGTGCTCGTCGCGATGCCGGGAGAATTCGGCGCGCAGCGATTCGATGTCACCGAGAGCAGCGCCACGAAGTTTGACCGCCAGATCGTCGCGGAGGTGAGCAACCGGTGTGGGTTCGGCAATCCAGCGGCGGAGCTCTGCACGGCCCTGGTCGCTGACGTCGTACACGATCTTGTCCGGGCGTCCTTCCTGGGCGACGGTCTCGCCCACCACCCAGTCCGAGTTCTCCATGCGCTTGAGGACGCGGTAGATCTGTTGGTGGGTTGCACTCCAGAAGAAGCCGATGGATTTGTCGAACCGGCGGGCGAGTTCGTAACCGGAGCCTGCCTGCTCAGACAGCGATACGAGAAGAGCGTGTTCGAGGGCCACGCCCCAAGTATCTATGCAACGAGGTGCGTATGCAACTGGATGCATCAAGATTGCCGATGCGATCTTCGCCGCAGTCGGGTATCGAGCGTCTAGGCTCCCGCCATGGGCTCAGAGGCGGTGGGGGTTGCGACCACACGCAAACAGGTGATGGCCTGGGGGCTGTGGGATTGGGGTTCCGCGGCGTTCAATGCGGTGATCCTCACCTTTGTGTTCTCGGTGTATCTCACCGATGCCGTCGGCGACGACCTGCCGGGCAGTGTGTCGGCCAGTTCGCTGCTCGGTTGGGCGTTGGGCATCGCCGGCTTCGTCATTGCCGTAACGGCGCCCGTGGCAGGGCAGCGCTTCGATGCGGCCGGACGCCGCAAATGGTCGCTGGGGTTGCTCACTTTCGCCACTGTGGGCTGCATGGCGGGCATGTTCTTCGTCCGCGACCAATACCAATACCTGTGGTTGGGGCTCACGCTCCTGGCTGCGGCCTCGGTGATCTTCGAGCTGGCCAACGTGCCGTACAACGCGATGCTTCGTCAGGTCTCCAAGCCCGAGAATATCGGTAGGGTCTCCGGTTTCGGTTGGGCGATGGGTTATTTCGGCGGCATCGTCTTATTGCTTCTCTGCTACTTCGGTTTCATCTCCGGTGACGGCGATACGCGAGGGTTTCTCGGGCTGACCACCGATGGCGGGCTGAACATCCGATTGGTGGCGCTGCTGGCGGCGCTCTGGTTTGCGGCATTCAGTATTCCGGTGTTGTTGGCAGTCCCCGAACTACCGTCGAATCAACGTTCTCGCGGTAAAGACACCTCGGGCTTCGTCGGTGCATATCGCGAACTGTGGCGCGATCTTCGTGATCTCTGGAACGCCGACCGGCGCACCGTGCACTTCTTGATCGCCAGTGCGTTGTTTCGCGATGGGTTGGCAGGTGTGTTCACCTTCGGTGCGGTGCTCGCGGTGAACGTCTATGGAATCGCCGCGGCGGATGTGCTGCTCTTCGGTGTCGCCGCGAACGTCATCGCGGCCCTGGGCGCGCTGGCAGCCGGCCGCTTCGACGACCGGATCGGTCCGAAGCCTGTGATCGTGTTCTCGCTCGTGTCGATGATCGTGGTCGGCATCGCTTTGATGGCGGTCTCCGGTCCGGTGATGTTCTGGATTCTCGGTCTTGCGCTGTGCCTGTTCGTCGGTCCAGCGCAGGCGTCCGCCCGTACCTTCCTGGCGCGGCTCACCCCGGCTGGTCGTGAGGGACAGATGTTCGGTCTGTACGCGACCACCGGGCGCGCGGTGTCGTTCCTGGCGCCGACGTTGTTCGGCTTCTTCGCCTGGTGGTTCGGTGCCGACCGAGCCGGGATCGTGGGTCTCCTGATCGTCCTCGCATTGGGGTTGGCGGCACTCGCCGCAGTGCGGGCGCCGGAACGGACAATGGTCGTCGACGAAGGGTGATGCGTGCGGAGTCTCTGCGTCGGACTCAGCGCAGTCCGGCACGCGAAAGCACGGCATCTGCCAGATCGCGGGGCCGCTCCTCCGGAATCCAATGTGTTGCATCGTCGAGAATCAGAAACTCGTAGGGCGCGTCGACGAATTCGCTGCATCGCTCGGCACCTGCACGTCCCATGGCGAGATCTCCTGTGCTCCACACGTACGTGGTGGGCACGGTCACCGCAGGCAACTGCTCCATGTCACTCGACATGGCCCGATACCAATTCAGTGCCGCCGTGAGTGCCCCGGGCTCGCTGAGTAGGTCGACGTGCGCCTGGATCAGATCGGACGGAACGGAGTCACCGAACAGGCTGCGCAGAGCGGTTGAGTCGTCCTTCTGGAGTACGTGCTCGGCATTGCCCTCCTGTCGGAACAGGTTGAAGTACGACGACCGTTGTTGCTGGTCGGGATCCTCGCGTACGGCCCACCCGAATGCGGCGGGGTGAGGGATGGACACCGCGGTGAGCGACGTGACTCGATTCGGGTTCTTGGCCGCCACGATCCAGGCGACGACGGCCCCCCAATCGTGGCCCACGAGGTGGGCATCAGGGATGTCGAGAGCATCGAGAAGTCCGACGATGTCTGCTGCGAGCACTTCTGTTCGATATGCATCGACCCCGTCGGGGCGGGCGCCAGGGGAGTACCCGCGCTGATTCGGTGCATAGACCCGCATGCCGGCATCGGCGAGGCGGTCTGCGACTCCGCGCCACGATGCTGCGGTCTCAGGGAACCCGTGCAGCAGGACGATCGGTGTCCCGGATCGTGGTCCCCAAACGGCGACATCGAATGTCAGATCACCCACGGCGATCTGGACAGGCGGTGTTTCGTAAGCACCGGACTCGTACGGATCGGAATCGAATCCATCGGGATTGTCGGCCATGAGCCGAGGTTACGGATTTCGGTCAGGAAATGATGTCGTTCGAGTCAGAACGTGGGGACTTCCACGAACTCATTCCCAGCATTACCAGTCGGAGCTGCTTCTTGGCACGCTCGATGACGTCCTCCTCCGTGCGGCCGTTCGGGCGGTTCGCTTCGAGAAGATCGACCACGGTCGAGAACATCGCCGACACGATGAGGTCGGCAGACATCTCGAGGTCGTCGGTCGTCCAGGTTTCGAGTCCGGGCATTCGTGACAGGTCGACAGTGAGTTCGCTGACGAACAAGCGCATTTCGAGTGCGATGGCACGTCGAAGTTCGGGGACGCCTCCGTAACGTTCGCGACTGAGGAACCTGAACTGCTCTTCATGGGAACGGACCTGGCGGGCAAGTATGTCGAGCGAATCTCCTGCGCTCTTGGTGCCCTGGTTTCGGTGCGTGTTGCTTCGTCGCGCGTCGCGCAGCATCTGTCGGAGCATCCGCATGCTTTCCTCGACGAGCACGACGCCGAGGTCGTCGAGCGACGCGAAATGACGGTAGAACGCCGTGGGGACGATATCGGCGGTGCGCGCAACCTCCCGAAGGCTGAGGCTCGCGAAGGTGCGGTCGGCGAGCAAGCCGAGGGTTCCTTCCAGCAGGGCCTGTCGGGTGCGTTCCTTGCGCGCAGCACGACTCTCGGGCTGTGTGTCCGTGTCGGCGCGGTCCGTCCTGTTCACGTGGCCGAGTCTAGGCCTGGAGACCGGCGTCGATGAAACGCGACCCACATCACATTCATCTCTGGTTGACAAGTTCCTGTGTCGACGTGACACACTATTGCCGGTGTACAGATGTGCACTGAAAAATCGAGGAGGTTGTGGTGGCCGTAATCGACAGTCGTCGCGGCGGGTTGAGGCGTCGGTTCTCGTGGGTGACTCTGCTCGAGGCGATGGCGACACCGCACGCGCTCGATCGGTACCTGGAACTGGTGGATCCCATGGTCACCGTCCGAGACCTTCGGGGTCGAGTCGAGTCCGTGGTTCGCTCCACATCGGACACCGTCACGCTGACCATTCGGCCGACCAGGCAGTGGCGAGGGTTCGCGGCTGGACAGTATGTGCAGGTAGGTGTCGTCATCGACGGAGTTCGTCACACCAGATGCTATTCGCCGGCGGGTTCCGAGCGGAGGCGCGACAACCTCGTCGAACTCACGATCAAGGCGCACGCCGGCGGCTTGGTGTCAGGCTATCTGTACGCCAACGCCGAGCCGGGAATGATGGTGAATCTGTCTCAGGCGCAGGGTGAGTTCGTGCTGCCCTTACCGCGGCCTCGGCAGCTCGTTCTCATCAGCGGCGGTAGCGGAATCACCCCGATGATCGCGATGCTGCGCACTCTCGTCGACGAGGGGCACACCGGTGGAGTGACTTTTCTGCACTACGCGTTCACCGAAAATGATGTTGCCTACCGGGCACAGTTGGATGCGATCGCCGACGAGAATCCGAGCGTGAACGTCGTGTACGCGTATACCGGCGACACGAACGAGGGGCATCTGCGCGGATTCTTCGGGAGGCAGCATCTGGACGCGGTGGCTCCCTGGTTTGCGGGCAGTGAGACCTACTTGTGCGGCCCGCCCGGCCTGATGCGAGGGGTACGCGAGCTGTACCGCTCGCTCGGTATCGAAGATCACTTGCACACCGAAGAGTTCGCTCCGGCGGAACCGGTTCGAGGCGGTGAGGCGGGCGGCACACTCATGTTCACGAAAAGCGGCGTCAGCGCGGAGAACGGCGGCAAGACCCTGCTCGAACAGGCCGAGTCTGCTGGTCTGACGCCGGAATACGGCTGCCGCATGGGCATCTGCTTTTCGTGCACCGCCACCAAGACGTCCGGGTGCACGAAGAACGCGCGCACCGGCGAGACCGACGTCGAGCCCGACAAGAAGATTCAGCTGTGTGTTTCGGTCCCGGTCGGCGATGTCGCTGTCGACATCTGAACCGCGGTCGACATCTGAACTGCGGTAGATACCTGAACCGCTCACGCTCCCAACGCCTCATACGACCTGGAGGTCGACATGTTCGGACTTTCGCTTCTTCCCTTTCTCGGCGACCGGAAAGAATCTGCACCGGAGTCGCCTCTCGTGCTGACCTACGACCAGGTGGAGGAATTGGGCCGCGAACTCGACGCGCTCCGCGACCGCATCGTGGCGGACCTCGGCGCGGAGGATCGTGAGTACATCTACCAGGTCATCAAAGCGCAGCGCGGCCTCGAAGTTGCCGGACGCGCACTGATGTATCTGCCGTTCGTGCCGCCTGCCTGGTTGGCGGGTGTCGGTGCACTCGGCTTGTCGAAGATTCTCGACAACATGGAGATCGGTCACAACGTCATGCACGGTCAGTACGACTGGATGCGTGAGCCAGGGCTGAATTCCCGCGTGTTCGAGTGGGATACTGTCTGCCCGGCCGACCAGTGGAAGCATTCCCACAATTACATGCACCACACCTACACCAACATCCTTGGACGCGACCGCGACATCGGATACGGCATCCTGCGCATGGACGAGGGGCAGAAGTGGAATCCCTACTACCTCGGGAATCCGGTGTGGGCACTCTTCTTGATGGTGTTCTTCGAGTGGGGTGTGATGCTGCACGACCTCGAAGCCGAGAAAGTCGTCCAGGGCGAGCGGAAGTGGGAGGACGTCAAACCGCTCGCCAAGGGGTGGTGGCAGAAGGCCGGCCGGCAGGTCCTCAAGGATTACGTGGTGTTCCCGGCCCTGACCGGTCCATTTTTCGTGTCGACGGTGGTGGGCAATGTGGGTGCGAACCTCATCCGCAACCTGTGGACCTTTTCGATCATCTTCTGCGGTCATTTCCCGACCGGCGTACAGACGTTCACCGAGGAGGAAACGGCAGAGGAGACGCGCGGCCAGTGGTACGTCCGCCAGATGCTCGGATCGGCGAACATCGAGGGCAATGAACTGTTCCACATCATGTCCGGAAACCTGTCGCATCAGATCGAACATCACCTGTTTCCGGACGTTCCTGCGCATCGGTACCCGCAGATGGCACCCGAGGTGAAGGCGCTGTGTGAGAAGTACTCGCTTCCGTACAACACGGGTGGCTTCTTCTCGCAGATCGGGTCGGTGTGGGGCAAGATCTTCAAGCTCGCGCTACCGCCCGGTCTCGTCCGGTCGCAGCAGGTTCCCGGTGTTATCGTCGAGCGTCAGAAGTACACAGCCTGAGAGGTGTTCGACATGGTGGGGAAGTTCGAGCGGCGTAAGGACACGGTCCAGGAGATGACAGAATCCACGGCCACTCATGTGGGCCGGATCGCGACGATCATCACGGGAGCTGTTCGCGACGTCACCCACGAGATCG
>JAAZAD010000419.1 GCA_012514505.1 Rhodococcus sp. (in: high G+C Gram-positive bacteria) | reverse complement strand
ACCGGTTGGTCTCGCCGAGTACCGACCAGATGGCGTCGAGCGCCAAGTGCAGCGCCTGCACGTCGAACTCCGCACGGCACCGTTCGAGCAGCCCGTCCGCGAGACCGAGCATCTGGCGGTCTTCGTCCGTCAGCTCGCCGGGCGTCGGAACCTTGCCCTCGAGATTCTTCGCCACCATCGAAAGCGATCGCTGCGCGAGGTTGCCGAGTTCGTTGGCAAGGTCCGCGTTGATCCGGGTGACGATGGCGTCGTGGCTGTAGTTGCCGTCCTGGCCATAGGAGATCTCGCGCAGCAGGAAGAAGCGCACGGCGTCGAGGCCGTATTGCTCCACCATCGTCACCGGGTCGACGACGTTGCCGACCGACTTCGACATCTTCTCGCCCTTGTTGTAGAGGAAGCCGTGGACGAAGACGCGCTTGGGTAGTTCGATGCCTGCGGACATCAGGAACGCCGGCCAGTACACCGTGTGGAACCGGGTGATGTCCTTGCCGATGATGTGCAGATTCGCCGGCCAATACTTGCCGAACAACTCGGAGTCGGTATCCGGGTAGCCGATTCCGGTGAGGTAATTGGTGAGGGCGTCCACCCACACGTACATCACGTGTTCGGGGGCGTCCGGAACCTCCACGCCCCAGTCGAAGGTGGTGCGTGAGATGGACAGGTCCCGGAGACCGCCCTTGACGAAACTGACGATCTCGTTGCGCCGGGTCGCGGGCGCGATGAACTCGGGCTGGTCCTCGTACAGACTCAGCAGCTTGTCCTGGTACTCGGACAGCCGGAAGAAGTAGGTGGACTCCTCGGTCCACTCCACGGGGGTGCCGGTTTCGGTGGAATGCCGCGTTCCGTCTTCCTGCACCGTCGTCTCGGCTTCGGTGTAGAAGGCCTCGTCGCGGACCGAGTACCAACCGGCGTAGGTATCGAGGTAGATGTCGCCGTTGTCGACCATCTTCTGCCAGATCGCCTTGCTGGCTTCCTCGTGGTCTGCGTCTGTAGTGCGGATGAACCGGTCGAACGAAATGTTCAACTTCTTGTCCATCGCCTCGAAGACATCCGAGTTCCGGGCCGCGAGGTCGCGGACGTCGACGCCTTCCTTCGCGGCCGTCTGCTGCATCTTCAGGCCGTGTTCGTCCGTTCCGGTGAGGAAGAAGACGTCGAACCCGTCCAGCCTTTTGAACCGCGCCAACGCGTCGGACGAGATGTACTCGTACGCGTGACCGATGTGCGGGACGCCGTTGGGGTACGCGATGGCCGTCGTCAGATAGAAGGGTGGCCTCGAGGCGGTGGAGTCAGCAGCATTCATGGTGCGACCACTCTATCTGCGCGCCGCGGGTTCGCGGCGCGCAGATAGCAGGTGTGTGATGCTCAGCGCTCAGGAATGGTGATGGTGCCGTAATCGAGGCCACCGTGGCTGAAGGTGGGGATCACGGGCCATTGACGCTTGAAACTCGAGCACTCCGACGACGGAATGACCTGCAGCCAACGCGAATCACGCGGTGAGCGCGACGCCATGGTCTTCTCCTTGACCATGGAGTCGTACTGGTCGAGCGAGTCCTCGAGGGTGTTGCCGTTGAGCACGACCTCACGCTGGTAGAAGTTGGCCGACGCCTTGACGCCCGGCATCTTGGACAGCTCGGGCTGCCAGCTGTCGGGGGCCATTCCGTTCTCGGAAGAGATCCAGACACCGTCCGGGGTGTTCACACACAGCGAGTGGTTGCCGTCGGTGTGACCGGGGGTCCACAGGAGGCTGATGCCCACACCGAGTTCCACGTCGCCCTCGAAAATTTCCAGACGCTCGTCCGGAACCCCGTCCATGCCCTCGTCGACATACCAGGCCCACTGCATGGGGTGCATCGACTCGAAGGTGCCGAGTTCCTTGCGGTGCACGAGCAACTTGGCATTGGGGAACAGCGGCTCACGCGGGGTGGTCTCACCCTCGATGACGTTCTTGCTACCGAGAATCATGCGCATGTCCTGCACGTGCAGGTGATCGAAGCTGATGTAGTCGACGTCCTCGTTCCGCAGGCCGAGGCGGGGGAGGATGTGGTCGGGATCGTTGACGTTCTTGGTGAAGTACTTCTCGACCTTGAGCTTGCGCCCGAGGCTCTGAAGCTTGTGGTAGAACGGCGACTCCGCGGACCCCTCGGGGACCGTCGGCTCCCACACCAACGTCTTCAGCTTGCCGTCGAATCCCTCGAACTGGATCACGAACATGCGATTGATGATGGTGATGAACGGGTTCACGCTCAGGTTGTAGCCCTGGAACGCGAATCGGCTCGGGTACGGAGCTTCGACGATGTCGAAGCTCTTGATGGCCTTGACCTGGCCCTGCTTCAGAAAGCGCTCGCGGTACTGCTTGGCGCCCTCACGCACGGCGTCCAGGCGGGCTCCACGCGGCCACACGTCGTGGACGCCGTCGAACTCCGGGATGTGGCGCAGTCCGGCAGGGGTGATCTGGTGGTCCAACTCGGGGGAGGTGGTCATTACTTGCTTCCTTCGTTCTTGTTGGTCACCACGCGCGCTTCGTACGACGCGCGAGCGGAGTGGTCGGCGGATTTGACCTGGTTGGGGACCATCTTTCGCAAGACGAAGTCCCGAACCTTCTGCGGCAGGACGTTCGCCCATCGCACTGCGGGGCCGACGTACGCCGGCACCATGACCTCGAATTTGGGTTTGACGATGACCTCGACCACGGCCTTCGCGACGTCCTCGGGTTGGAGCATCTTGGCCGAGCCGCTCACCGTTCCGGCCGCGAGTTCGGTGTCGACCACGGTGGGCATGACGACGGAGAGTTCGACACCGCTGCCGTGCAGCTCCTCACGGACACCGGTGAGGTAGCCGAGGATGCCGTGCTTGGTCGCGGCGTAGCTGGACTCACCGGGAGGGGCCAGCTTGGAGGCCGCCGAGGCGACGGTGACGATCTGACCGCGTCCGCGGGCGCGCATCTTCGGTGCTGCCAACTTCACGCCACGGATGGGTCCGTGCAGGTTGACGTTCAACTGGAGGGCGGTGGCCGATTCGGGCTCCTCGTCGAAGTTGCCGACCCACATGACTCCCGCGTTGTTGACGAGGACGTCGAGGGGCCCCTGCTGTGCTTCCACGTCGGACAGGAAGGCCGTGAACGACTCCGTGTCGGTGACATCGAGGTCGAAGCCCGACACGTCGCCGGGCAACTCGTCCGCGGTTCGGCGTGCGCCGGCGCCGTCCTTGTCGCCGATGGCGACGCGGGCGCCTGCGGCAGCAAGTTGCTTCGCAATCTCACGACCGATTCCGTTGGCGCCGCCGGTCACCGCTACGACTTTGCCGCTCAGCTGATTGTTCACGTATCCACTTCCCCTGGTTTCCTTATGTGACACGATAGTGTGTCAGATGCGTGCTCCACTATTCCACATCCGACGGCGGGAAGCTACGAAAATGACTCGATCAATCGCCGGCTCGGGGCGCCGCTACTCCGGGCTCGAACCCGAGGAGCGGAAGGCCGCTCGTCGTCGTGCCCTCACGGCGGCGGCTATCCAGCTGTTCGGCACCCAGGGGTATACGTCCACGACTGTGAAGCAGATCTGCCAGGAGGCGGACCTCACTCAGCGATATTTCTACGAGTCCTTCAAGGATCGGGAAGCGTGCCTCACCGCCGTGTACGAGGGGGTAATCGCGGAAGTGACGGGCCTTACGCTGGCGGCTATCGACGACGCCTCACAATTCGAGGACATGGCATTGATGGGCGTGACGGCCTTCGTGCATCACTTCACGGCGGATCCATTGCAGGCGCAGATCGTCATGATCGAGGTCGTCGGAGTGTCGCCCGACCTGGAGAAGACGCGATACAAGGTGCTCAGCGACTTCGCCGACCTGGTGGGGACGGTGTGGTTGCAGAACGTGAGCAACGTGGATCGGCGCGTTGCCTTCACCGTGGCCGTGGGGATGGTGGGCGCCGTCAACCACCTGCTCGTCGACTGGTTGCTCAGTGGTCGCAAGCAGGACCCGGCCGAACTCATCGCAGTGTGCGTCGCCTTGTTCGAGGCGGCGCGAGATCGCGTGTCGACGACCTCGCCATAATGGCCCCATGAGCAAAGATCGTCCGGCCCCCCAAGCGCCTGCGCCATTGTCTCCACTAGTCGACGCTCACACCCATCTCGATGCCTGCGGTGCGAGTGATGCCGAGACCGTGCGCGTTGTCGTCGACCGTGCTGCCGCAGTCGGGGTGGAACGTGTGGTCACGGTCGCCGACGATCTCGCGGCGGCACGTTTCGCGGTGGACGCCGCGCACTGGGACGATCGCGTGTACGCCGCCGTCGCCATTCATCCGACGCGCGCCAATGTTCTCGACGAGTCCACACGTAGTGAGATCGAGAAACTCGCCGCCGATCCTCGCGTCGTGGCGGTAGGCGAGACGGGACTCGATCTCTACTGGCCGGGGAAGCTCGATGGATGCGCGACCCTGGAGGAACAGGTCGACGGCTTCCGCTGGCACATCGATCTGGCGAAGCGGTTGTCGAAGCCGTTGATGATCCACAACCGCGAGGCCGATACCGACCTGCTCCGCGTCCTGGACGAGGAAGGTGCGCCGGAAACGGTGATTTTTCACTGCTTCTCGTCGGACGCGGTCATGGCGCGAGCCTGCGTCGATGCCGGCTACCTGCTGAGTTTCTCCGGCACGGTCAGCTTCAAGAACGCGAAAGCTCTTCAGGAGGCGGCACTGCTGGTGCCGCAGGAGCAGATTCTGTTCGAGACGGATGCCCCTTTCCTGACTCCGCACCCATTCAGGGGAGCGCCCAACGAGTCGTACTGTCTGCCCTACACAGTGCGGGCCTTCGCCGAGTTGCGCGGGGAAGACCCCGAGGAATTGGCGAAAGTCTCCACCGAGAACGCGACCAAGGCCTACGGCCTGTGAGTGGTTAGCGAGTCCAGAGACTCGCCGGTCACGCACAGGCCGTAGGCCTGACACACTCCTGTCATGGCAGTCGACTTCTCCTGGACGCAATACCTGTCGATGGTGTTCGCTTTCGTGGGCGTGCCGACGGCGATTGCTGCCGGCGTGATCTGGATTGTTGTGCGGTCCGAGCGGGCACAGCGACTCCCGGACAGTCCGGGTAGTGGAGACGAAATCGGTGCGGTCGGTGGCCGACTCGGGCTGTGGAGCACCGGCCTGATCGCGTTTGGTTTGGGGTTCTTGTCTTGCGCGGGCTGGCTGAGCTGGTCCGCCGACTACTTTGGACAGTTTCGTGGACCGGGCCTGCCCGCTCCGAACCAATTTCCCACCTGGCAGGTGGTCGCCTGTGGCGCGACCGTCGTTCTGGTGTGTCTCGCTTCGGCGCACTTGTCCCGCTGGGTGCTCGCTGGCGGGCTGGCTGCCGCCACGGGCACGGCGGCAGGTTTCACGGCAGCATTCTGTGTGGTTGCCAGTACCGACGTCACCGGACAGGCGGGAGTGGGTGTCATGCTGTCGGAAGTCGGGTGGGGTGTCGGTCTGGCTGCGCTGATGATCGTCCGAGGTGCCGTGTTGGCCAAGGCTCACGGCCTGTGAGTGGCCCGCGAGTCCAGGGACTCGTCAACCACTCACAGGGGTTAGAGGACCTTCCCGAGGAAATCCTTGGT
>JAAZAD010000418.1 GCA_012514505.1 Rhodococcus sp. (in: high G+C Gram-positive bacteria) | reverse complement strand
CGGACGATGACGAGTGGCCCGCATGGCAGATGCTCGGGTTCGACCAGCTGGACACTGCCACCGATGCGGAGGGGCCGCCGCTCGCGCTGTGGGTATGGGGGCAACGACGGCTCGATGAGCTCGTCGAGCGCGCGATCGGGATCGTGGGCACGCGCGCCGCGAGCGGTTACGGCGAGCACGTGACAGCAGAGATCGCAGGCGACCTCGCCGTCGACGGGTGGACGGTGGTATCCGGGGCGGCCTTCGGGATCGATGCCGCAGCACATCGCGCTGCACTCGGAGTGGGAGGCACGACCGTTGCGATACTCGCGTGCGGCGTGGACCGGGCCTACCCTGCAGCGCACGCGAAGCTCCTGCGAGGAATCTCCGAATCAGGTTTGGTGGTCAGCGAATACCCGCCCGGCACCGTGCCCGCGCGGTACCGGTTCCTTGCGCGCAACCGGCTCATCGCGGCGCTGTCTGCGGGAACCGTGGTCGCAGAGGCAGGCTGGCGCAGCGGCGCCCGTAACACGGCGGCGTGGGCTCGGCGGCTGGGCCGGCCGGTGGTGGCGGTGCCGGGCCCGGTCACCTCGGCGGCGTCGCAGGGATGTCACCGAATGATTCGTGAGGGCGAAGCACGGCTGGTGGGCAATGCGCGGGAAGTCGTCGAGGAATGCGGTCCACTCCTCGAAGCCGGCGACGACCGGGATGCCCGGTTCGTTCGGGCGCTCGACGGCCTCTCGGGAGATCTGGCACTCGTCTACGAGGCATTGCCTGCGGTGGGAACGTGCGAACCGATCGCGGTAGCGGAGTCTGCGGGTGTTCCGGTCGACCGCGTGCGCGCGGCGTTGCCCTTGCTGGAGATGGAGGGACTCGTCGAGCGTGACGAGGACGGGTGGTCGCGGGTAGCGGGCAGATAAGGGTTCGTCGGCGGGAACCGGCTCGACCGAGTGAGCGCTGGGTGGCTACTGCGCCGCCGAGGACTCGTCCGCGCCGGTTTCCGGCTTGTCGTCCGCGCCGGCTTCCGGCTTGTCATCGACGTACCAGGCAAGGTCTTCGCGATGCCACTTGACGGCGCCGCGGTGTGCCTTGCGGAACTCCTTGAGGACGGTCCGGTCGACCGACGGGTGACCGCTGTCGCCCACGTAGATCCACTCCGAGCCGAACTTCGATTCGATGGCGTCGACCATGTCGGCCTGGCCGACCCGGCGTTCGGTGTTGATGATGTCGATCATCCAGGTGGCGATGTCGGACGCGCTGGTGCTCATGGTCTCGAGCGTAGTCGGCCGGCATCGGGTTGCTGCGCCTGACGTCGAGGACCGAGTAGTGTCGTCGAGGATAGGTAACCCTAATAAGGAGGTACGGTGGCGCCCAAGGCCCCGAAATCGTCGACCCTGACAGTGCTGCGCACGGAGGTCGTGTCCGAACACTTCGTTCGAGTGGTGTTCGGAGGTGACGGGTTCGCCGACTTCACTCCGCGTCCCGAAACCGACAGCTACGTGAAGATCGAGCTGCCTGCGGGAGACGAGACCGTCGTACGCACCTACACGGTGCGCCGTGTGGACCGGGCCGCCGAGGAGATCTGGGTCGACTTCGTCGTCCACGGGGACGAAGGGATCGCCGGTCCGTGGGCGCGCTCCGTCAAGCCGGGGACCGAGGTCGTGCTCCGGGGGCCCGGAGCGGGCTACCTACCTGATCCTGCGGCGGACTTCCACTTGCTGGCAGGCGACGAGACAGCAGTTCCCGCGATCGCGGCAGCGCTCGAATCACTTCCGGCGCACGCTGCCGGAGCGGTGTTCATCGAGGTGGCCGGGGAATCCGACGAACTCGATCTGATCGCACCGGCCGGCGTGACCGTGACATGGCTTCATCGAGGTGTCGCGGCGGGCGATGCCGGTCCGGACCGTATCGACGGCAACGCACCGCTCGTTTCCGCGGTGCGGGAACTACCGTGGCCGGATGGTGACATCCAGGTGTTCGTGCATGGTGAGGCAGAAACCGTCATGAAGCACATCCGTCCGTATTTGCGTAAGGAACGGGGAGTGCCCTCCGCGCGCGCGTCGATTTCCGGTTACTGGCGTCGCGGCAGGACCGAGGAAGGCTTCCGCACCTGGAAGCGTGAGCTCTCGGAGATCGAGGCCGGCTGACCGACTCCGATTCGAATGGTCACGTGCGGGGCTCGCGGGTGAGCGTGAGCAGGGCGGTCATCGCGAGCCCCGCCGAGGCGACGATCGCGATTGCCATGGGAACGGCCGTGTCCTCTCCGCCCAACCCCACCAGCGGCGAGACGATCGCGGCGAGGCCGAACTGGGACGCACCCATGATTGCCGAGCCGGTGCCTGCAGCCGACGGTACTTGGCCCTGACCGAGGGCTGTGGAATTGCCCATCGTGAATCCGAGGCTGAACACGACGGCAAACAGCAGTGGTAGAAGAAGCCAGCGGTGAGCTCCGAAAAGTGCTGTCGTGATCAACAGGAGCGTTCCGGCGGACAGCATGAGGGTCACACCGAACAGCAGAAGCGTCCGCACTTCGAACCTGCCGATCAGCCGGGTATTGATGATGTTCGCGG
>JAAZAD010000417.1 GCA_012514505.1 Rhodococcus sp. (in: high G+C Gram-positive bacteria) | reverse complement strand
GGGCCGGCTGGACGATGATCATCTGCAACGCGTTCGTCTCTCAATTGCTGTGGTTCCGTAAGATCCGCACCAACCTGACCGCGCTGTTCGTGATCTCGATCTTCATCAACCTCGGAATGTGGTTCGAGCGCTATGTGATCGTGGTCAGCTCGCTGGCCAACGACTACATCCCCTACGCCTGGGGCCAGCTCAACCCGACCTGGGCTGACTGGCTGATCCTGCTCGGCTCGTTCGGCTGGTTCGGGCTCTGGTTCACTCTGTTCTACAAGAATTTCCCGATCGTTGCGATCCAGGAGATCAAGGAGATGATCCCGATGCCGAGGCGGAAGTCGTCGCACGGGGGAGGGCACTGATGGCCCGGAGTACGGTTTCCGGCGTGCTCGGCAGCTTCGAGCACATCGACGGTGCGAGCGACGCGATTCGCGAGCTGAAGGGCTCGGGATTTCCCGACCTCACCGTCTACTCTGCGATGCACAATCACGAGCTGGAGGAAGCCGTTGGGGATCCGGTGTCCCCGGTCCGCTTCTTCACCCTGATCGGTGGTGTCCTGGGTTGCTCGGCCGGCTTCGCACTGGCGCTGTGGATGTCGCGCGACTGGCCGCTGCTGACCGGCGGCAAGCCGATCGCCACGATCACGCCGTACGTCGTGATCGGGTTCGAGCTCACGATCCTCACCGCGTCGCTGCTCAGCGTCATCGGCATCATCGTGCTGTCGATGCGCAAGTCGCTCAAGGGTCGCCCGTATCACCCGCGCTACAGTGACGATCACATCGGAGTATTCGTCCCGTGCTCGGCCGATCGCGCCGATGCGGTCGATGCGATGCTCCGGCGCCACGGCGCCGTGGAGGTCTCGCGTGAGGCATAAGCTGCTGCCCGTCCTGCTGGCGCTGGTCGCCGGCGGCTGCAACTTCTGGTACAACGAGGTCCCGTCGCCTGACGACGTGATGCACGCGGTGCCGTGGTTCGATCACATGATCCTGTCGCAGGCGGTCCATCCGTACCAGCGCGCCGACATCCCTCGCAACACGCCGGCGGGAATCGTCCCGGTGGGTGGCGCCGAGGCCGAGTGGGGCGCCGGCAATCCGACCGGTAGGCCGATGCCCGTGTATGGCTTTGACGTCGAGTATGCCAACACCGTGACTCGTCCGGCCGACCTCCCCGAGGTCGCACCGGGACGCGGCGCCGAGGTGTACGAGATCTACTGCGCGATGTGCCACGGCTCGACAGGCGCTGGTGGCGGAACCGTCCCGGTGCCGGCCCCGCAGCTCGTCACCCCCGCAGTGGCGAACTACAGCGACGGTTACCTGTACAGCATCGTGCGCTACGGACGCGGCCTGATGCCGCGCTACGGCGACAAGATCGTCCGGATCGAGGATCGCTGGGCCGTGGTCGACTATGTCCGGTCGCTTGCACCGGGGAGGCAACAGTGAGCCACTTCGATGCCGCCCAGGTGCACGATCGCCTGGCCGAGAAGAGCGTCAACGGCAACTGGCGGATCCTGACCCCGCTGGGCGCTGGACTCGCGCTGGTGGGCCTGGCACTTTTCGCCCTCGCGCTGAGCGGTGAGGGCAATC
>JAAZAD010000416.1 GCA_012514505.1 Rhodococcus sp. (in: high G+C Gram-positive bacteria) | reverse complement strand
GAAGACGGCGTGAAGCTCATGGGCTTCGGGCACCGCGTCTACCGCAACTACGACCCCCGCGCTGCGATCGCCAAGGAAGCGGCTCACACCATCCTCGACAAGCTCGGCGGCGACGACGAACTCCTCGAGATCGCGATGGCCCTCGAGGAAGCCGCGCTCACCGACGACTACTTCATCGAGCGCAAGCTGTACCCGAACGTCGACTTCTACACTGGCCTGATCTACCGCGCGATGGGCTTCCCGACGCGTATGTTCACAGTGTTGTTCGCCATGGGCCGCCTGCCCGGGTGGATTGCGCACTGGCGGGAGATGCACGAGGATCCGGCAACGAAGATCGGCCGTCCGCGGCAGATCTACACCGGATACACCGAACGCGATTACCAGGACATCGCCGCTCGCCGCTGAATCAGCGGTCGACGACGACAACGAGAGCCCTCTCGAGGAGGACCCCCATGAGCAAGCCCGAGATCGAGTTCCAAGAAGGACCCGCACCACTCGACCTGGTCATCAAGGACCTGGTGGAAGGTGACGGCGCCGAGGCCGTGCCCGGTGGAACCGTGGAAGTGCACTACGTGGGGGTGGAGTTCGAGTCCGGAGAAGAGTTCGACTCCTCGTGGAGCCGCGGCGAATCCATCAAGTTCCCGCTGCGTGGCCTGATCAAGGGCTGGCAGGACGGCATCCCCGGCATGAAGGTCGGCGGGCGTCGTCAGCTGACCATTCCGCCGGAGTTGGCTTACGGTCCCGCCGGTGCCGGACACCAGCTGTCCGGTAAGACTCTGGTCTTCGTCATCGACCTGCTCGACGTGCAGTAAGAAGTTCTTGTCAGAAAGCCCCGCATCGCACCGCGATGCGGGGCTTTCTCGTGTTCTCATGCCGAGGTCGGTGACTCGCGGAAGGTGCGTCGATAGGCGGTCGGGCTGGTTCCGGTGCGGGCTGAGAAGTGGTGCCGCAGTGTCACAGGGCTGGCGAAACCCGTTGTAGTGGCGATCTGTTCGATCGGCATATCGGTGCTCTCGAGCAATTCCAGGGCGCGCTGGATCCTCCGGTCGGTGAGCCACTGGTTCGGACTGGTTCCGGTGGAGGCGCCGAAGCGGCGGATGAACGTGCGCAATGACATGTCCGAGTGCCTGGCGAGGTCGATGACGCGCAGCGGCCGGTCGAGGTTGTCCTGAGCCCATTCGAGAGTCTGGCGTAGCTGCTCGTCGTCCGGGTCGCGGGCAACGGGGGACTCGATGTACTGAGCTTGTCCGCCGGCACGGTGCGGAGCAATCACCATGCGCCGGGCAACCTGATTGGCGACGGTGGCGCCGAGATCGCGTCGCACGATGTGCAGACACAGATCGAGCCCCGCCGCGCATCCGGCGCTGGTGAGAATTTCGCCGTCGTCGACGTACAGCGGATCCGGATCGACCGCGACCAGTGGGTACCGCTCACGCAATCGCTCCGAATAGCGCCAATGTGTTGTGGCTCTGCGCCCGTCCAACAGTCCTGCGTTGGCGAGCGCGAAAGCCCCGGAGCAGATCGACACGATGCGGGAGCCGCGAGCGTGTGAGGTGCGAAGTGCGTCGATGAGTTCCGCGGAAGTCGGTTCGTCGGGATTCTCGACGCTGGGGATCACGACGGTGTCCGCAGCCGAGAGTTCGTCGAGACCGTGCGGTGTGGACAGTGTCGCCCCGCCGATGGTGCGGACGGGTCGTGTTCCCTCGGCGACGATCTTCAAGTCGTACCACGGTTGATCCATGTCGGACCAGGACAGACCGAACATCTCGACGACGATCCCCATCTCGAAGGTGGTCATGCCGTCGTATGCCAGAACCGCCACCGTTCCAGGGTGTGCGAGCGTCATGGCACGATTTTATCGAACAATGTCATTCGTGCCACTGTTGCCGGCGATGCGCCCCGCAGACCATGGAGTGCATGAACACTTTTACGCAGGCATTACTCGACTTCGTTCGAGGAATTCATCAGGCACACGGAATCATGCACAACATTCCGCCGAGCGAGTTCGTCGGTGTGGTTGGCTCGGCGGGCTCCGATCAGCAATCCGGATGCGACCAGAAGGAGTAGCAGAGGCGAAGGGCCGGAGAGGACCTCGCCCGTTGCACGGTCGCGTACAACGTGACTGTAGCCCTATTATTCGGCTGCGTACAAGGATTGTTTTCGGAGGAGGTCGGATCGCGAATGGGAGCGCTACGTACACGACGCGAGGCGTGGATCGAGGAGGGTCTGCAGGCCCTTGCTGTGGGCGGGGTGGACAGCGTGCGCGTCGAAGCGCTGGCCAAGGCGCTCGGTGTCACCAAAGGCGGGTTCTACGGCTACTTCGCCGACCGTGACGAACTGCTGGGGGAGATGCTGGATGCCTGGGAGCGAGAGAGCGTCGACGACGTCTTCGAACGGATCGCGGAAGCGGACGGCGACGCCCTCGACAAGGCCCGCCTGGCCGGTCAGCTCACCTTCTCGGGCGACCGGTTGCTTCCCATCGACCTTGCGGTCCGCACGTGGGCGCGCCGAGACGACGCGGTCAACGAGCGTCTCCGCCGCGTGGACAACCGGCGTATGCAGCTGATCCGTGACGCGCTCGGCACGGTCTGTGACGACCCGGAGGAGGTGGAGGCCCGCAGCCTGCTTGCATTCTGCATGGCGATCGGCGTTCATTTCCTTGCCGCTGATCACCCTGGGTTCACCACCGAGCAGGTTCGTGTCCGTGCGGGCTCGATCATTCTCGACCGTCCGGTTCGCTGATCGCTCAGGATTCGATGCCGGTGGGCGCAGCCTCGTGCAACGTGACCACGAGACGCGCACCTCCGAGTGGGCTGTCCGTGAAGAATGCGCGACCGCCGTGCAACGCCGCCTGCTGGGCAACGAGAGCCAACCCGAGACCGGAACCGCTCTTGGTTACGCGGCTTCCGCGCTGGAAGCGCTCGAATACGACGGTGCGGTCCGATTCGGGGATTCCGGAGCCGTCGTCGTCGATGGTGAAGACTGCGCCCGCGGTGGATTGGGATGGGGTGAGCGTGATGTGGACGTGCTCGGCGCCGCCGTGACGGACCGCGTTGGTGATCGCATTGCCGAGGGTGAGCCGGATTCCGCCGGGTAGACCGCGCACGGTGAGGTCGGCGGCGGCGATGGTGACCTGTACGCCAGGATGTGTTCTTTTGGCGTCGTCGGCCACGACGTCACAGATTTCGCCCAGATTGCAGTCGACGAAGTCTTTCTCGCTCGACAGTTCACCCTTTGCCAACCGCTCGAGGTCGGAGAGCGTCGACTCCACCCGACCCTGCGAACGGGCCAGATCGCCGAGAATCTCGGAACGCTCGTCGGCGGGCAACTCGTGTGCCCGAAGTACTTCGATGTCCGTGCGCATTGCGGTGAGCGGCGTGCGGATCTCGTGGGCGGATACGGCAGCAAAGTCTCGGGCGGTGGCAAGGGCAGCGGTGGTCGCGGTCTGGGCCTCGGACACGTCGCGCAGCATCGACTCCGCCGCCGCAGCCAGTTCATCGGCCTCGCGCACTCCCGACGTGGTCGGTGTCAGATGTGTGTCGCGTCGCGAGATGCGGTGGGTGAGTTCGACGAGAGGTCGCACCGCACGGCCGCCGAACAACCAGCCGAGTGCGGTGGCCGAGGCGACCGCGATCACCCCGACCACAACGACCTGACGGTTCTGATTCGCGGTGGCGCTCTGGGCGTCGGAGTACGGGACCGCGATCGAGGCCAGGGCGCCGATCACGGGCACCTGCGCAGTGAACACCCGGTACCGAGTGCCGTCGACTTCCGCGTTGCCCCACCCGGGTTCGAGTTCGGGCAATCGGGTGGGGGTGCTGACGATGACCTGGCCGCCGGCAGAACGCACGGTGACCGCGAACGAGCCTTCGTCGCCGATTGCGCCGAGGAACAACCCTGCGGTGGCCGCATTCGGAACCAGTACATCGGACGCCGTCTCGAGGCGACGGTCCAGCTCCGCCAAGTTGTTGCGGCTGATGGCCATCGACACGAAGATGCCGAGTGCCACGACGACGATGGTTGCGCCCAGTGCCGTCGCCGCGGCGACACGGGTTCGGAGTGAGAACGAGCGCTTCACGGGCTCTCCCTGAGCACGAATCCCACACCACGCACCGTGTGCAACAGCCGTGGTGCACCGTCGGCCTCGAACTTTCGACGCAGATAGCCGACGAACACATCGACGACGTTGGTGTCGGCGACGAAGTCGTACCCCCAGACGAGTTCGAGCAGTCGTTCACGACTCAGCACGATGCCGGTATTGCGGGCGAGCACTTCGAGTAGTTCGAACTCGCGTTTGGTGAGGGTGACCTCGACCCCGTCGACCGTGACGCGACGTCCGGCCAGGTCGATCTCGAGCGAACCGATACGCAGGGGCGCGGCGCCGTTGCCCGCGGTTTCGGTCGCAGGGGCAGGAGCCGTCCGCCGCCGGAGCATCGCACGAATACGGGCACTGAGCTCGGCGAGAACGAACGGCTTCACGAGATAGTCGTCGGCACCGGACTCGAGACCGGAAATTCGGTCGTCGACCGTGTTCCGGGCGCTCAGAACGCATATCGGGATGTCGTTGTTCATGGCCCGCAATGCGGTGACCACGCCCGTGCCGTCCAGAACCGGCATGTTCATGTCGAGGACCATCGCATCGGGGTGATCGTCGTTGATCGAGCGCAGGGCATCCGCACCGTCGACCGCGGTGAGCACGGTGAAGCCCTCGAGACGCAAGCCCCGCTTCAGGGACGTTCGTACGTCTTCGTCGTCGTCGACGACCAGAACTGTCGGTGAATCGGTCACCACTGCATTGTGCCCTCAGGTGCCTTCGCGTGTGCGCAGCTGCTGCTCGAGTGCGTTCAGCACGGATACGTCTTCGATCGTCGACGGAACGGTGTACTCCTCGTGGTCGACGATCTGACGCATCGTCTTGCGGAGGATCTTTCCGGAACGAGTCTTGGGTAGTGCCTCGACGACTGTCACGTCGCGGAAGCTTGCGACCGCCCCGATCTGATCTCGCACCATCGCGACCAGTTCGTCGCGCAGTACGTCCGCAGCGATGTCCACCCCGGATTCGAGGACCACGTACCCGCTGGCGCGTTGCCCTTTGAGCTCGTCGTGAATTCCGACCACCGCGCATTCGGCAACAGCCGGATGCGACGCGACCACGGCCTCGATGCTGCCGGTGGACAGGCGGTGGCCCGCCACGTTGATGACGTCGTCGCTGCGACCGAGGACGAACAGATATCCGTCCTCGTCGAGGTATCCGGAGTCGCCGGTGAGGTAGTACCCCTCGAACGCTGCGAGGTACGACGCGTGGAAGCGATTCTCGTCTCGCCACAATCCGGTCAAGGTGCCCGGAGGTAGCGGAAGCCGGATGACGATGGCCCCCTCGGTGCCGGCCGCTACCGGCTTACCTGTCGGATCGACTACCTCGACCTGATACCCGGGAACCGGAACGGTCGGCGAACCCGATTTCACGGGCATCGGCTCGAGCCCGCGCAGGTTCGCGCAGATCGCCCAACCCGTCTCGGTCTGCCACCAATGATCGATCACCGGCACGCCGAGTGTCTTCCTCGCCCAGTCGTAGGTGTCCGGGTCCAGGCGCTCACCGGCGGCGAACAGTGTTCGCAGGGAGGAGATGTCGTATTTCTCGAGCTCCGCGGCAGCAGGATCTACCTTGCGGATGGCGCGTATTGCCGTCGGCGCGGTGAACAACGCTGCGACCTGGTGCTGTTCGATCACCCGCCAGAACGCGCCGGCATCCGGAGTGCCGACCGGCTTGCCTTCGTACATGACCGTTGTGGCGCCGACCAACAACGGGCCGTACACGATGTACGAGTGGCCGACCACCCAGCCGACATCGGAGGCGGTCCACCACACGTCGTCGGCTCCGATGTCGTAGATGTTCTTCATCGACCAGGTCAGGGCGACCGCATGTCCACCGTTGTCTCGGACCACTCCCTTGGGTTTTCCCGTGGTACCCGAGGTGTAGAGGATGTAGAGGGGGTCGGTCGCGGCGACGGCGACGGGATCTGCGGGCTTCGCGTCCTTTGCCAGTTCGTCCCAGTCGAACCATGCGGCACCGCCACCGTCGACATCGGCTGCCGAACCACCGACCTCGGTGCGGGACTTCACGACAACGGTGTGTGGGGGAGTGCTCGACATCTCGAGTGCATCGCGGACCAGCGGCAGATATTCGACGGTGCGATTAGGTTCGAGACCCCCGGACGCGGTGACGAGGACGACCGGCTGGGCGTCGTCGATGCGCGCTGCCAATTCTTTGGCGGCGAATCCGCCGAACACGACGGAGTGGACGGCACCGATTCGCGCACACGCCAACATGGCGATCGCCGCTTCGGGAATCATCGGCATGTAGACGACGACTCTGTCGCCGACAGTGACCCCCTGATCCTTCAGCACGCCGGCGAACAGCGCGACCTCGCGCTGCAGTTGGCTGTACGTGAATTCACGGACCTGTCCGGTCATCGCAGAATCGTGGACGAGCGCGACACGATCTCCACGGCCTGCCCGGACGTGACGATCCAGCGCGTTGACGCACGTGTTCATCGTCGCGTCGGGAAACCAGCGATACGTCGGAGCGGTGGAATCGTCCAATGCCTTGGTCGGCGGTGTGTTCCACTCGATCGAGCGGGCGGCATCGAGCCAGAAGCTCTCGGGCGCATCGATGCTCTCGCGGTAACTCTGCTGGTAGGGGCCCTGCGGTGTGCTCACCCGGCATCCTTCCGTCGGCTTCTGTGATGGGCGCCACTCTATAGGTTTCCCGCCCGCTGACCACCCGGCGTGGTATAAGGGTAGCCTTACAAAACTTATGGGTGGAGGTTGCGCGATGCGCAGAACGAGATGGACAGCGGTCGCGGTATCGAGCGTCCTGGCTGCCGGGATTGCTCTGAGCGGATGCTCTGCTGATGCGTCAGGTGACGACGGGGCATCAAGCGAGGCGACGGTGGTCGAGCACTCGTTCGGCAGCACCACGGTCGAGGGTGTTCCCGAGCGGATCGTCGTTGCGGGGAGCCAGTGGGTGGATGCCCTTCTCGAACTGGGGGTGCAACCGGTCGCTTACCTGTCCGCGGCCGGCCGAGGTGACGATCGCGGCCTGTACCCGTGGCAGCAGGACATGAGTACGGAAGCGAAGGAGCTCGACCGAGCGGCAGCCGCGTACGGCGCACCGCCTCCGGTCGAGGAGATCGCTTCCTATGCGCCGGATCTCGTCCTCACCATCTCGACCAATCTCAACCCGCAGTCGTACGAGCAGCTTTCCGGTGTCGCGCCGACAATCCCGTCGATCACCGATCAAGGGGTCGACCCCTGGGAAGATCAGGTCGCGGCGTTGGGCCGAGTCCTGCACATGGAGGACAAGGCAACCGAGATCATCGAGAATCGAAAGGGCGAGATCGATGCCCTCGCAGAGCGTCTGCCGGGACTGGAAGGCAAGACGGCCGTTCTTTCGCAGTTCATGTTCGCCAGTAACCAGTTCGTGATCGTCGCCGACCCGGAGGACGGGGCGTCGCAGACGTTTCAGCGATTGGGGATGACTCTTCCGCCCAGCCTTCTCGAAGAAGCGGGAGTGAGCCAAGGGCGGATCATGCTCAGCGCCGAACGAGTCGACGCGCTTGTCTCCGACCTGCTGATCATTCTGCCGAACGGCGGCACCCTGGAGGGCCTCGAGGCGTTGCCCGGATTCACCGACCTACCCTCTGTGAAGACTGGTGGGCTCGCGGTCGTCGACTTCCCGACGGTCGTCGCGTTCAACTCCCCGTCGAGCCTTTCTCTCGGCTACGGACTAGACAAGATCACGCCACAACTCGAAGCGGTTGCAGGAGTGTAAGTATGCGCTGGGGCCTGAATCACCTACCGGTGGTTCAGGCCACGGAGGTAGTCCTGGCTCGACGACAGCGAGCCGATGATCGCGGTGACGGCTTCTCGTGCCATGGCCAGTTCGTCGGACAAGGAAGCTGTCTGCCGAGCACTCATCGCCGAGTGTTCGATGCCCATGTACAGGCTCGCGATCTCGAGGTCGACTTCCTGCATCGCGTTGATCTGGTCCAGTTGTTCGAGATAGTCGTCGAATCTGCGGAGATCGTCCAGATACAAGCTGAGGACGATGACCCGGGAGCGGAGTGCTTTTTCGGATTGCGCGAACAACGTCCTGTGGTGCTGATATGTGCCCCACGCCGGCGAGTTCGGTGGGGGCTCGGCGCCGGTCTTGAGCTTGAGAGCGTGCAGCTTGGTGACCTCGTCCACAACCTGACGCAACTCTTCGTCGAGATCGAGGCGGACGCGCTGTGTGTCGAGAAACTCGCTCTGCCACGAGCGGTTCGCTCGAATCTCGGAGACGAGGATGTTCGTCCGCGGAATCAGGTTCAGCTCGGTGTAGGTGAACCTGATCTGCACGCCGTTGGTGGTCTTGCGCTGGTCGACGCTGGTATCCAAGGGGCCGCGTCTGCTGTTGTTCGCTTGCTCGGCGGCGAGGCGCCGATTCCACTTGGATTGTGCCGACCTGTACGACAGGGCCAGGATCCCCGCGAACAGAACGAGCAGGATGGCGCCCGCAGCCGGGCTGATGACGAGGGTCAGAATCCCTGCGCCGGAGAACAGCCAGAGCAGGGCCTGGTTGTTGCGGGGCCAGTCGCCGGGAGGGCTCGCCACCGGCAGTGGAGTGTGCGGCTGCGCCCAGTCACGCACCGCCACGAGCTGTGAGACGAGGTGCTCGCGCGCACGTTTGTCGTCGTCGGGGCGAGCGACGGTGATCTCCCATCCCTCCACCCAACGACGTTCGATCTCGGCGATGCGTTGCGCGCGTGCTGAATCGACGACCGGCTCGGTCATTCGATGTCTCCTCCCAGACCGTCGACTTCTGTCGATTCAGTCTAGAGGGATGGTCGGACAAGCTTGGTCACGAGCGGCTTGCCAGGCTTGCAGAAGGAGTTGTTTCCCGAATCTGCGGTGCATCGATGATGCGGGCCGCCAGATCGCAGCGCCGAGGCGGGTGCGGTACCGGACGGCGAGCGCGAGGTGCACGGCATCATCGGTGACGACGACGTGCATTTCACAGGCAAGGTGACGGCCCGCCCTGGTGAGAGCTACGGCATGCGGCGTGTTCTCCACGACCTTCCAGCCGGCGAGTGACTGTCCCCCCGATTCGGGTGTCAGCCGGAGGAGACCGCCGAACACCGACTCCCGTCCGGCGGTGGTGATGAGTTCTTCGAACATCGTGCGGGCCCACCACTCGGCAGTGCGGTCGGCGGCAGCCGCGAGCGAATTGGTATCGACGTAGTCGAAATTCTGCGACAGCAGCCGCACCCGGACAGAATTGGGTATCGCTTGTTGTCCCCGGGTGAGCGTGACGCCTGGGGCGCGCCCGTCCCAGACGGCAGCGATTCCGCGCATGAGCGGCGGGTAGACGAGCACATGCCGAAAGGGTGCGATCGCTGCCATGTACGCCCGACCCCACACGCCGTTGGGCTTGACTAGTACCGCCATCTGGCCGCGATATCCGTCCGTCGTGGTGTCGTCGGGAACCCACCCCACGTGCATGACGCAATGCACGGTGCTGTTGGCCATCTCTGCGGCCCATTCGTTCTCCGTCTCGAACACCGTGGCGAACGGCAGGGCGGTGGGATCGGCGACCGGTGCGCGCAGGTTCTCGGGGAGTCGGTCCCGCAGTGACGGGACCCGGTTACCGACCGACGCCTCTTCGTCGTCCCAGCCGAACCACTCCCCGAGGCGCCACCGGATCGCGAAGAGTGTGCGGGCCACCGGCGACGGGTTGTTTGCGATGTCACCGTCCATGAACTGCTGCTTCAGTAGTGGAAAGTCCTCCGGTCCTCCCGGAGTCGGAAGTGCCCAGACGTCGTAGATCCGAAAGTCCGGAGCGATGTCGTGAATGCGCCAGGGCATTCCCGAGTGGGCTTCGACTGGAAGGCGCATCGTCTTACTCCTCGACATCGATTTATACGGTTGCATACAGAACTGGAGTGTAGCCCCATTTATACGCTGCCGTATAGCACCTTCCGGGCAGTCGACCTCCGCTCGGAGTCAGATGGTGTCGGGTAGACCGAGGCTGCGGTAGCGGGCTGTGCGCGCAGCGAATCGGTCGTTCGTGGGCACATCGGTGAGGGTCCGGAGTTCACGGGCGATGGCCCGCCCGACACGTTTGGAGAACTCGATCGGTTCTTCCGCTGCGTCGGGACGCTCCGGGATCACGACGTCTGCCACGCCGTCGCGCAGAAGGTCGAGCGATCGAACGCCTTGGGCCGCTGCCATTTCGGGAGCGTGTGCGGTGTCTCGGTGAACGATAGCGCTGGCGCCTTCCGGGGGCAGTGGGGCCAGCCACCCGTGTTGGGCGACCAGCACTCGGTCCGCGGGAAGGAGTGCCAGTGCGCCGCCGCCCGAACCCTGCCCGAGCAGCACCGAAACCGTGGTGGTGCGGAGCATCACCAGATCGGCGATGCAGCGCGCGATCTCCGGTGCGAGTCCGCGTTCTTCGGCTTCCTGGGACAGCGACGCCCCCAGGGTGTCGATGACGAGGACCAGCGGGACCTGTAACTCCTCGGCGAGACGCATCCCGCGCCTGGCCTCGCGCAGGGCTGCGGGACCCATGGTCACGAGAGCGGACTGTCCGCTACGGTCCTGCCCCAGCAGGATGCAGGGTGATCCGCGAAAACGGGCAAGAGACAGAAGGATCGTCTTGTCTGTCTCTCCTTGTCCGGTACCGCTGAGCGGAACCTGTTCGGTCGCGGCGTGCCGGAGAAGCTGTCTGATTCCTGGTCGGTCCTGTCGGCGGGTGAGCAGCACCGACTGCCACGCGGGGGCCTCGGGGATGGAGTCGTCGGGGTCGGGTGCGATGGGCAATTCGTCCGGCGAGTCCATCAGCACGCGGAACGCGCGATGCACCAGGGTGCGGAGCCGATGTGGCTCGACGACTCCGTCGATCACCCCGTTTCGATACAGGTTCTCGGCAACCTGGACGCCGTCGGGAAACTTCTCGCCGTACAGGGCCTCGTACACGCGAGGACCGAGGAAGCCGACCAGCGCTCCCGGTTGCGCCAGTGTGATGTGCCCGAGTGATCCCCACGATGCGAACACGCCACCTGTTGTGGGATGCCGCAGGTAGACCAGGTACGGCAGATGCGCTGCCTTGTGTGCCGCCACGGCTGCCGCGATCTTCACCATCTGCACGAATGCGACGGTGCCTTCCTGCATCCGGGTGCCGCCCGATGTCGGGGACGCCAGCAGCGGCAGCCCTTCGGCGGTGGCCCGTTCGATGGCGGACGTGATGCGCTGCGCCGCGGCCACACCGATCGATCCCGCGAGGAACGAGAACTCGCAGGCGATGACCGCAACCCGGCGCCCCCGGATGGTGCCGCATCCGGTGATCACCGACTCGTCGACACCCGACTTCGCGGCGGCCTTCTCGAGGTCGGCGCGATAGGCCGCGTCGGGCCGGGTGTCGACGGGTGCGGTGTCCCAGGACTGGTAGCTCTCCGCATCGAGTAGCAGGTCGAGGATGTCCTTCGCCGCGATCTTCTCCGTCATACCGCGACGCTATCGGAGAGTGGACGACTATTTGGCGGGGATCAGGGCTTCCTTCCAGGACACGACCTTGCCGATCCGCAGAATCGACCGCTGGTAGATCTTGGCAGCCAGGACGCTGAGTGCGGCGGTGACGGCGAGCATCAGGAGAATGGTGACCACCACCTGTATCGGTGATGCAACGCCCGCGGCGATTCGCAGCGGCATGAGGATCGCCGAGAACGGGGGGATCCAGCTGAGTACGTTGCTGAGCGTGCCGTCCGGGTCGCCGACTGCGGAGAAGGCGCTGATGAACATGATGACGATCAGCACCATCAAGGGGGATGCCGTCGCGTTGACGTCCTCCTGCCGCGAGACCATCGAGCCCGCGGCGGCGTACAGCACGGCGAAGAACGCGAATCCGAGGACGAACCAGCCGAGGGTGCCGAAGAGCACGCCGAACGCGGTGCCTGTCAGCGTCAGAGCACCGGTCGCCAGACCGGTACCCACGCCCGCAATGCCGTACAGCGCGAGTTGGGCCAGCCCCACCGCGCCGATCCCGATGACCTTGCCCCACAACAGTTGGAGCGGCTTGAGGGTCGACAGCAGCAGCTCGACGACACGGCTCGACTTTTCCTCGACGACACCCATTGCCACGTACAAACCGAACATCATGATCTGCATGTAGAGCAGGAACACGACGGCGACGGACAGTGCGATCCGCTGTCCCGCTTCGGGGTCCGGCGGATCGAGGGCCTGAACGGTCACCACGGCCGTGCTCGTCGCCTCGGCCAGGGCAGCCTGGTCGACACCCTGTTCGGTGAGTGCGGCGGACTGCGCGTGCTGTGCGACCGCGGTGTCGATCACCGCTCTCAGGCCGGCGCTCGGATCCGACTCGGTGACGGCGGTGTAGGCGCCGTCCGCACCGGGGATCAGGACAACGTCCAGGTCGCCGTTCGCCACCTGCGTTCTACCGGATTCCTCGTCGGATACCTCGGTGACCTCCACCGGGTTTGCGACGGACTCGCCGACGGCAACGAGTGTCGGTGCCAGCGACTGGGATCCGGTCAGTCCGATGGTGGACTTGTCCTCGTCGCCGCCCGAGAACAGGGAGTACGCGATGATGCCGCCGACAATGGCAATCAAAATGATGACGTTGCTGACGATGAAGCTCTTCTTCATCACCTGCGTCATGAACTCGCGTTTCGCCACGAGTGCGATACCGGTGCCGAAACTCATAGGGGCGCTCATGCGGACACAACCTCTCGGAACATGTCGGTCAGGGAAGGTCGGCTCACGGAGAACTCGTGAACGGGACCCGTTTTGAGGGCGGCCTGCAGCACGTCCTGGTCGTCGGTGCCGGGTCCGAGAGTCAGGACCGTCCGGCCGTCGAGGTGGCTGATGGTCGTGACCCCGGTCAGGTGGTGGGCCCAGCCGACAGGTGCCTCCGGCGCGTGTACGTGAAGCTCCGCGTTACCGCTGCCACGGAGTTCGTCGACGGTACCGACTGCACGCATACGGCCGTTGGCGATGATGCCGACGCGATCACACAGCCGCTGTACGAGATCGAGCTGGTGGCTGGAGAAGATGACGGGCACGCCGGTGCGAGCCTTCTCGACCAGCACGTCGCTCATGACGTCGACGGCGACGGGGTCCAGGCCAGAGAACGGTTCGTCGAGAACGAGCACCGCAGGATCGTGGACGAGGGCGGCCGCCAGCTGCACGCGCTGTTGGTTGCCCAGCGACAGGCTGTCCACGGTGTCACCTGCTCGTGTCTCGATGCCGAGCCGCGTCGTCCAGCGCTCCACCGCTTCCTTGGCCTCGGTGCTCGACAATCCGTGCAGCCGAGCGAGGTACGCGAGCTGCGCTCCCACCTTCATCTTGGGGTACAGGCCGCGCTCTTCCGGCATGTATCCGATGGTGCGGCGCACGTCGAGGTCGACCGGTTCGCCGCCGAGACGCACTTCGCCCGAGTCTGCCGCGAGCACACCCAGCGCAATGCGCATCGTGGTTGTCTTGCCGGCGCCGTTGCTGCCGACGAATCCGAAGATCTCGCCGGGGCGGACGTCGAAGCTCAGTGCGTCGAGGGCGACGACGTCGCCGTAGCGTTTGGAGATCGAGTCGATGGTGAGAGTGTCGGACATGGTGCTCCCGTCGATTAGGGGTCAGACTCGGTGGTCGGCTGGATCGGAGCCGGCTGGGGTGGAGTCGTCTGGTTCGGGGTCGGGGGTGGTCCAGGCGAGAATCATCGCCGGGGTGCAGCCGCCGATGAGGATCGTGGTGAGGACGAGCAGACCTCCGGCGTAGGGGTAATTCGGCGCCTCGGCGCCGAACGAACCAGCCAAGAGGAGATAGAAGATCGGGACCAGTGTGATGGTCTGTGTGATCGTCAGTCCGATGGACCGCGCGCTGTCACGCTGTTGCAATTCCCATTCGTCGAGCACGTCGCGCGGTGCGTCACCTCGTCTGCCGGAGACGATCTGGAGGATTGTCCAGATGGGAAGGCAGATGAAGATCGCCGGCAACCACAGCATCGGTCCCACGGTCATGCTGAAATGGCTCACGACACCGACTGCAAGCATGAACGTGAAAGAGGCTGCCAGAGCGACCACCAGGATTCGTCGACGACGTTGTGTTCGCCAGTTGGGCAACCAGTTTCGGTACTGGTTCTCACGATGCAGGAATCGTTCCGCACGATACTCCTGGTACCGCTCGAGTACGGATGTGTCAGACATTGGTTGCGTCCCCCTCGCTTCTCTGGTGGTTGCGGTAGATCTCGGCGGAAAGTGGCCCGAACTCGGTCCGTGAGAAAACCGCTTCGACGGGGAGGTCGAACACCCCGCAGATTCGGAATGCGAGATCGAGGCTGGGGTAGTGGTCGCCTCGTTCGAGTGCACCCACGGTCTGTGGATTGACGTCCACGAGACCGGCGAGCTGAACCCTGCTCATCCCGCGCTCGGCGCGGAGCACGCCGATGCGATTGAAGATGGGAAGTGTTTCCCCACGTTTGACCGGACTCATGCAACAAAGTGTTGTAAAAACCCAACAGTTTGTCAACAGGGCGCTCCGCGCCCTGTGAGTGGTTAGCGAGTGCAGGGACTCGCTAACCACTCACAGGCACTAGGTGCCCAAGCGGGATACGAAGGTGTCGATGTTCGACCGCACCCTCTCGATTCGTTCGTCGAGGGGAGTGTCGTCGCGGAACTGTCGACCCAGCGAGGGGGTCTTCTTGCGTCGGGCGTAGAGGGAACAGGCCAGGTCTTGGCAGATGTACGTGCCGACAGTGTTTCCGCGCCGACCGGACTCTCCGGTCTTGCGGGCAACCATGAGCGAAACGCCACCGCTCGGGTGTGTGGTCAGGCAGATCGTGCACATCTGACTCTTGCGAAACCCGCCGACTTCGTGGCGTAGAGCGACCCCGACGAGCCGGTCGTCTTGCGGAACCACCACGTATCCGCGGCCCGGAAACGACGGGTCGGTCCAGCCGAGGAAATCGAGATCGTCCCAGGGGCGATCGTCGAGATCCTGGGGGACCGGGAGGCGCTTGGCGTCGCCTTTCGAGCAGTTGACGAAAGACGACCTGATGTCGCGTTCGGTGATGGGGTCCATGGTCGGGTCGCCCTTTCGATTCGGTGTCGGAGAAGCCTGGCGACCTTACGGCTCGGGAAAACCTCGGGCAACGGATTTTCAGGCCCCGGACGGTCATTCTTCGGTCAGTTGTCCATCGTTCATACGCCACCGGCGAGTGCTGCGAGTGGTCGCCAACATGCGTCGATCGTGAGTGACCAACAGCAGTGTTCCGGCGAAATTCTCCACCGCCTGTTCGAGTTGCTCGATGGCCGGAAGATCGAGGTGATTGGTGGGTTCGTCGAGCACGAGCAGATTCACGCCCCTGGCTTGCAGTAATGCCAGGGCAGCGCGAGTGCGTTCCCCGGGCGACAACGACATGGCCGACCGCATCACGTGGTGGCCGGTCAGTCCGAACTTCGCCAACAACGTTCGCACGTCGGCGTCGGGCCAGTCCGGAACGTGCGCGCCGAAGGCGGCCGTGACAGTCTCGTCGGCTTCGAACAGGGCACGAGCCTGATCGACTTCACCGATCGCAACCCCGGACCCGAGTGATGCGCTGCCCTCGTCCGGTTGAGTCTTGCCCAGTAGTAACGAGATCAGGGTGGTTTTCCCGGAGCCGTTCTCGCCGGTGACAAGGATGCGGTCGCCCCAGTCGATCTGCGTGGTGACCGGGCCGAACGTGAAATCCGGGCGTTGTAGAACTGCGCCGCTCAGCGTTGCGACCACCGAACCGCTGCGCGGCGCGGCCGTGATCTCCATGCGCAGTTCCCATTCCTTGCGTGGTTCTTCCACCACCTCGAGCCGCTCGATGCGGCGCTGGGTCTGACGGGCTTTCGCCGCCTGCTTCTCGGTGGATTCCGTGCGCAGTGCCCTGCCGATCTTGTCGTTGTCCTTGGTCTTACGCCGGGCATTGCGGACGCCGTGCTCCATCCAGTTGCGCTGCATCTGCGCTCGGGACTCGAGTTCGGACCGTGTATCCGCATACTCGTCGTACGCCTCCCTCGCATGGCGCCGGGCGATCTCGCGTTCCGCCAGATATGCCTCGTAACCGCCGTCGTATACGGCGATCTGGTGCTGGGCGAGATCGAGCTCGACGATTCCGGTCACTGTGCGTGCCAGGAACTCTCGGTCATGGCTTACGACGACGAGTGCGCTGCGTGTCTCACTGACGAACCGTTCCAGTTGTTCGAGTCCGAGCAGGTCGAGGTCGTTGGTGGGTTCGTCCAGGAGGAGAACGTCGTACCGGGACAAGAGGAGGGACGCCAGGCCGGCGCGTGCTGCCTGACCGCCGGACAGGGCGGTCATCTGCGCGTCCAAGGCGGCCCCGAGTCCCAGGTTCGCCACCACCTTCTCTGCGCGTTCGGGAAGATCTGCGCCGCCGAGAGCCAGCCAGCGTTCGAGGGCGGGGGAGTAGAGGTCGATGTCCGACTCACCGAGATTCTCGGCCGCCGAGTTCATCGACTGCTCGGCGTCGGTGACTCCAGTGCGGCGCCCGAGGAAATCCTGCACCGTCTCGCCGACGATGCGGTCGGGTTCTTGCGCGAGGTATCCGATCACGGCGTCGGGGGGTGTGAGAGTCACTGTGCCGTCCATCTCGGCGGTGCCGACGCCGGCAAGTGCTGTCAGGAGGGTCGACTTGCCGGCGCCATTGGCGCCGACCAGTCCGATCACGTCTCCCGGCGCGACCGTCAGGTTCAGGTCGGTGAAGAGGGTGCGTTCACCACGCGAAGCCGAGAGTCCGCTGATGCGCAGTGTCGCTGTCATGGGTCGATTGTCTCCGAAGGGGGTGCCCGGTCGGAGGTCAGCCCGTGGCGTGATCCTCGGCGGTGACGCCCTGGACCACGGATTCGAGTGCTCGCGCGGTCCGGTCGAGTGCGTCGGTGCTGCGGTCGGCGCGGCACATGGCGACGGCGCCTTCGAGGGAGGCGACGATCAGGGTTGCCGATTGCTGTGCGACGTCCGCGCCCGCGCCGTGGGCGCGCAGTGCCTCGCTCAGTAGTCCGGCCCAGTTGTCGAATGCGGCCGCGGCGGCAGTGCGTGGCTCGTCGTTCCCCTCGGGCTGGTCTTCGATCGAAACGGCGAGAACCGGGCATCCGGCCTGGAAGTTGCTGTCCACCAATATGCTTCGCCACATGGCGGTGAACGCGCGTAGGCCCGCGACCGGTCCGGCCTGCAGTTCGTCGGCGAGCGCGGCTGCGGTCAGTTCGTCGGCGAACCGAACCGCCTCGGCGGCCAGTTGCGTCTTGCCTCCGGGGAAGTAGTGGTAGGTGGATCCCAAGGGTGATCCCGAATGTTTCGCGAGGTCTCGCACGCTCGTTGCGTGCAATCCGCGGCGGCGTAGGACGTCCGCGGCTCCCGCCACCATCCGGTGTCGAACTTCCGGCGATCTCGCCACTGCCGAATCACACTCCCTGGGTTTGTCGCGACCTTCTGGTTATCACGACCGTCATAGCGTACCGTTCCCACAAAGTTATAACGAACGTCATAACTGTTATCACGTCTGCCACAGCAAGGAGTGCACATGCCGATGATCAAGCTCACCGTGCCGGCCGGGGTTCTCAGCCCCGAGGCGCGCAGCGCGTTGCAGAAGACCCTCACCGCGACCTTGCTCGAGTGGGAAGGCGCACCCGACAATGCGTTCTTCCGCTCGCTCGCCTGGTCTCGAATCGAAGAAGTGCCGGGCGGCACGTTCGGTAGCCCGGAAGACGACCTGCCCCGGTTTCTGGTCGACGTGACCGTCCCGGAAGGTGCGCTGTCCGAGCGTCGACGCGCCGGCCTGGTCGAACAGGCAACTGCCGATGTGCTGGCGGCCGCTGGTCTCGGCAAGGAAGACGGCTTGCGGGTGTGGGTGCTGATCCACGAGCAGGCAGAGGGAACCTGGGGTGCGGCAGGGGCAGTGATTCGGTTCGCCGATCTGAAGGCTCTCGCGGCGGGTGGAACCGATGCGTGAACTGCAGTTCATCCGTGCGCACCACCTCGAGTGGCGTGAACGTCCCGACCCGGAGTTGCAGGGCCCGCGTGATGCGATCGTGCGACCGTTCGTCGCGGGCCGCTGCGACGGCGACACCATGCCCATCCATCGGCACGTTTCCCGTCCGATGCAGGTCGGTCTCCGCGCGGGGCTGATCGACCCCGTCGTCGGGAGCATCTGCGGACCGATTCCCTTCCAAGGGCCGTTCGGGATCGGACACGAATGCATCGCCGAGGTGACCGAAGTCGGCTCCGGCGTGACCGGCCTGGCGCCCGGCGACTTCGTGGTCGTGCCCTGGTCCGTGTCGTGCGGCGAGTGCCGCGAGTGCCGGCTCGGACTCACCGCCAAATGTTCCACCACCCGCACCAGCACACTTGCCGCGTTCGGATTCGGCCCTGCCAGCGGACCCTGGGGCGGCATGGTGGCGGACAAGCTGCGAATTCCGTTCGCCGACCACATGCTCGTGCCACTGCCGAACGGTGTGGACCCGCTGCGAGTGGCCGCTGCCAGCGACAATCTCGCCGACGCTTGGCGCTGCATCGTTCCGGCACTCGCCCAACGTCCGGGCGGATCAGTGATGGTCCTCGGTGGTGCGGCTCAGAGCATCGGGCTTTTCGCGGCAGGCCTGGCGGTCGCGCACGGCGCCGAAGTCGTCGATTACGTCGACTACCGGACCGAGCGGCTCGAGATTGCGGAAAGGCTCGGTGCCACAGTGCATCGCGTCAAGAAGGGGAAGCTTCGCCGCCGAGACCTGCCGTCCCGTCTGTACGACGTGGTGGTCGAGGGGACGTCGAGTGCGGCGGGAGTCGAGGCGGCGTTGCGGTCACTTCGGCCGGGTGGGTTCTGCAACCCGGTCGGCTACTACCTGCCACCGGGCACGAAGGTGCCGCTCATGCACATGTACGCCAACTGCGCCACGCTCTCGATCGGAGTTTCGAACGTGCGTCCGATCCTGCCGGACCTGTTGGACTTCGTCGCGCGAACCGAGTTCCCCGCCGAGCAGGTCACCACCTTGCTGGCCGACTGGGAAGACGCTCCCGAGGCGTATCAGGCGCACACCACCAAGCTGGTTCTGCACCGGCAACCGCTCGGCGTCAGATGACCTGACGGAGAAGCGTTACAAAATCTCAGCGCCCCGGCCGATGGGGCCGGGGCGCTGAGATCAGTGCTGGTGCAGTGGCCTCAGCTGCCGAAGTTGAACAGCTCGCCGAGGCTCCCGAAGGGAGCATCGCAACCCGTGACGGTGACACTCTTCAGGGAGGTGTCGTAGTCGTCTTGTTCGAGTCCGGTCATGCGGTAGGCGACCTCGACGTCGGCACCGTCGACGGATGCGTCGGTGAAATCGACGGTTGCGGATGACGTGGTGGGCTCGTAACCCTTTGCGTACACGGAATTGTTGTTCCAGGTGGGTTGACCCGCTTCGACCACTGAGGTGACCGCAAGATTCGACCCGGCATCCTCCCCGAACGGCGGGGCCTCCGTGGGACGGTCGTCGCCGGTCCAGTAGACAACGTCGTTCATGTCGGAACTGGTGGTGTTGGTGATGTCGAAGGTGGCGGTGCAGTCACCGTTGTCGGTGGCGGTGAAAGTGACCGGAAAGTCTGCCGCCGATGCCAGGCTGGGTAATGCGAGTGCTCCCGCTGCCGCGATAGCAGTGGCCGTCAAGATCCTTTTCGTTGCGCGAGCGATGTCAACCAACGGATTTCCCCTTTTCCAGTGCGACGACCCGACCCAAGGGCAGCTAACAGCAGTCTCAAGGAGTTGTAAAGACATCTGCATGGATCATTTTGTGAAACCGCAGGTGAATCCTCGCTCGACCGACTTCAGCGTCGAACCAACCTGAACCAGCGGGGGTCGACGCTGCGCAATGGTCCGGGCATGCCGATGGTGTCGGCGTCGAGATCGGCCGCCAGCTCCCATGCAGGAAACAGTCGTTGGAGGTCTCTCTTGCGGACACCTCGCGGCAGTGGCCCGCGGTGGCCGTGACCGAATGCGAACATCAGGAGGGTTGCGCCGGGCGCAGCCACCTCGGTGACGCCCTTGCCGTACTTGTCGCGTTCGGCATCGTTCATTCCGTGGAAACAGCCCACGTCGAGGATCAGATCGAAACCGTGTCCGACGGTGTGGTGGAGGTCGGTGGCGTCGGAGTGCACGAACCGAACCTCCACGCCGGCGTCCCGGGCTTTGCGTCGGGCGCGGTCGAGCGCCAGCTGCACCATGTCGATGCCCGTGACCTCCCAGCCGCGCTGGGCGAGTTCGATGGCGTGGTCGCCCGAACCGCAGCCGATATCCAGAGCGCGGCCCGGCGTCGTCTCCGTACCCAGCAGGTCTTCGATCTGGGTGCCGAAGATCTGACCTGCCTGTTCCCACGGGGTGACGCGGAATCGGTAGGCGAGTTCGTACCCGAGGCCCATGGCCACCCCTCAACCGGTCGTGTCTGTGTCGTTCTCCAATGAGAGGTATGCCCGCTCCAGCCGGTTTCGACACCAAAATGTTCATACTTCGGCACAGAGATTTCACAGTGTGGGAGACGAGGAACAGTGAGGTCACGGACACCGTTATGCGTGATCATGACGTTCAACAGCCACACAAGCACCGTCCCGACCATCGCGCTTGCCGATGGGAACGTGATTCCGGCTCTCGGCTTCGGCGTCTTCCAGGTGCCCGAGGACGCCACCTACGATGCCGTGACCCGCGCGCTGAAGGCCGGCTACCGGAGTATCGACACCGCCAAGGTGTACGAGAACGAAGCCGCAGTGGGGTCTGCGATAGCCGATTCCGGTATCCCGCGCGACGAACTGTTCGTCACCACCAAACTCTGGAACGACGATCAGGGCTCCGACTCCACGCGCAGGGCGTTCGACGCCAGCCTCGTTCGCTTGGGTCTCGATTACGTCGATCTTTATCTGATTCATTGGCCGGTGGCGCGCAAAGGCCTCTATGTCGACACCTTCAAGACGTTCCAGAAGATCAAGAAGGATGGGCACGCCAAGTCGATCGGTGTCTCCAATTTCACGCAGGCACACCTCGAGACGCTGATCGCGGAGACCGGCGAGGTTCCCGTGGTCAATCAGGTGGAGCTGCATCCGGGTTTCAGTCAGTCGGACCTGCGCGCCTTCCACGTGGGGCAAGGCATCGCGACCGAGGCATGGGCACCACTCGGGCAGGGGTCGGTCCTCGGCAATCAGGTGATCGGTGACATCGCCGATGTCCACGGAAAGACCCCGGCACAGGTGGTCATTCGATGGCACCTGCAGATCGGGAACATCGTGATCCCCAAATCGGTGACCCCGGAACGGATTGCCTCCAACTTCGATGTTTTCGACTTCGAGTTGAGCCCAGACCAGATCAACGCGATCGGGGCCCTCGACGACAGCGACCTCGCAGGTCGAGTCGGCGGGGACCCCGATACGTTCGGCTGATCACCTCGCGGCGTCGACCCTCTCTGCCGGCATCGAGGAACGGTCGATGTCCCGTTCGGCCGTCTCTTCGGCGTTCTGGTCGGGGTGGCTTGTGCGTTCCTCGAACCGCTTCGGGACCCACCAGTTCGCGTTGCCCAAGAGGTACATGGTGGATGGAACCAGCACCATCCGCACGATCGTGGCGTCGATGAGGACGGCGACGGCCAGTCCGACGCCCATCATCTTCACGGTGACGTCGGGGTCCAGTGCGAACCCGGCGAAGACTGCCACCATGATGGCCGCTGCGCTCGTGATGACCCGCCCGGTCGACGACAGACCTTCGACCACACTGCTGTGCGGGTCGCGAGTGACGAGCCAGCGTTCACGGACCCGCGACAGCAGGAACACCTCGTAGTCCATGGACAGGCCGAACAGCATGGTGAACATGAGGATCGGAACCCAGCTGGACACGGGTGTGGCGTGCGGTAGTCCGAGAAGTTCAGCACCCCAACCCCATTGGAAGATTGCCACCATCACGCCGTAAGCGGCCGTCACGGAGATCAGATTCATGGCGGCCGCTTTGAGCGCCACCACCGGTGCGCGGAACACGAACGTCAGTAGGACCACGGACAAGGTGACGACGAATGCGATCACCAGCCACAACCGGTCTGCCAGTCGCCCGGAGATGTCGGAGAACATCGCGGTGAGTCCGGTGACGTGCACTCCATCACCCACCTCGCCGCGCAGCCGGACCAGAAGTTCTTCGGTGCGCGGATCGCTCGGGGCGGTGGTGGGTTGCACCTGGAGGATCGCCGCGGTGCCCTCGGGATTCGTCAGTGCGGGTGCAACCGCCGCCACGCCCGGATCGGCTGCGAGCATGCCCGCGAGCGCCGGCAGTTCGGTCGCAGGGTGTGCTTCCAGGTCGACGGCCACTGTCAAGGGCGCGTTGGCGCCGGGCCCGAATTCGTCTGCGATGGTGTCGAATGCCTGCCTGGCGGTGTTGGAGGTGGGATAGCTCCCGGCGTCCTGTGGCCAGGTGCGCAGATCCAGTACCGGCGCAGCGAAGACGAGAAGTACGCCGAGCGCGGTGGCCGCCCACAACCACGGACGACGCGAGACGCGTACGGCCCACCGGTGGGTGGCGCTGGGGCCGGTCTTCTCGGGGCGCCGACGACGTCCGAGCACTCGGCGGCCCGCCAACCCGCACAGCGCGGGAACCAGTGTGACCGACGTGAGCATCACGATGCCGACCATCGCGAAGGTTGCGTACCCGAACGACTCGTACATCGGTAGGCCGGCCAACCGCAGTCCGAGCAGGGACACGAGAACGGTGGTGCCGGCGAAGATCACGCTGACGCCTGCTGTCGCATTTGCGCTTGCCACGGCTTCGGGTACGGACTTCCCAGCGCGCAGGCCTTCGACGTAGCGGGTCACGAGCAACAGTGCATAGTCGATTCCCACGCCGATTCCGACCATCGTCGCGATGGTCGGTGCGATGGTGCTGATGGTGGTGAATGCGGACATGATCAAGATCGCACCGGAGCCGATGCCCACCCCGACGAGTGCAACCGCGATCGGCAGTCCGGCCGCCACCACCGATCCGAATGCAAATACCAAGATGACAAGCGCGAGAACGATTCCCACGGCTTCGGCTGTGCCGGACGGTTTCGACATGTTCTCCGGGACCTGACCGCCCAGCGCCACGTCGAGCCCGCTTTCGGCGGTGGGAGCGGTCGCTTCCTTCAGTGCGTCTACACCCTCGCTTCCCTTGAAATCGGTGACGGGAACGTCGTATCCCACGTTGATCAGCGCGGTGTCGCCGTCGGGGGACATGCGGGGAGGCGATACGAAGCCGACGCCCGGCAACTCTGTGAGTCTCGTGGTCAGCTCGGCGAGAGCGTCCGGTGTGACGGTGCCGGTGTCGGAACGCACCACGACGCGAGCGTCGGCACCGGACAGTTCCGGGAAGTGTTCGGAGAGCATGTTGATGCCCTCCTGCGCGGGAAGCCCGGGAACGTTGTAGTCGTCATGGGTCTCGCCTCCGAGCGTGAGTGCGGCGCCGAGGACGACGACGAGTAACGCCATCCAGACCCCGATCGTTCGCCAGGGGTGGGTAGCCGCACCGAAACCTAGCCGTTGGAGAAGGGAACTCATTCTGAGCCTTTCGCGTGCCGTGTGATTCGCCTCCACGGTGCTCGAAGGCTCTAGTGATCCACTTGGAACCGGGTTGCGGCCGCTTTGTCAGCGATCCTGAACTGCGGCGATCCACTCCTTGCATCCGCAGCGTTCGGCAACCGCCAGGGCTGTTCCGTAGTGCGCTGCTGCCTGATCGGTATCGCCCGTCAAACGGGCCAGATCACCGAGAATCGTGTCGACGGGGCCGACACTGAACCCGCCGCAGTCCGCCCCGGCCACCCGACCGGAGTAGGGAAGTAGATCGCGGTAGGTCGCGGACGCTTCCGATTTTTCACCGAGTGCGCAGATGGCAATTCCTCGAATCCCGGTGAACAAGGAGTGGAAGAAGTCTCTGCGGACCGGATGTAGCACCGCGCGAGCTGCCCGCGCCTCCGCATCTCGTCCGGTCGCGTGCAGGATGAGTGCCAGCAGGTCGGCCACGACGTCGGGAGCATCGCTGTCGACGTCGCGGATGAGGGGCTCGAGTTCGGCCAACCTGCCCTGAGTAAGGCGCAAGGTGAACAAACCCAACGCGAGGAGGTTGTTCGCGTCCAGTCCGGCACGCTCGAGCTGACTGTGACCACTTCGGTAATGCACTTCCGCAGCCTCGAGATCGCCGGTCATGTGCGCGAGCACTGCGTGAGCGATTGCGCCCGTCCCCTGCGCTTGTCGCCACCCGTACCGGTATGCGAGCGCCAGCCACGCGTCCAGGTGTGTGCGAGCGGTCTCGGTGTCACCGATCCCCGCCCCGTAGTTGGCCTTCACCGCATGTCCCAACATGGCGAAAACAGGTGCGTTGCAACGGTCACCGACGTCGATCAGCTCGTCACCGACGCTTCGCCCCGTGACCGGTGAAGCGAGGATCCCGGCGGAGTAGAGAGCATTCGACGCCAAACCGATCAGACGCCCATCGTCTGTGTGCCGAGCCAGCCTCTCCGCCTCGCGGGCTGCGGCGGCGCAGCGGTCGGAATCTTCACCGATCACTTCTTCGACGAGCGCGGTGAGCAACCGGCAGCGTGCTGCGACGTCGAGATCCGGGATGCGCAGCAACGACTCGATCTGCTCGACGACTGCGGCGTCCAGCGCGCCGTAACGACGGTTCAACCACGGCGTAGGTGTGTCGGAGAACGTGAGGGTGTCGATCATCAACTGAGCGTCCCCGGAGGTGCGTGCGATCTCGAGCCCCTGATTGCGGGTGAGCATCGCGTCTCGGCCGAATCCGGCCGCCAACTGGGTCCGCCCGATGCGGTTGTAGAGGTCGACCCATTCTTCGGCGTCGGCCCGGTCGTCTGCCGGTAGCACCTTCGCGGCAGCTTCCGCGTTGCGCAGGAAGCCGATTGCGACATCGTGTGCATAACGGGATACGGCCTGGTCCGCGGCAGCAAGGTTGTAACCAACGGCGCGGCGGGCGGTCGTGGTGGACAACGCTTCGGCGAAGTGGTGCGCCAATGCTGCGTAGTCGTGCGGCCGAAGGCGTTCGAGAGCTTCGCCGATCCGAGTGTGCCAGCGACTACGGCGTAGCCGGGTCAGATCCGAGTACAGGGTGTCACGGACTATCGCGTGCGCGAAACGCACTGTGCCCACCGAGGGTTCGTCGAGGAATCCGGCAGCGACTCCCTGCTCGAGGGCGTCGAACACGGTGTCCGGATCGACCTCCGCCGCATCGGTCAGCACCTCGACGTCCGCTTCACGCCCCACCACCGATGCCAGCCGCAGTATCGACACCGCGGCTTCGGGAAGACGGGCCAAGCGCCTGCGTAGGACGTCGCGAACGCCTTCGGGAACATCGGACAGCGCGACGAGCGCGCCTTCGCTGGCGAGGAGTCGGGCACTTTCGCGCAGATAGAAGGGATTACCCCCGGTTCGTTCGGTGAGGGCTTCGAGAGTGGCCGGATCCGGATCTGTGCCGGACAACCGGCGTACCAATGCCACCGAGTCGGAGGCACCCAGTCCGGACAGGCGTATCCGGGTCGGGTGGAGCGAGGCCAGATCGGCGAGGGTGTCGTCCAACGTGGCCGATTGGGCGGGGCGATAGGCGATGACGATCAACAGCTGCTTGCACTCGGCGGCTACACGGCTGAGAAGGGCGGCGGTCTCACGGTCAGCCTGGTGCACGTCGTCCACGATCAGGGCGAGAGGGCCACGTGTGCTCACGTCGTCGAGATAGTCGACGACGGCGCGATGGAGTGCGAAGCGTCCCACTTCGACGTCGAGCCCCTGATCGCTGCGGTGCTGATCATCGAACGTGGGTGATTCGGATCGTGGTGAATCAGACAGGGGTGAATCAGACAGGGGTGACAGGGCGCTCGACAACTCTGCAGGTTCCGAATGACGACGCAACGAACGCAGTATCTCGACCCACGCCCACGCCGGGGGCGCTCCGTCCACCTCCGGGCAGCGTCCCACGGCCACCGTCCACTTCGATTCGGCGAGCTCCCGGGCGAGCCGCTGCATCAGTGCGGATTTCCCCGAACCGGCGTCGCCGACAACGGTGACGATCTGCGTCGAATCAGGTTGCGCGGCGGATCTGAGCGTTTCCATCTCGGATTCACGGCCGAGAATCTCCGTATCGGAAGGGCCGGCGTTTCGCACCGTCGATGGTCCGGAGAGAATCTGCTGTTCCAGCCGATCGAGCGAGGGCCCGGGATCCAATCCGAGGTCGTCGACGAATCGCGTGCGGGCAGTTCTCAGTGCAGCCAAGGCATCGGCGGTTCGACCGGAACGGTGCAGACCGGTCGCGAGCAGCTTCCATCCTTCCTCGCGAAGGGGCTGATCGCGGGTGAGGCTCTGCGCCTCGATCACGGCGGTCACGAGGTCGCCGGACTCCAACGCGGCAGCTGCAAACTGCTCGCGCGCGGCCGTGTGCACCTCGTCCAATCGGGCCACTTCCGGCGCCGTCCACAGCCTGTCCGCGAACTCGGCATACGCAGGCCCCTGCCAGAGATGGAGAGCGGACGCGGGTGTCGTCCCGTTCTCGGGTCGGCGGGACCGCACGAGGGACTCGAACTCCCAGGCGTCGACGTCGTGTTCGGCAAGAGTCAGTGCATAGCCGGGCGGTCGACTGACGATCACTGTCGACGGCGCCCGTGGCGGGCGGTCCGGTTCGAGTGCACGCCGCAGATTGGACACATAGGCATGAAGTGCCCCGACAGCGCGAGAAGGTGGGCTTCCGTCCCATACGTCCTCGATGAGACGGTCTACGGGCACCACTTCACCGCGTGCGACGAGCAACCGTGCGAGAACAGCACGTTGCCGGGGCCCGCCCAGGTCGATCGGCCCCCCTGCCCCCACGGCTTCGAGCGTGCCGAGCACGCGAATCCGAACCACCGGTCAATCGTAATGGCCGCTACTTTTTGAGTGCGCGCACCTTGCCCTGGAGTCGATCCAGGAAGGACGGAGGAGTGCGTTCCGGGTCCATCAATTCGTTCTCGGCCAGCGGACTGTCCTCGTCCTCGACCGTGTCTTTGGTGAACGGCTCGAGTGTCTTGCCGTCGCCTCGGAGCTTGTCGACCGCTGCGAGGAGCGAACCGGATTCCGACAAGGCGGATCGGAAGGTGTCGTGGTCGAGACCCAGGTGCTCGCTCACAAGCCGGTTCCGTACTCCGAGTATGCGCTCGCGGACCGCGTCGGGATCGGGGGTCGTCCGGGTCACCTCGATTGCGAGATCGCACTCGGTGTCGAAGCCCAGCGACCGGTTGTTCAGATTGGACGACCCGACACGCAGCAAGCGGTCGTCGACCACCACGACCTTCGCGTGCACGTAGATAGGCTCACCTCCCCGTGTGACCGGGTAATAGACGCCGAGGCGCTGATGAACATCCGATTTCCACAGCAGGTGCAACAACTTTCGGCGCGCACCGTCCATCGCCTTCTGTTCGAGCCAACCATCGGCGTTACGGGGTATCACCAGCACGATCTCGGGAGAGTCCGGTTCTCGTAGGCGGTCGGCCAGCGCTTCGGCCAACTTCCTGGAGGCGAGATACTGGCTCTCCAGATACAGCGTCCGCTTCGCCGACGCGATCGCTGCCAGATACAGGGCCTCGATCTCGTGGACGCCGTCGCGGCCGTCGTACTCGGGACTCGTTCGGGCGATGGCCACGTCGATGTCGCGAAAAGTTGGCGTCAGATCGTCGGGCCAGAGTTCACCGGCCGCCACGCTCGGCACCGGGGAGAGTTCTTCACCGGTTGCTGCCAGCCAACGTGTGCGCGCGAGTTCGCCGACCGCAGCCGCAGCCTTTCCGTCGATCGCGGTCGTGACGTCGTGCCACGGAGGGTAGGCAGCGCCTTTCGGCTCGAACCGATACTTGCTGTCGTCTTCGTGGTCGGACGTGTCCCAGCGGTCGACCGTCATGTCGATGCCGCCACAGAATGCCAGGGCATCGTCGATGACCACGATCTTCTGATGGTGCGCAGCCCCGACCGGGTGGGCGCCGTCGATTTCGAAACGCAGGCGTTCCTTGGTCATCCAGTTCAGTACGAATACGGGCGTCATCCCGCGCCCGATTGCGGTGAAGGCGCCGATGTTCCACTTGAGAAGATAGATTTCGAGGTCCGGCTTGGTTTTCGTCAGCCATTCGAGGAACTTGCCCAACTGGTCCGGGCCGTCGAGGGTTCTGCCCTTCGGCTCGAGTGAGATGCGGGTGTCGAAATCCCAACCGATCAACATGATTCGGCGAGTAGCCGCCAGCATCGCGGCCTTCGCGTGGTGAAAGTAGTCGTCGGCGTCAACTATTACGGAAAGTCGATCGGCCCGGTCCACTCGCCAACATGTCCGCCCGGGCGCGAGAATCGCGTCGTCCTCGCTCATCATGGGCCTCCCACTCGTCTGTTCGTACAGGCTACGTCGGCAATGCCCTCCGGTTACTGTGGTTTCATGCGGCGACTTTTCGTACTCGTGGCAACAACCATCTCGGCGGGGCTCCTACTGATCGCGTCTCCTGGCATGGTCACGGCGGCACCCGCGGTGGGGACTGTCGTCGAGTCGTCGGAGCTGCCGCGCGAGCTGTGGCTGGACGGCACGGGAGAAGCACACAGAATCACCTATCTGACCACCGATCGACGGGGCGTCACCCCGTCGACGGGGGCCGTGTACGTCCCGCCGGGTGAGCCTCCGGAGGGAGGGTGGCCGGTGATCGCCTGGGCCCATGGCACTGTCGGCGACTCCGATTTCGATGCGCCGTCGGTCAAGGGCGAGGACGTGCGCACCCGCGATTATGTGGCGAACTGGCTGGGCCGCGGATACGCGGTGGCGGCCACCGATTTCGTGGGATTGGGAACCCCGGGCGTCCCCCCGTATCTGGATGGTCGGACGGCCGCACACGCCGTGATCGACTCGGTGCGGGCCGCCCGCGAGGTGGCGCCTAGTCTGTCCTCGCGGTGGGTGGTGGTCGGGCTGTCACAAGGCGGGCATGCTGCCGTGTTCACCGCGCAGATGGCGACCGATTACGCGCCTGAGCTGGACTACCTCGGGGCCGTCGCGACGGGTGTGCCGTCCAACATCGAGACTCTCGCTCCGTTCGCCGGCCCGAACTTTCCGCCGGCGATCCTGTCCGGTCTCACCAATTTCATGACGTTCGTGATCGCCGGGATGCGTGACGTGTACCCCGAGCTGAACATCGACAGTTACCTGACGCCGCTAGGTCGGTCGTTGGTCGACGCGGCTCCTGAAATTCCGTACGAGGAGTTCAAGAAGCTCACCGAGGGAGTTTCGGTGGCGCAGATGCTGTCCCGTTCACTGGACGAACCGGACCTACAGGCTGCCATCCGCGACTACCTGGCAGTGCCGGTATCCGGATTCGACCGGCCACTGTTCATCGCACAGGGCATCGCAGACCGCGTGGTCCCGTTCCCGCTGACGCTGAAGCTGATCAACGACATGCGCGCCGCCGGCTCGACACCCCAATTCCGGATGTATCCGGGTGACCACATCCCGAGCATGTTCAACGCCGAAGCCGATCAAGCCGCGTTCGTCGAGGAGCTGTTCGGAGGGAACAGCGAGCCGACAGTGCCCGGGTCCAGCTCACTGTTCCCTTCGGGTTCGGGTAGTTAGGCGAGGCCGAGATAGCGCGTCAGCTCATGCGCGGCCGCCCGGCCGGCGCGGTTTGCCCCGACGGTCGATGCGGATGGGCCGTAGCCGACGAGATGAATTCTCGGATCGGAGGCGACCTGGGTGGCGAGACGGCCGGTCATTTTGATGCCGCCTCCCGGGCCACGCAAGCGGAGGGGCGCCAAGTGGTCCAGAGAGCTGCGAAATCCCGTGCACCACAGGACGACGTCGACGTCGCGGGTGGTGCCGTCCGACCAGCGAACCCCCTCCGGAACGATGTCGTCGAACATGGGGAGACGGTTCATCACGCCGCGCTCGCGGGCGGCGCGGATCGCCGGAGTCAGCGGGAGCCCGGTCACCGATACGACGGAACCCGGCGGTAGCCCCTTCCGTACCCTATCTTCGACGAGCGCCACGGCGGCCCGGCCTCGTTCCGGTGTGAAGGGCTCGTCACTGAACACCGGCTCGCGTCGCGTGACCCATGTGGTGTCGGTGACCCGGGAGATTTCGTCCAGGAGTTGAATCGCCGAGATTCCGCCTCCCACGACGAGGACGTGCCGTCCCTCGAACTCGGCGGCGGTGCGGTAGTCCTTGGTGTGCAGTTGTCTGCCGGCGAACCTGTCTGCCCCGCGAACGTGGGGAATGAACGGGCGTTCCCAGGTTCCGGTGGCGTTGACGAGGCCGCGCGCGGTGTAGTCGCCGCGATCGGTTTCGATGCGCAGTCGCTCCTCACGATCGCAGACGACGCGGGTGTGTACCGGTCGCCGAACCGGCAGATCGAACTTCTTCTCGTAGGTGGCGTAGTAGTGCGGCACCGCGTCGGATGCGCGAACCGACCGATCGTCGTCGATGTAGGTCCCGCCGACGGTATCGGCAAAACTGAGACCGGGCAGGTCGTGAACGCCGTTGACAGTGCTGAGGGTCAGCGACGGCCAGCGGAACTGCCACGCGCCGCCGGGGGTCGGGGCGTGATCGAGCACGACGAAGCTGTTGTCGTGACCTGCCTCGGAGTCGTGAGGTGCCAGAGATCGCCGCAGATGGTAAGCGGTCGACAGCCCGGCCTGACCTGCACCTATTACGACTATTCCGACATCGGTAACCATGTATGTCATAACCTCCAATTGCATAATCTCCCACCGGACGAAAATTTCCGCCAACCAGAAGGTGAGCAGACATGATCGGCACGACTCGCGATGGCGACGTGTGCACTCTCGAACTACAGCGATCGGATCGAAGGAACGCCCTCAACACCGACATGTGTGTCGCATTGCGGGATGCAGTCACCGCAGCTGCAGAAGACGGGGCCAGAGCGATCGTGTTGACCGGTGAGGGATCCTCGTTCTGCGCGGGCGCAGATCTGTCGGGCGACGTGTACGCCGACGGGTTCACGGACACTCTTCTCGACATGCTGCACACGATCGACTCGGTGCCGACTCCCGTCATCGCCGCGGTGAACGGGCCGGCGATCGGTGCTGGCAGCCAGTTGGCGTTGGCGGCGGACCTGCGGGTGGTGGCCCCCGAAGCCAAGTTCGCCATCCCCGCCGCGAAGATCGGTATCTCCGTCGACCGCTGGACCGCGCACCGGTTGGCGCTGTTCGTCGGCGGTGGCCCAGCCCGAACCATGCTTCTCGGGGCGGAAGACATGCAGGCAGACGAGGCATACGCGCGGGGGCTCGCGAACAAGCTCGGGGACCTGTCGGTGGCCCAGGAATGGGCGCAGAAGATCGCCGTGCTTGCCCCGCTGTCCCTGCAACACCTCAAACTGGCTCTCAACGACGACGGGACGCAGGACGAAGCGTCGGAGGCCCAGATCGCGGCATTGCACGCTGCATGGAAGAGCGAAGACGCGAAAGAAGCTCGGGCGGCGCGCCAGGAGAAGCGCCCACCCGTGTTTCGCGGAAGATGACGCGCGAACATTTTTCATTACAGTCGTGTTCATACGAGTGCTGACGTGAAGGTGAAGCTGTGAAGGTGAAGAGTGCTCTGACGGCCGCTGCCGTGGCGGGTGTCGCCGGTTGGTTGGCATGGGCGTCGCGGGGGATACCCGGTCAGATCTGTGCGTCCAGTTCGAAGGTGAGCCCGTACGCAGGTGCTTCACCGCGGTATCGAGGGCGAAAGTTTCACAACACCGACCCGTCCTCGGATGCACCCACACCCAGTGGGGGACTGTTGCGGGACGCGCTCACCCGCCGATCGGCCGGTCGGCCTGCCGGCCGGGTTCCGTTGGTGCCGTCCGTAGCACCCGATGTGGCCGCCGATGTGGCAGTGACCTGGTACGGACATTCGAGCGTCCTCGTCGAGGTCGACGGATACCGGGTGCTCGCCGATCCGGTGTGGAGCGAGAGGGTGTCACCGTCAGCGGTCGTCGGGCCCGCTCGATTGCACCCCGCGCCGATTGCCCTCGAAGATCTGCCCCACGTCGATGCGGTCGTGATCTCACACGATCACTACGACCATCTCGACAAGGCGACGGTGCACGATCTCGTCCGAACGCAGAAGGCGCCGTTCGTGGTTCCGCTGGGAATCGGCGCGCATCTGCGGATGTGGGGTGTGCCGGAGGACCGCATCGTCGAACTCGATTGGGACGAGTCGACCACGTTGGGTGGCCTCACCCTCACCTGTACCGAGGCCAGGCATTTCTCGGGCCGCGGTTTCGAGCGCAACACCACGCAGTGGGCGTCGTGGGTGCTGGCCGGCCCTGTCCGGAGAGTGTTCTTCGGCGGCGACAGCGGCTATACGCCACGATTCGCCGACCTCGGCCGCCGCTATGGTCCGTTCGACATGACGTTGCTGCCTGTCGGAGCGTACGACGAGCGGTGGTCGGACATTCACATGAACCCGGAGGAGGCCGTGCAGACACATGCGGACCTCGAACTGGGTAACGGCACGCTCGGTGTGCTGGTGCCCATCCACTGGGCAACGTTCAACCTGGCATTCCACCCCTGGTCGGAGCCTGTGGAGAGGTTGATCGAGGCTGCCGACAAAACCGACACCACGGTGGCGGTGCCCAGGCCCGGTCAGCGGATCGACGGCCTCAACCCGGCACACCCGTCGCCGTGGTGGATGCGACTGTCGTAAATCCCCTGCACAGGGGCCTGATTGAAGGTTGGACAGTACGCCCGAGTTGACCGGAACGGTAGCGCCGGTATCGCGAAGATGTTTGACTGGGGCCAGCGTGGGATGACAAATCCCGCGAGACGTCATGTGTACGCACTGAAGAGGGAGATTGCGATGAGCTTCATGGATACATTGAAGGGCCTGGTCGGGAAGGGCCGGGATGCCGCTTCCAAAAACTCCGAAAAGGTGCACGGCGCTGTCGACAAGGCTGCGGCGACGGTCGACGAGAAGACCGGTGGCAAGTACAGCAGCCACATCGACAAGGCCGCCGGCGCAGCGAAGAACTACGTCAAGCCGCAGGACGAGCCGGGCGGACAGCCCCCGCAGGGTGGACAGCCCCCGCAGGGCTGATCCCCTCACCCTTACCCGACCAATGTCACACGGGTTCAGTTCGGCTGAACCCGTGTGACATTGGTCTTTCGGGCTGTAGAAGCGGGTGAAAGGATCACCGGTGAATCGCGATCGAACAGGGCGAAACGCGTCCCTGCCCACCCGTCTGGGGGTGGGCGCCATGATGGCAGGTGTTCTGTTGGCCGGCACGGTGGCGTGTGGGTCGAGCGCGTCCGGACCAGACGCCTCCGAGATCGCGGACGTACACACTTCCACCGCGTCGATGTCCGCGCCATCTCTGCCTCCTGCTCCGATCGGCGACGAACGCGGCGCGGTGCTGAGCCGAGAACCGTTTGCGGGGATCACCGGAGAGATCGAGGACACCGGGGCGACGGTTACGAAGGTGACCTATCGGTCGACTTCCGGGGTCACGAATTCAGGAACCGAAGTGGTCGGCACCGTCTTCACACCTGAAGGCCAGGCGCCTGAGGGGGGATGGCCTGTGGTGACGGTGGGCCACGGAACCACAGGCGTCACCGACGAGTGCGCTCCGTCCTCGTCGCCCACGTTGTTGGGAACCGCTGACGTCGTCGGTCAGCTCCTGGAACGCGGATACGTGGTGGCCGTATCCGACTACGAGGGGCTCGGTACCGAGGGGCCGCACCCGTACCTCGAGCCGACGACAGCGGCTTACAACCTGATCGATGCGGTGCGAGCCGCGCGACAGATCGTTCCCGCCGCGTCCACACGGTGGGCTGCGCTCGGCGTGTCCCAGGGTGGGCAGGCGTCATGGTCGGCAGCCGAACACGCCGACGACTACGGCGAGGGTCTCGAGTTCGTGGGATCGGCGAATCTGTCACCTGCCGCAGACCTTGCGGGGATCGCCGACGGTAACGTTGCCGAGGCAATGACGTTGCCGCAGAAGATGTTCTTGCCGTACCTGCTCGAAGGTCTGCAGCTGCTGCATCCCGAGATGGACCCGACCGACTACCTGCGGGGCGCGCTCGCCGAGAATCCCGACACGGCACTGTCGTGCGTGGGAGCAATGCTCACCGAGAAGTGGAATGTGGCCACCCAGATGCGCCCCGACGACACAGTCCCTCGAACTCCCGCCGACGCTCTGCAGATGCGAAAATGGCTCGAGGGGATCGCATTACCGCAGAGCAAGGCAGCCGGACCGCAATTGGTGGTCGTCGGCTCCGAAGACAACTTGATCTTCCCGGAGTGGACGGAACACGCCGTCGAAAAGGCGTGCGCCAACGGTGACGTGATTGCATTTCGGACCAGAACCGGTGAGGGACATGCTGATGCGCGCGCGATTCCCGGCGCGGTGCAGTGGGTGGCCGACCGCTTCGCCGGAGTGCCTCCGGAAAACACGTGTCAGGAAGGCGGATCGTGACGGAATCTCCACTACAGCGCCTCCGCGCGTTGTGCCTGTCGTTGCCCGAGGCGACCGAACGCGTCAGTCATGGTGAGCCGGCGTGGTTCGTCCGCAAGTCTCCACAGTTCGTCACCTTCGCGGACCGGCATCACGACGACCGGATTGCTTTCTGGGCCGCGGCACCGGTAGGCGCGCAGGCAGACTGGGTCGTCCGGGACCCGGAAAGGTTCTTCGTACCGCCCTACGTGGGAGGGCGAGGGTGGATAGGCGCGTACCTCGACACCGGCCGAACCGATTGGGACGACATCGCGGACATCGTGGACGACGCATATCGGACCGTGGCACCACGGACTCTGGTTGCTCGGATGGATCCGATGTGACAGCCACGGTGGCGGTGCTGATCATGATCCTCGTGATGGTGCCGACCACGATCGCGGCAATCGTCTGGATGCGTACGCGACGCGAGTTCACCACACCGCACGAGCGTGCAGTACACGACACCCTGCACACGGCGTCGTCCGCCGCGCGTTCGCTGCGCAGGGGATTGGACGCCACGTCTGCGGCGGAGGCAGCGCCGCATCTACGTGCTCTGACAGCCGCCCAGGCGCTGGGTATAGCCGACGCAGACGGGACAGTGCTCGCGTGGAACGGGCCACATGAATCGATGGCGGCGGAGTTCGGCGTGGAGGCTGTGCGTGCGGCGAAGGAAGGGCGCCGCAATCTCGTCGCGCACGTAGATGGCACCGACGCCACCCACTGGTCGTTGATCGTGCAACCGTTGTGGATCGAGGACACCGGCGTGGCGGGAGTTCTCGGTGTGCTGAGCGCGGACGAGCCGACGCCCGGGATGCTCGGCGTGGTGACGGAGGTCGCGAGCTATGCGTGCAGCCAGATCGAGCTGGCCGACCTGGATGCGTCACGAGCCCGCCTGGACCGGGCGGAGGTGCGCGCGCTGCGCGCCCAGATCAGCCCGCACTTCATCTACAACGCGCTGAATACGATCGCGTCGTTCGTGCGTACCGATCCCGAGCAGGCCAGAGAGTTGGTGCTCGAGTTTGCCGACTTCACCCGGTACTCGTTCCGGACGACGAGTGAGTACACGCAGCTGTCCGAGGAGCTACGCAACATCGACCGATACCTCACCCTCGAGCGCGCCCGGTTCGGCAGCGCACTCCAGGTGACGTTGCAGGTGGCACCGGAGGTGCTCAACGTGGTGCTGCCGTTTCTGGCGTTGCAACCGCTCGTCGAGAACGCAGTGCGGCACGGCATCGCCGCGAAACCCGATGGCGGAACGATCACCATCGTGGCGGAGGACGAGGGAACCGATTGCATCATCAGTGTCGAGGACGACGGTGTCGGCATGGATGCCCAGTTGTTGCGGTCGGGAGCATTGGATGCCGAGGCCGAGGGTGGCACCGGGATGACGGAATCGGCCCACGTGGGTCTGTCCAACGTGGACGACCGCCTCCGGGCTGCATTCGGTAACGACTACGGACTGGTCGTGGAAACCGCGCTCGGAGCGGGGACGAAGGTCAGTATGCGAATCCCCAAGTTTCGTCCGGGTATCCGCCCAGGTTCGTGAGCCGCGTCCTGCGGAAGCAGGCGGCATGGCACCATGAGTTCGTCGTGAGCGAGGTCGAGCAGTGAACGAAGAAGAGCAGCAGTGAACGAAATAGAGCAGCAGTGAACGAAATAGAGCAGCGGTGAACAACGCAGAGCGGGGTTCGGCTACGGACCGGCTGACGGTGCTCGCAGTCGACGACGAGAAGCCGGCGCTCGACGAGCTGGTTTTCCTACTCGACCGCCAGGACGCCGTCGATGAAGTGCACGCCGCCGCCGATGCCACCACCGCATTACGGGTACTGCGTGACGGTGGTGTGGATGCAGTCTTTCTCGATATCGACATGCCTGGTCTCGACGGTCTCGAGCTGGCCGGAATTCTCACGAACTTCGCGGCACCGCCGGACGTGGTGTTCGTGACCGCGCACGACGATCGTGCTGTCGCTGCCTTCGATCTCGGTGCCGTCGATTACCTCCTCAAGCCGTTGCGCGAGGAGCGTTTGTCGGAGGCCGTACGCCGGGTCCGTGAACGTCGTCGGGACCGGGGTCAGGGGCGAGCGGAGGTTCCAGCGTCGGGCCCCGACGACGTGATCCCCGTCGAACTCGGTGGCGTCACCACACTTGTGCCGAGGTCGTCGGTCGAGTGGGTGGAAGCCGACGGGGACTACACGCGAATGCACACCGCAACGGGCTCACACCTGGTTCGCGTACCGATATCGGTGCTGGAGAACCGTTGGGCGGACGCCGGCTTCCTTCGGGTGCATCGTTCGTATCTGGTGGCGTTGCCATTGGTTACGGGGATAAAGACGGTGGGAACCGGTCTGGTGGTGTGTCTGCGCGGCCACGGTGACGGTCCGCCGACGGAACTCCCCGTCAGCCGCCGCCACACTCGGGCGTTGAAAGATCGCCTGGTGCGCGCACCCAAACAGTCGTGGTCGCGATGAGTGCGCCGACCGGTGGTCCGAAGCGTGAACGTGTCGTACTTGCGCAGCGTCACGGTGCTCGCCGGGTGCGGACCCGGGTCGAGGTGCAGGAGCAGACACTGGTCGGCGACGTCATGATTCGCGGCCTGGTCCGCGCACAATTGGGATTGGCGTTGCGGCTGGCCGTTGCCTGTGCAGGGTTGCTGTGCGCGATTCCGCTGATCTTGTATCTGGTGCCGGGGGTGTCCTCGGTGTCGGTATGGGGGATTCGGTTGCCGTGGCTGGTCCTCGGTGCACTCGCATACCCGTTGCTGCTGGTCGTCGGCTGGGTTTATGTTCGCCGCGCCGAACGCAACGAGCAGGAGTTCGTCGACCTGGTGGACGACTGAGGCCGCCGCGTGGGTACGCAGTCGCTCCCGATACTCACAGTGGTCGCCGTTCTGGTCACGTCGATCGCCACCGTGGCCATCGGGGTCTACGGAGTTCGGTTGTCACGCACGACGTCCGACTTCTTGGTCGCCTCCCGAAGTGTGGGTCCGCGCTGGAACGCAGCGGCGATCTCCGGTGAGTACCTTTCTGCTGCTTCTTTTCTCGGAGTTGCCGGCCTCATCGCGAAATACGGTCCGGACGCGTTGTGGTATCCGATCGGCTTCACCGCCGGCTACCTGGGTTTGTTGCTGTTCGTGGCGGCGCCGTTGCGGCGATCCGGCGCCTACACGGTGCCGGACTTCGCGGAGTTCCGCTTGGGTTCGCGGCGCCTACGGAAACTGGCGATGATCGTCGTCGCCGTCATCTGTGCGCTCTATCTGATTCCTCAGTTCCAAGGCGCCGGTCTGACGTTGAACATCCTTCTGGGCGTACCGAGTTGGGTGGGAGCGGCGGCCGTCGGAGCCATTGTGATCGCCAACGTCGTAGGCGGTGGGATGCGGTCGATCACGTTCGTGCAGGCGTTCCAGTACTGGCTCAAACTGACTGCCGTCGCGATTCCCGCGGTGGCGTTGATCATGCACTTCGCCGCCGCGGACGATGAACTCGCGACGACCGCTCCACCCACGGTGTCCGAACGCACCACCGTGGATATCAACACCGACGTCATCGTTCAGGTGTCGGAGCCGGTCATCGTGGCAGGGGAACGCTTGGAGACCGGACGGCACGAGTTGTCCGCGGGTACGACGTTGGTACTCGAGCCAGGGGCCGCCGTGCCCGTGGTCGCGGGCGCACCGGCCGACAACTCCGACTGGCTTGCGCCCGGATCGGGATTCGGCGGTCAGCACCCGATGTATCAGGTGTACTCCCTGATTCTTGCGACGTTCCTGGGCACGATGGGGTTGCCGCACGTGCTGGTGCGGTTTTACACGAACCCGAACGGGCGGGCTGCCAGGTTGACGTCGTTGGCGGTCGTCGGCCTGCTTTCGGTGTTCTATCTGTTCCCGACATTGCTGGGGGTGTTCGCCCGCCTCTACGTCCCGCAACTGCTCATCACCGGGACCTCGGATGCGGCTGTGCTGCTGTTGCCCGGGTCCGTGTTCTCGGGGTGGGGAGGGCAATTGCTGGCCGCCGTCGTTGCGTCCGGGGCGATCGCTGCGTTCCTGTCGACCGCGTCCGGCCTGCTGGTCAGTATTGCCGGGGTGTTGAGTACGGACGTGCTGCGCGGGCGGGTGCGTGATTTCAGGGTGGCAGCAGTGCTCGGTGGCATCGGACCCGTGGTGTTGTCCGTGGCGTTGGTTTCGCTGGACCTGTCGCGCACGGTCGGGTTGGTGTTCGCGGTTGCCGCCTCCACGTTGTGTCCGTTACTGGTTCTGGGGATCTGGTGGCGCGGTCTCACAGCGCCGGGGGCGGCAGCAGGTCTACTGGCCGGTGGGGTGGTATCGGGCTCGGCGGCGACGGTAGCGGTGCTGGGCGGATTCACCGACGACGTGTGGGGTGGATGGCCGGCTGCCGTGGTCGCTTATCCGGCGGCAGTCAGTGTGCCGTTGTCCTTCATTGTGATGATTATGGTCAGCAAGGCAACGACGCATCGGATACCTGCCGACATCGGCCGCATCTTCACCCGGATGCACGCACCCGAGCGGCTCGGAATGGGCGCAGATCGGGCGCCGTGACATGTACCCGCACCTGACCGCTCGTCGGGTGTGGGTGACCGTTCACCGCACACTCCGACGGTTCGGCGGGTGACGCGCGACACCCTCTATTTGTGTGACATGGATCTCATTACGGTTTCGACTATTCGACCGCCGAATACGAGGAGCCCGCAGTGACCGCAATCGATCTGGGCGAGGACATACCCGAACGCCCTTCCACGCCCGATGGGCAAGCCTTCGTGGACATGCAAGCCAGTCCCGAATTCCAGGAGCTGAGAAGCCGCCTGCGCAGGTTCGTGTTCCCGATGACCGGGTTCTTTCTGACCTGGTATTTCACCTACGTGTTGTTGGCCACTTACGCACATGACTTCATGGCGACGAAGGTGCTCGGCAATATCAATATCGGTCTGATCCTGGGTCTCGGTCAGTTCGTCACGACGTTCGCGATCACCGCGATCTACGTCCGTTTCGCGAACCGTGAACTCGACCCGCGTTCGTCGGCGATTCGTGAAGAGCTGGAAGGAACGGCCAAGTGACCACCATGCTCGCGGCCGGCAGCGATGTCGGAAATCCGCTGTTCAACATTGCCATCTTCGCGGTCTTCGTCATCGGCACGATGACCTTGGTGATTCGGGCCAGCCGAACCACGAAGAAGGCATCCGACTTCTACACCGGCGGCGGCCAGTTCTCCGGACCGCAGAACGGTTTCGCCATCGCCGGTGACTACCTCTCGGCGGCATCGTTCCTGGGCATCGCAGGTGCCATCGCGGTGTACGGCTACGACGGATTCCTCTACTCGATCGGCTTCCTCGTCGCCTGGCTGGTCGCACTGTTGCTGGTGGCGGAACTGCTGCGCAATACAGGACGCTTCACCATGGCCGACGTCCTGAGCTTCCGGCTGAAGCAGCGCCCCGTGCGTATGGCCGCCGCGCTGTCGACTCTCGTGGTCTCGCTGTTCTACCTACTTGCTCAGATGGCTGGCGCAGGTGGCTTGGTCTCGCTGTTGCTCAACATCGACGGCACGGTCGGCCAGAGCATCGTCGTCGCTGTCGTCGGCATCCTGATGATCGTGTACGTCCTGGTCGGCGGCATGAAAGGGACCACATACGTGCAGATGGTCAAGGCCGTTCTGCTCGTAGCCGGTGCGGCGATCATGTTCGTCCTCGTCCTGCTGTCGGTGCGGGGCAACTTCTCACAGCTCCTGGCCGACGCGCAGGCGATGGTCAGCAGCTCCGCGAACGAGACGGTGGCACAGACGGACGTGCTCGCACCCGGCGCGAAGTACGGCATCAGCGGTATGTCCAAGCTGGACTTCATCTCGCTCGGTATCGCTCTGGTGCTCGGTACGGCCGGTCTGCCGCACGTTCTGATGCGGTTCTACACGGTTCCCACCGCCAAGGAAGCTCGCCGATCGGTTACGTGGGCGATCGGTCTGATCGGTGGGTTCTACCTGTTCACACTGGTGCTCGGATACGGAGCGGCCAAGATGGTCGGACCCGACGTCATTCTCGCCGCACCCGGTAAGGAGAACGCGGCAGCGCCCCTGTTGGCTTTCGAACTCGGCGGGACGATCTTCCTGGGCATCATCTCGGCAGTGGCCTTCGCCACGATCCTCGCTGTGGTGGCGGGCCTGGCGATCACCGCGTCGGCGTCGTTCGCACACGACATCTATGCGAGTGTCATCAAACACGGAAACGCTTCCGAGGAAGAGCAGGTCCGCGTTTCGCGCATCACCGTCGTGGTGATCGGATTGGCATCGATCGTTCTGGGCATTCTGGCGATGGGCCAGAACATCGCGTTCCTCGTGGCGCTGGCATTCGCGGTGGCCGCATCGGCCAACCTGCCGACGCTGCTGTACTCCTTGTTCTGGAGGCGCTTCAACACCACAGGCGCACTGTTCAGCATCTACGGCGGTCTGATCAGCTGTCTCCTGCTGATCGTGTTCTCACCGGCCGTGTCCGGGAAGCAGTCGTCGATGTTCCCCGGTGTCGACTTCTCGTTCTTCCCGCTGTCCAACCCGGGCATCGTGTCGATTCCCCTGGCATTCGTTCTCGGCATCGTTGGCACCTACGTCGGACGTCGGCGTCTCGAGGATCCGGCGAAGCAGGCCGAGATGGAAGTCCGTTCGCTCACCGGTGTCGGAGTGGAGAAGGCCGTCTCCCACTAGAAGAACGGATTCAGGGGTGTATCGGACATACCGGTACACCCCTGAAGCCCTTTTCAGGTCCACCGGATCGAACAGCTAGTCTGCTCGGGTGGCGAAACTCACGGTGAAGGTCGAACTTCCACTCTCCCCGGACGAGACGTGGAAACACGCGTCCGACCTGTCCGAATTCGAACGATGGTTCGTGGTCCACGACGGCTGGCGCGGTGACCTGCCGGCAGAACTGGCCACCGGAACCGAATTGCAGTCGGTCGTCACCGTCAAGGGATTGCGCAACCGCGTCAAGTGGACCATCAAGGAATACGCACCGCCGCGGCGTCTCGTCCTCAAAGGCGACGGCAAGGGCGGCGTCAAACTCGGGCTGAACCTCGAGGTCAAGGAGAAGGGTTCGGGTTCCGAGGTGGTTTTCACCGTCGAGCTCGGTGGGGCGCCGCTGTTCGGTCCGATCGGATCGGGCGTGGCCAAGGCTCTCAAGGGTGACATCGAGAAGTCGCTGAAGACGTTCACAGAGATCTACGCCTGATCGGGCGCAGATCTGAGCAGTAGGGGAGGGTCATGTCCGGTCGCCACACGGAGCCAGAGTTCGGGTCGTCTACGAAGTTTCCGCCTGTAGCGAAGTACGGCGCACTCGCTGTCGTCGCAGTTCTGCTGGTCGGCGTGGCTGTGTTCGTGGTGTCGCGGATGGGCAGCGGATGCGAGGATCCGACCGAGTACACCGTGGCAGCGGACCCGGCGATCGCAGCCGCGGTACAGAAGGTCGCCGCCGATTCCGATCCGAGCGACCTGGGATGCGCATCGTTCACCGTGTCTGCGGTGGAGGCCACGGAGGTCACCCCCAACGGACCGGACGCGCCGGATCTGTGGATCCCTGATTCGACCATGCTGGTCGCCGAGGATTCCGGCGCCACGGTCGTCAGCGAGTCCGTCGCCTCGACACCAACCGTTCTCGTGACTCCCGAAGGAGGGCCGGCAGCGGGTGAATCCTGGTTGGGCGTTCTCCAGATGCCTGGTTTGACGGTCGGTGCCCCGCAAACGGATGGCGCTGCCCTGGCCCCCATCGCCGGCGCGACCGTCGAGGTGGAGGTCAGCGCCAGCGACCCGGAGGAGGTGTCGGATGCGCTCGTCAAAGTTGCACAACAATCCGCCGACTCCGAAACAGCGGATGCGGCCGCCCAGCTGAACGCAGTACGCGAAAAGGGTGGCGCGACGACCGTCACCGAGCAGCAGTTCGTCACAGACGGAGGCGACGGTCTCACCGCATCCGTTCCGGGGACGGGCAGTATCTTCCTCGATTATCCGCTGGTCGCCACGGGCGCCGACGGTCGCAGCGCAGCGGAAGAAGCCGGCACGTCTCTGGCTGCGGCGCTCACCTCGCCGGTCGGCGAAGAGGTGCTGTCCGCGGCAGGTTTCCGATCGGTGGACCGAAGTCCGCTGAGCAACGACCGTGGAGTTCGTCCCGTCGTCCAACTGCGCACCCCGGAGCCTGCTGTCGTGGCAGAACTACGCAGCAACTACACGGCGCTCGTGAAACCGTCGCGGACGCTGATCGTGGAGGACGTCTCCGGCTCCATGAGCTACAACGCCTCGAACACGACGCGCATGGGTATGACGGTGCGGGCCAGCGTGGAAGGCAGCAAGCTGTTTCCGGACGCTGCTCAGATCGGTTTGTGGTCGTTCTCCACCGGCCCGAACAGCAATTATCCGGATTACACGGAGTTGGTCCCGATCGCCCGGATGGACAAGGTGGTCGACGGTGCCACGCAGCGGGAACGACTCGTTGCCGGGATCCGGTCGCTGCCGAACCAGATCGGTGGCGGGACCGGACTCTACGACACGACGCTCGCCGCTTTCCGTGAGGTGAAGGAAGGCTACGACCCAAGCGCCGTCAACAGCGTCGTCATCCTCACCGATGGCTCGAACGACGATCCCGGCAGCATCGGCCTCGGTGAACTCCTGGCCACATTGGAGCGCGAACAGGACCCTGAGAACCCTGTGATAGTGGTGACCATCGGGATCAGCGAGGATGCCGATGCGGACGTCCTCCGCCAGATCGCGGAAGCCACGGGCGGTTCGAGTCACATCGCACGGGATCCCTCGGACATATCCACCGTGTTCGCCGAAGCGCTGCAGAGTCGGGGCGACTGATATTTCCGTGGTAGCTGCCTGCTAGTCGAGGAGGCGGGCTCCGCCGGTGTCGGTGAGCCATTTGCCGACCAGCGCGTCGAGTACACCATCGGCGTAGAGCGAGTCGACGGCTGCCGAGACGCAGGGTGTGAGTGGGCTGTTCTTCTCGAGGACCAGACCGAAGGATTCGGTGACGGAGTTCGGTCGGGGGAACTGTCCCACGAGGGTGGCACCTTCGACCTGGCTTTCGACGATCTGAAATCCCGTGGGAAGGTCCACCACCATCGCGTCCACCTCGCCCGTCGCCAGAGCGTGCTTCACTGCGTCGTTCGTCGGGTAGGACTTCACCGGCGCGGTGGGGCCGATGGTTTCGACTATGGCTTTCAGGCTTGTCGAGTCGACCTGCGCGCCCAGCCGGAACGACGTCAGATCGGCGAGTGTCTGCGCATCGGCGGCAGGATTGTCTTTCAACGCGACGACCGACTGTGCGACCGAATAGTACGGCGAACTGAAGTCGACGGCCTCGCGTCGTTGGTCGAGGATCGTGACCTGGTTGATGTCGAAGTCGAACGGTTTGTCTCCCGGTGTCAGCGCTTCGTTGAAGGGCACGGACACGAAGGTGATCTGATCGGGCGTGTATCCGAGGCGGTGGGCAACTCGGCGTGCGACGGCCCCCTCGAAGCCCTGCCCGTTGGCGGGGTCGTTGCCTACGAACCACGGTTCGTAGGCGGGTGTGTCCGTGGCGATGGTGAGCATGTTCGCGGTCATCGTCTTGCCGCTGCCAGGCGCACATTCGCTTGCGGCACCGATGGGGGCCGGAATGGCCTCGCGCGGTGTAGTGGTGGTTGTTGCTGTACCGGTCGCAGAACCGTCCGCGTCGCCGTCGGGGCCGTTTCCGGACGAGCACGCGCCGAGGACGAGGACACCTGCAGTCGCGAGGACTGCCATGCGAGTACGAGTTCGACGGGGCACTCCGACATTTTGCCCCCGGTGTCGGAATTGTGCCAATGGAAACCGGTGTCGTTTATGTCAATGAAACATAAGTGTTGCCAATGGAGAATGGATTACGGGCGCACAATGTGGGGACGTCGACAACGGAGGCGCGATGCCCGACCGAGTTCGTGGTGCCGACCACATCACCGTGGACGGCCGTCGGCTGCAGCTGACCAACCTCGACAAGGTGTTGTATCCCGAAACGGGAACCACCAAGGGTGATGTCGTCGATTACTACCTTCGGGTTGCGCCGGTGATGTTGCCGCACGTGGCCGGTCGCGCGGTGACCCGGAAACGGTGGCCGAACGGCGTGGACGGGCAGTCGTTCTTCGAGAAGAACCTGGCGGCCTCGGCACCGGAGTGGCTACCGAGGCAGTCGTTGCCGCATTCCGCGCGGACGATCACGTACCCGTTACTCGATTCGGTTGCTGCGCTCGGGTGGGCGGGACAGCAGGCTGCGCTCGAACTACACGTTCCGCAGTGGCGTTTCGAGGGTGCCGAACGGGGGCCCGCGACACGGCTGGTGTTCGATCTCGATCCGGGGGAAGGGGTGTCGCTTGCCGACTGCGCCGAAGTCGCCCGTGCCGTTCGCGACCTCGTGGCAAATCTGGGATGGCCGGCCTACCCGGTGACCAGTGGCAGCAAAGGGCTGCACGTGTACGTGCCGTTGGATCGGCGATTGGACGGAACGGGTGCGTCCACTGTCGCCCGGCAGGTGGCGACCGGTCTCGAAAAAGTGATGCCGCAACTGGTGACGGCAACGATGGCGAAGGCTGTGCGTGCGGGCAAGGTCTTCGTGGACTGGAGTCAGAACAACCCGTCGAAAACGACCATCGCGCCGTATTCGCTACGCGGACGGTCTCATCCGTACGTGGCGGCGCCGCGAACGTGGGAAGAGTTGGACGACGTCGATCTGCGACACCTGACGTTCGACGAGGTGCTCGAACGGGTTGCGGACCACGGTGATGTTCTCGCCGGCCTCGATTCACCGATGGACACGGGAGCCGGCGACTCGCTCGATACCTATCGGCAGAAACGGTCGGCGTCGCGTACCCCCGAACCGGTCCCCGCGCACTCACCGACCGCAGGCAACGACGACACGTTCGTCATCCAGGAACATCACGCGCGCCGCCTGCATTACGACTTGCGCCTCGAGCGCGGTGGGGTGCTGGTGTCGTGGGCGGTGCCCAAGAATGTGCCGACGTCCACGGGAGAGAATCGGCTCGCCGTCCACACGGAGGATCATCCACTCGAGTACGCCGCCTTCTCCGGCATCATTCCGAAAGGCGAATACGGCGGCGGGACGATGACGATCTGGGATTCGGGCACGTATGTCACCGAGAAGTGGCGTGACGACGAAGTGATCGTGCAACTCCACGGCGACCGCGTCCAGGGCCGTTTCGCGCTGATACGGGCCAAGGGTGACCAATGGTTGATGCATCTGATGAAGGAGCAACGGTCGCAGGGGAGTGCCGGCCGTGCAGCGGAGTTCCCGAAGCGGCTGGCACCGATGCTGGCGTCCCCGGGCAATCTCGATGGGTTGAACGAGGACGAGTGGGCGTTCGAAGGAAAGTGGGACGGCATCCGGGTGATCGCCGAGATCGTCGGCGATCACTTCCGGTTGTCGAGTCGCGCCGGAAACGACAAAACTGCGCAGTACCCGGCGCTGTCCTGGCTCCCAGACGAGTTGGCGGGGCACGAGGTGGTGCTCGACGGAGAGGTCGTGGCGTTCGATCCGGACGGCACGAGCAGTTTCGGTGCGCTGCAGCAGGGCGGCGAACCCCACTTCCTCGTATTCGATGTGCTCCACCTCGACGGAGTATCGCTGCTGCGCAAGAAGTACAGCGACCGCCGCCGGGTGTTGGAGGCATTGGGGGCGAAGGTTCCGAGGCTCGAGATTCCACCACAACTCGACGGGACCGCCGAAGAAGCGTTGGAGGAGAGCCGCAATCGCAGCTGGGAAGGTGTCGTCGCGAAACGCCGTGACTCCGTGTACCTACCGGGCAAGCGCGGGTCGAGCTGGATCAAGGTGAAGAACTGGCGCACCCAGGACGTGGTGATCGGCGGCTGGAAGCCGGGGCAGGGCAAGCGATCCACGAGCATCGGGTCGCTGCTACTTGGTGTACCGGAGGGCGACGGACTCCGGTATGTGGGCAAAGTGGGGACCGGGTTCACCGAGCGCGCGTTGACCGATCTGGCGGAGCTTCTCGAGCGCTTGCGTCAGGACGAAAGCCCGTTCGTCGACGAGGTACCGGCCGCCGAACGCAAGCAGGCGCTGTGGGTGTCGCCGACCCTGGTAGGAGAAGTGCGATTCATGGAGTGGTCGTCGGCGCGGCGGTTACGGCACCCGAGTTGGCGTGGTGTGCGAGACGACGTAGCGCCTGATCAGGTGAGGACATCGTCATGACTGAGAAACCTGTGGTGAATGAGCCGTCCACTCGCGCAGAGCGAGTCGAGTACGGAAAGAAGGCACGGAGCAGCGTGTCGTTCGACGCGCTCGCGGAGTGCTCATTCGGCAGTGACCGTGATCCGGTCGCACTGCTGGAAGGTCAGGCCGCAACCCGTGTGCCAGATCTGGTTCCGATCCGGCACGGGCGGATGGCGGCGTCGCCCTTCGCGTTCTATCGGGGCGCCGCGCTGGTGATGGCCGACGATCTCTCTCGCACACCGAACTCCGGATTGACCACCCAGTTGTGCGGCGACGCGCATCTGATCAACTTCGGCCTGTACGCCACTCCCGAGCGGAAGTTGGTGTTCGACCTCAACGATTTCGACGAGACGTTTCCGGGCCCGTTCGAGTGGGACGTGAAACGACTCGCTGCCAGTCTGGCAGTGGCGGCGGGCAACAGCGACTTCGGCCGGAAGCAGCGCAAGAAGATCGTTCGCGCGTGTGCCGCGGAGTACCGCGAAACGATGATCGGCCTGTCCGAGTGCGCCGAACTCGACGTCTGGTACGCCCATATAGACGCCCAGGCGCAGCTGGATCAGATCCGCGGCCTTCTCGACTCCACGACTCGGAAGCGGCTCGAGAAGACCATCGACAAATCGTGGAATCGCAACAGCATGCAGGCCCTGTCGAAGCTGACCACGATCATCGACGGGCATCCGCGGATCGTGAGCACACCGCCGTTGATCGTCCCGATCGAGGAACTTGTCGCCGGAATCGACGCACGTGCACTGAATCGAGAATTGATAGAACGGTTCGGCTCCTACCGCGACACGTTGGCGCCCAGCGTCCGGGTGTTGTTCGATCGTTTCCAGTTCGTCGAAGCTGCACGCAAGGTCGTCGGTGTGGGCAGCGTCGGCACCCGCACGTGGATAGTCCTGCTGAAAGGGTCGGGGGGCGATCCGCTCTTTCTCCAGGTCAAGGAGGCGCAACGATCGGTGCTCGAGGCGTACGTGGATGAGCCGCCCTGCGCGAATCAGGGCGAACGGGTGGTGGCAGGGCAGCGGTTGATGCAGGCGGCCAGCGACATCTTCCTCGGCTGGCAACGCGGCGTCGGTGTGGACGGCGTCGAGCGCGACTTCTACATTCGTCAGCTGCGCGACGGCAAGGGCTCAGCAGACATCGGGACCATGTCTCCGAAAATGATGAAACTGTACGGACGATTGTGTGCGCGGGTGCTGGCCCACGCGCATGCACGTGGTGGGGACCGATTCGCGATCGCCGGATACCTCGGTAGTGACAACGACTTCGACAGTGAGAATGAATTCGACAGGGCAATTCACGCCTTTGCCGAGACCTATGCCGAACAGAACGGTCGAGACCATGCTTCGTTGCTGCAGGCAATCAGCGATGGCCGAATCACTGCTCAGGGAGGTGTGTGACCACACCGCAGTAGGGGATGGGCGCCCGAATTCGCTGACACGGGTCGAGTCGCTGCATTAGCGTCGAGGAGGGGACACGTTTTCCACTCGAAGCAGGCCAACCGATGTCCGGATGTCGATATCTATCGGGGCGACGGGCTGCACGGCGTTCGGGGCGCTACAGCCGCATCGCAGCTGCCCTGTGCTGTGTGCTCGTCATGTTGACTGCAGGCGGGGTCGCCGCTGCGGCGCCGACGGACCAGCTGGAGCGCTACCTCGACCTGCCGTTGGTCAATCGTGACGCGGCCACAAGTCCCGGTGGCGTCAACCCGGAGCTTCCCTACGATCGCGCCACGCTGGCGCAATTGCTCGATCGCGCCCGGCGCGAAGGTGTCGAACCACAGAGATACGCGGCATTGCTCTACCAGTTCTGGCTCGTCGATGTGACCGAAGCGGCTGGCATCGACCTCGCATCATGGGATCCGCGGGCCGGAGTTTCGGCGAACCGCGAGAACCTCGTCCGCTCGTACAGCTATTACGAGCAGCTACAACTGCATCACCGCGAACTGCAATGGGCGGGGATGGGCGGTCTCGTCGGCGCAGACTTCGGTGGCGGACTCGTCGACTTCGAACTCACGACGAACATCTACGACCTGCCTGGTATCGCGCAGACAGCCAACGCGATCGTCGGCCGAACACTTCACGAACTCGGCCCCGAAGCGGTGGAGATGCTCCCCGAGGGACTACGTGCCCTCGCGCGCGCCGGCGCCACGATCACCGCCGAAGATCTGCGGTACATCATCGGATGGATTCTGGTGATGCAGAAGAACATCTTCTCCGATCTCATGCCGATGCATCGCGCCTACGTCACACAGGGTGTCGGTGCAATCGAAGAGATGCATGCCGCCGGGCTCTTCGGTGGCCGAATCCTCGGTGCCTGGCACGACATCGCCTCCGGTAGCCCCGACCGCATCGCCTCCGGTAACGCGGCACTGCTCAACCGTGAACAGAGCACTGTCATCGGTGACCAATGGGACTTGGTGCGCGCGTACAAAGGCGATGTCGGTGAGGCCGTGACCTACCTGTCCACCGTCGCCGGTTCCCCGTCCGTCGCCGGTGTCATAGCGCCCCGCTATTTCGATTCGATCGAGATCGGTCAGCCGCTGCCGGATGGACGGACAGCGGTCCTGACAACGCCGTTGCCGGACTGGAACTGGTCGGTGTACGAGAAGCGGTGGGCGTACATCACCGCGGAACTGCTGCCGAAATATCGGAACATGGTGGACAACAACTGGCCGGAACTCGAAGCGCGGCTTCGCGTCCCGTTCGAGGTGCAACTCGAACTCGGTCGGCCGACCCGGAACATTCCACAGATCATGTCCACTGCCCTGGAGCACACGGAGGTCACCATCTCATGAAGGCATCAGTTCGCGGTGCGATCGCGGTGGCCGTTGCGTTCGCGTTGACATTTGTCGTCGCACCCGGTGCCCATGCACAACCGGTGCCGCCTCCGGAACCGGACAGCCCAACGCTCCAAGAGGTGTTCAATCCATTTGTCGTCGGCACCTTCGTCGACGGTGGTTTCGGTAGCCAGGACGAAATCTTTCAAGCCCTGAACCCGAATGATCCGTTCTATCAAGAACCGCAACTGACCGGCGGTGAACCGCCCGGAACCCTGCTGAAATCCAAGCCCGTCGACGTCATGTTCACCGGATTCAAGCCAGGAAATCTCGATGCGTACAAACTGATGTACGTCACCACGGGGGTCGACGGCGAACACACGATCAGCACGGGGATTCTGATGATTCCGGTGGACGGCCGCGACAACGCGACTCGGCCACTGATCGGCTACCAAATGGCCAACGACAGTGTCGGTCCCTACTGTCACCCGAGCACGATGTGGACCGGCGGCGATCCCATCGACGGCGCATCGTGGTCGGCGTTGGGGCCACTCGCGCAGATGTTCGGTAACGGCTGGGCCGTGATGATCACCGATGTGGGAAACGACGGCGACCCGGACCCACACGGCGTCTTTGCCGGTAAGTTCGCCGGGCACGCCAACCTCGACGGGCTACGTGCCGCGATAGCGCTCGACGATGCGGGACTGTCGTCGTCCCCGCCGATTTCGCTGTTCGGCATCGCCGGAGGCGGGGTGGGTGCGGCGTTCGCCGCCGAGCGGCAGGCGGCGTACGCGCCGGAGCTGAACGTGAAATCAGTGGTGCTCGAGGGCATAGTGATCAACACTCGGGACTTCTTGCGGAACACCGACGGGTCGGTCGGCTCGGGGTTCGGGTTCGCACTCCTGCTGGGCCTAGAGCCCTGGTATCCGGACATGAAGGTCGACGAGAAGCTGACCCCGGCAGGGAAAGCGATCGCCGACGAGTATCGGAACCAGTGCCAGACTCCCGCCTACTTCACGATGCCGTTCGTGCCGTTGTCCACCTTGTTCAACGACGGGCAAAGCCCCGCCGACATTCCCGACTTCCAGCGCGCGTTCGAGGACAACCAACTGGGAACCCAGGCACCGCGGGCGCCGGTGATGATCACGTCCTGCGTCGCCGACGACTCACCGATGTCGTTGGTCACCGCACAGAACGCCCGCGACCTGGTTGCACAGTATCGAGCAGGCGGAACACAGGTGATCTACGAACCCACCGACTGCTCGCTCCAGAAACTCTTCACCGATCCGTACGGTTGGGGGACCGACCTGTTCGGAATGCAGACGGTCGACTGGATCGAGGCAACACTGCGCTGATAGACCGGCCGGTATGCGTGTCAGTCCTGTCTCTCGCGCGTTACGAGTTCCTCATGGGAGGATCGGCAACGTGAAGCGTCTGATGAACAACCGTGTCGGCATCCTCGTCGTGTTTCTGGTGTTCGCTGGTGCCCTGCTGTATGAGAACTTCACGCCTACTCGCGCGATTGTGTGGGGCACGGTGTCGGCCGTGTTCGCGTTCTTCGTTATCCGTAGCGAACTGCGCCGCGACGCCGCCCACACCTGACATGCGCGTCTACCTTTCCCGCGGTGAGATTGCCGAACGTCTCGGTCTGAGCCTCGACACGATCAAGTCTTATGACAAGCGTGGCTACTTGCCCGCGCCCGACGCGAAGATCGGCCGAAATTGTGGCTGGCTCCCCGAAACGGTGGACACCTGGCAGGCGAACAGGCCTGGCCGCGGCGCTCGTACGGACCTACCGTGACCAACGGGTATGGATAACTCAGAAGGCCAGTGCCCCTCGGCTTGCGGTCCCCGAACAATCCGTTGACTTGCAGAAACTTTGGTGCCCTCGGCAGGATTCGAACCTGCGACCTACCCTTTAGGAGAGGGTTGCTCTATCCCCTGAGCTACGAGGGCGCGGGACGTGCGCGAATAGGTGAGTAAAACCCTTGCGATCTGGTCTTTTCGTCTTGTTCGCGGTGTCCCTGCGACGCGTTCTGCCGACGGAGTGCGTAGGTCGGCGGCTCACGTGCGCTAGGTGAGTGTATCGGCAACGCCGCCTGCCCCGCACACCGTGGGGTGCGCGGGGGACCGTGGTCGAGCGGGTTTTGTGTGGCCGGGTTCAGCTGCTTGTCGGTAGGCCTGCTTGTTCTTGTCGGTGCAGCCATCTGGCGATGGCGTTGCGTCCGGCAGCAAAGCCGATCATGACAGCGAGCTGGCGGACGGCGGTGTGGGACAGTGACCCCAAGATTCAGCGCACATTTGCTGGGGATTGTGAACGGTATGCGACAGACACCAGTGCGATCGGGTGTCCAGTCGCGAGGCGCGGGAGCGATGCCCGTCAAGGGACAGCATCATGCGTCGGGTCTTTGAGGTAGCCGGCAGGGTTCGTCACTGTCCAGGCGCGCTGACGATGTCCACCATCCGGATGAACCGGATACTGCAATGCTCTCTCCGGCTGATCCGGAATCGGGCGCGGCGTCCTCGCTCCACGATCGCCATGTGCCGATGCCAGGTTTCATTCGTATGCAACGCGACACGTTGACTTCGGATAGTGATCTCCGTTACGCGCCTAGCGATCGGGCCAGGTTCGCCTGCCGACGCATTGACCAGCCGCGTTGTCGAACGAGGTCCTCTGTTTACTTCCGGCTAACCTAGGGGCAACCAACAAGTTAGTTGCCCTTCGGTCGACTACGGCTTAGCTTGGATTTGTCCGGGGTTGCGGGATGAAGTTCCCGCACAATCCAGGCACCTATCAATCCCAGGAGGACAAATTGCCGATCACCGTGACTGGAGTCGGATCGTGCCTGCCTCGAACTGTTGAAACGAATGAGGACCTCGCTCAGCAGATCGACACGTCCGATGAATGGATACGAAGTCGAACCGGAATCGGACAGCGCTGGATCGCCGCAGAGGACGAGTCGACGTCGACTATGGCGACGAGAGCGGCTCGACGTGCGCTCGAAAGCGCCGCCCTTGACCGGGTCGACTTGATCGTCGTCGCGACCAGTACGCCTGACCGCAGTGTGCCGGCGACGGCACCGCTTGTGGGTGAAGCGCTCGGGATGAGCGGCGTAGCCGCCTTCGACCTGAACGCCGTCTGTACAGGGTTCGTCTACGCGCTATCGGTCGCGAATGCGATGTTGGCTACCAGTAGTGGCGACATTGCGCTCGTGATTGGTGCAGACACCTTCAGTTCGATACTTGACCCGAAAGACCGTTCGACACGGGCGATATTCGGAGACGGTGCCGGTGCCGTGGTCATCACGCGCAGCGACATGGACGACGCGTCGGACTTCGAGCTTGGCTCGGATGGGGGCGGATACGACCTCATCACGCGACCGGCAAGCGGTTCGGCGATCAAACGGGATGAACAGCACGCCTTACCCCCGTACTTCACCATGGCTGGCAAGTCGGTCTTCATGCAGGCAGTGGCACGCATGACCGAATCCTGCACGGCACTGCTCGATCGGGCTCGCCTGTCTGTCGACGATGTCGACGCGTTCGTAGCGCATCAGGCCAACGCCAGGATCCTGGGAGCCGTGGTCGACCAGTTGGGCATCAGACCCGAGAAGTCGATCCAGAACATCGATCGAGTGGGCAACACGGTCGCTGCGTCGATCCCGATCGCACTCGCCGAAGCGCACGCCAAGTCGCAGTTCCAGTACGGGGATCGATTACTGCTCACGGCATTCGGCGGCGGCCTGACCTGGGGCGCTTGCTTGGCGCATTGGCAGGTAAACACCGACGCCACGTCGAAGGACGCTGTTTCCGCGAGCTGACTACCCGCAACACGCACGACATTGTCCGGGCAGGCAGACGGCCCGGTTGCCATACAAACCTACGAAGGGGAGGCGACATGAGCATCATCAATCAGTTGGCAGAGTTGGGTTCACAGAAGATGGGGGTAACCGTCGACGAACTTGTCGCCGCGGAGTCCTTCGACGACTTGGGCCTCGATTCATTGGCGCTCCTCGAGTTCAACGTCGCGATCCAAAAGTCGTACGCGATCTCACTCGAGGACGAGGAGATTGCACCCGAACATTCTCTGCGTGACGTCGCGGAGCTCGTCGAGACGCGAAAAGCGAGCGACCTTCATGTATAAGCCCGTCAACGCAACGGACGTGCGCGCGTGTATCACCGGGAGAGGCGTCATGGCAGCCGGCGGAAGTTCGATCGCCGGGTTCTGGGAATCGGCCG
>JAAZAD010000415.1 GCA_012514505.1 Rhodococcus sp. (in: high G+C Gram-positive bacteria) | reverse complement strand
CGCAAAGCGTTCGAAAGCGGTCGCATCGTAGTCGAACGCCTCCGGTCGCTCTCGCATCGGCGTGCCGGGGACCGCCGGCGAACTGTACAGCTCGCGACTGTGGGGCCCGAACGTCTCCCACACCGATTCCCGCTCGTCGGTGTCGTCGACGAGGACGGCGTGGCCTTCGACGCGTAGTTGCACCGCGCGCTGATCGTCGCCCATCGTCAGCGCGACACGTGGGTTGCGCCGGATCTCGGGCACTTTCTCCGACCGTGAGTCGGTCGCGAACATGACCCGGCTCCGTACCGGGTCGAAGCGGCGAAGGATCACCGCACGAACCCGCGGTCCACCATCGATGCCCACCGTTCCCAGATACCCGAGGGTGAACGGCGTGCGCCGCGCGGTCGCGTCCTGCAGCGACCCGACGATCAGCTCGAGGACCTCTTCGCTCGTTGTCATGACGGGCACCTAGTCCTCGAGGGCGACCTGCGCCCGCTCCGGGAGGGTGATCGCCGCAACCGCAGCGATCACGAACGACACCGCGAACATCGAGAACACCAGACCGTTTCCACCACCGTCGAGAAGCAGTGGGACGAGTAGCGGAGCGATGATGGACGCGAGGCGCCCGAACGCGGCGGCAGCACCGGTTCCCGATCCACGCACCGACGTCGGATACAACTCCGGTCCGATTGCATACAGCGCACCCCACGCGCCGAGGTTGAAGAAGGAGAGTGCCATTCCCGCGGCGATGATCGTGCCGGGAGTGTCTGCGAGACCGAACAACGCCGCCGAGACCGCCGACCCCGCCAGGAACAGCGCAAGTGTGGTGCGCCTGCCCCACACTTCGATCAGCCACGCGGCGACGGCGTAACCGGGAAGCTGCGCGAGGGTGATGATCAGGGTGTAACCGAATGAGGTGACCAGGTCGAAGCCCTGCGCCACGAGCAGGCTCGGTAACCAGATGAAGGCACCGTAGTACGAGAAGTTGATGCCGAACCACACGATCCACAGCGCTGCCGTGCGGGCGCGCAACCCCGCGTCCCAGATCGATCGCCGCGCAACCTCGGCCTGCACCGTCTCGGACGGCGCGTCCGCCACGTCTGCCCGGGGCGCGACACCGGCGGAGCGTTCGTAGTCGAGGACGATCGCTTCGGCCTCATCGGTGCGGCCTCTGCTCTCGAGAAACCGCACCGATTCCGGCAATCCCAGACGCACGACAAGTGCGTACGCGGCCGGAACGAGACCGATCGCGAGAGCCCACCGCCACCCGTCGTCGTTCAGCGGTACGACGAAGTACCCGATCAGTGCTGCAAGAAGCCACCCGGCAGCCCAGAAGGCTTCGAGCGCCACCACGACGCGACCACGGATTTTGCGCGGCGCGAATTCGCTGACCAGCGTCGACGCCACCGGAAGTTCGGCGCCGAGCCCGAGTCCCACCACGAAACGCAGCGCGATGAGCATCGCGACCGACGTCGACAACGCGGCCGCGCCCGTCGCCAGTCCGTAGAGCAGGAGCGTCGCAGCGAATACCTGCCTGCGGCCGATGCGGTCGGCGAGCAGACCACCGACCGACGCACCGATCGCCATGCCGAGGAAGCCGATGGACCCGATCCACGACAGTTGAGTGGACGACAGATCCCACTGCACTGCCAGCGCCGCCATGACGAACGAGATCAGGCCGACGTCCATCGCGTCGAGTGCCCAGCCCACACCGGACCCTGCCAGCAGGCGGCGGTGCTTGGCGGTGAACGGCAGTTCGTCGAGCCGCTGGGTACGCGTGGTCATGGATCGGAAGTTACACGGTGCCTCCGTGGAAGGTGCTCACCCGCGTGCGGCTTCCTCCAGGATGGCTATGTCGATTTTCTGCATCTTCATGAACGCGTCGCTGACCCGCTGCGCGACCGACCTATCGGGGTCGGCGAGCAACTCCACGACTCGTCGAGGCACCACCTGCCATGACAGCCCGAACCGATCTCTGAGCCAGCCGCACTGCGATTCCTCGCCGCCGTCGGCGAGGAGCGAATTCCAGTAGTGATCGACTTCGTCCTGGTCGCCGCAGTCGATCTGGAACGACACCGCTTCGGTGAACTGGAACTGCGGCCCACCGTTCAGCGCAGTGAAGCGCGAACCGTCGAGTTCGAATTCCACGGTCAACACGGTACCGGCCGGGAACGGCCCGTCCTCCGGGTAGTAGGAGGTGCTCAGGATCTTCGAATTGGGGAAGACGGAGGTATAGAACTCGGCGGCTTCCTGCGCGTTCATGTCGAACCACAGGCACGGGGTGAGGGCGGGCATCACGAGGCTCCTTCATAGGTCGTGCGGCTGTCATATGGACTGACCGCCACCGAAGAGAAACCTCATCGTTCACTCGACGGCGAGCTGAACAGGTGGTTCTCGGAGCACCCGGTCGGGCCACAGGCTTGCTCCGGCATGACCGAGCAGCAGTTTGGTGTAGTACACCGGCGCGAACCAGGGCGCAGTGCGAGACGATCCGAGTGCCCGGTCCAAGGCGATGCCACCCACGGTCAGCGCCACACCGAGCGGGCGCCGATATCGTGGGGTGGCACGAATCGCGACGGTCGCGGCCATCATGTAGCCGTACTGCGCGCCCGCCCACAGCCACACCGATATGCGGTTCGCCTCGTCCCGATCCCACCAAGCAAAGACGAACGGATGTACGTGCAGTGCAGCAAATTTCAGGTGATCGGTTCCGGACGCGCCGGGACGCTCGTACCAGCGGGCGCACGCACGAGTGTTGTTCACCCATGCCCCACCCCACAGATCGACCGCACACGCGCGAAGAATCAACGATTCGGTGCCGGACAGGTCGCGCGATCGGCGT
>JAAZAD010000414.1 GCA_012514505.1 Rhodococcus sp. (in: high G+C Gram-positive bacteria) | reverse complement strand
TCTTCGAGCTTGGCGAGCTGATCGAAGCTGCCCATGAAGATCAGGCCCTTGACGCCGTTGTTCTTGATCGACTGGGCGTAGGGTGTCCAGTCGGACACACCCATCGTCGGATACAGCTCGCTGTAGACGACCTTCGCGCCGATCGCGTCGAGGGTTTCGAGGGTCATCTCCTGCACGGCCCGGGTGATTGCCGAGTCACCGTTGATCAGGCCGACGGCCTCCTTCGAATCCGGGTAGGCCTCGTTCAGGGTCCACGTCCGGAATCCGGTGTACGGGTCGTATCCGGGCACCTTCGACGGGGACGCGCTGATCTCGAGATCGGCACCGGAGGAGCGTTCCTGCACGGTCTGCGCGGGGAAACTCGGCAGCAGGCACTGGAGGCGTTCCTTGACGCCGAGTCCGTCGAGGCCGGCCCCGCCGCCGACGAGCGCGAAGTCGTCGCGGCACGCTTCGATCATCCGTTGGCGCGGTTCCATGAGTTTGGTGTCGCGGGTGTTGGCGACGAGGGTGCGTCCGTTGATACCGCCGTTGTCGTTGCACCAGGAGGTGAAGACGTGGGCGGCGTCGACGAACTCGGAGTTCTTCGTGAATCCGATGTCGCTGAAGACACCGACTTCGATCCGGTCGGCGGTGACGCCCTGAGCGGTGGCGGTGGAGGCGTCGCCGTCCTGGCAGACGTCGGTGAGGGTACCGAAATCCGCGGATGTCGCCGTGGTGCTGCCACCGCTGCCACTGCTGTCGGTGCTCTCGGTTTCGCTGCCGGTGCGGCCGCTACAGCCGGACGCGAGCACTGCGAGTGCCGCAACCGCGACGACGAGGCGTCGCTGCCCGGCGAGGAACTGTCGATGTCGAATCACGTGTTTCCCCAGGTCCGTGGGTCTGCGCGATCGGGATGATCGCGCAGGAAACCGGAGAGGCGAAGTGCCCTTATCGATAAGGGAAACAGTCCTCTCCGACTTGGAGAACGAAAATATCGTCTCGGTGGCCTTACGGGACGGTTTTCGGGGATTTCGATCGGACATTCCGGGCGGTGTCCGCGCGGACACCTGGTCGCCGGGTTCGGCGGCAGTCGCGAACCGCTGCGATGGAGTTCGTCACGATCGCAACGACCGCATCGGTGTGTGATCGGCGTCGGGTCCGCGCCGGCGTGGGATGCTCTGCGAGACGATTCCATCGAGCCGGGAGATGCTGGTTTTGACTACTCGACCACCGTTGGGCCGGCCTGTCGGGGGAAGTGGCGAGCAGACCCGGCGACGGATAGTCGCCGCGACGATGCGCACCGTGGCGGAGGTCGGCTATTCGCGGGCGACCATTCGGGAAATTGCCCGCACGGCGCAGATCACCAGCGGCAGCCTGTACCACTACTTCCCCAACAAGTCCGAGCTCGTCAAGGCCACGTTCGACGAACTCGCCGACATCGCGGTACCTCGGCTCGCAGCGGCAGCGGACGAGGCCACCGGGGTCGTGGACAAATTGATGGCGCTGTTCGACGAGGGGGGTCGAGTGGTGCGCGAATACCCGTACGCGGTCGCCTTCGACCGTGCGATCCGCGTCGAGAGTGCCGAACATCTGCATCTGGGAGAGGACGCGGACACGCTCTTCGACACTCTCCGTGCCGTGGTCGTCGACATCGTCGAACAGGCGCGCCGCGACGGTGACCTCGATCCCGACGCCGACGTCGGCGGTGCAGCGAACGCGATCTTCGCGATCCTGCGGGGAATGTACGACCAGGCCGCCGTCGCCTCGACCGCCCACTACGATGCGACACTCGACGCCGTGAAGCGGTTGATCCAGGGCACACTGTTCGGTTCGGGCCGGCCCGCGTGAGGAATACCGTGCCACGCTCCACGCGGTGAAGCCGCTCCGTCGGGGCTGATCGTTTGCTGGTCGCCGATACGCGTGAACGCCGTGGACCTGCCGCACGGGGGAGCCCGGCACGGCAGGTCCACGGCGGAACCTCGATCTACTGCACGTCGTCGATGGACTTGCCGACCTCGGCGAGCGTCATGGGTGTGCCGAAGTCGGCGGTGAACTCGCGGGCGGGAATGTCGCAGCGGTACAGACCGTTGTCCGGTCCGAACTCCGCGGTGGTCCAGCCGTCCGATGTGGCCTGCTCGACGTTGAAACACGGTTGCGGAGGAATCGGGTTCTGCAGATCCGCCGCGGCGTGCAGGCCCCCGCCGGTCCAGATGGTCTCGGCACGAGCGGTGTCGTAGAGGCACCGTCGGGTCAGGTCGTCCCCGCAGGCCCGCGGCGGACTTGGCGAACAGCAGCCACGACGACCAGGCGCGCATCGCCGGGAGGGTGATCCGCGCGTCGGGTGCGTACTTCGCGTACAGCTCCTTCAGCTGCTCGACGGCGGGTTCGTCGCTCTCGAGCGGAGCCACGCCGCTGAGGTCGACGATGTTGTTCTGGAAGTCCGCGGAACGGCCGA
>JAAZAD010000413.1 GCA_012514505.1 Rhodococcus sp. (in: high G+C Gram-positive bacteria) | reverse complement strand
CCAGATCTCGACGTCCTGCAGGAAGCCCTTGCTGACACCCTCGGTGAACACGTCGGCCAGCCGCTGGGTGGTCTTCTCGTCGAGTCCCTTTGGCTTCTCGACGATCACGCCCCACTGCAGCATGAACGAGTTCTGTGTGACGGGGTAGTGGCAGTTGATCAGGATCGACTCGGCCTTGTATCCGCCGTAGTTGTTGTGCAACCAGTTGATCATGAACGACGGACCGAAGTAGGACGCCTCGGAGTCGAGGTGGGCCTCACCGTAACTGGTGCCCATGTCGGTGATGTCGGGCCGCCCGACGTTGTGCAGGTACTGCGAGGCGATGTGGCCCTCGAAGACGTTCTTGAAGTACGTCGGCAGCCCGAAGTGGATGTAGAAGAAGTGCGCCATGTCGGTGACGTTGTCGATGATCTCGCGGCAGTTGGCGCCCTCGATCAGAATCGAGTTCCACTTCCAGTCCGTCCACTCCGGGTTCTCGAACTCCGGAATCTCGGGAATGCGCACCTCGGGTTGCGGCGGGTTGCCCTCATGGTCGTGCCAGACGAACAGCAGACCGCCGCGCACGTCGGTGTGCCACGCGCGGGTGCGCGCCAGCCGGGGGGTGCGTTTGGCGTAGGGCACCAGCTTGCACTTACCGTCGCCGCCCCAGCGCCAATCGTGGAACGGGCAGGCGACCTCGTCGCCCTTGATGGTGCCCTGGGCCAGGTTGCCGCCCATGTGACGGCAGTACCCGTCGAGCACCTTCACATCGCCCTTGGAGTCGGCGAAGACGACCAGCATGGTGCCGAAGATCTCGATGCCGTGCGGCTTGCCGTCGCGGTAGTTCTCTACCGGCCCCAGACAGTGCCAGCCGCGCGCATACCGGTCGGGCAGGGCGCCGGTATCTATCTCGCGGACTCCCGCGGTTTCCGTGTTCACGGTTGGGCCTCCCGATTCTGTGTCTCTAACTAGAACACGTTACAGTTTTTCCGGTCGGTCGCGCAATATAAGCAGGTAATTGGCCTGTTCGCACATGCGCTCGTCGCTAGTCAACTGTTGTATAGCCAGACCGAGATGTGGGTGAACATCAACCCCGGCGCCTACCAGGAGTTGGCCCGCCGCTACGCGACGGGTTTGCAGCGCGTCGAGTAGTCCGCGTGGAACATCACTGCGGCAGGCCGGTGCGAAGGGCGATCTGCTGCATTTTGCCGACGTTGATGACGTACTCGTCGGTGGTGGCGTCCCCGAGCGCACTTTGGAACTCCAAGCGCACCAGGGCCGGACCGTGCGTGAACAGCAGCAGCGTGGCCGCTTTGCTGCCGTCAGGCGAGGTCCCGACGGCCATGGTGCCGTCGGTGCCGACCGGCGCCGGCTTCGGTGTTGCGTCCGCGACCACCGTGTCGATCCGGGGCAGCGCCTCGCGCAGCGTCGTGGTCGCCGTCTCGGCGTCGGGATAGATGACGATCGTGTCGGCGATCGCACGGGTGTCGTCCTCGTTGACGAACAATGCGCTGGCCCCTGGCAGGCCGTTGGGGCCCGGATTCGTCGATTGCACGGTGAAAGTGTCTTCGTCATCGCTGAGATCGGAT
>JAAZAD010000412.1 GCA_012514505.1 Rhodococcus sp. (in: high G+C Gram-positive bacteria) | reverse complement strand
GAACAGGGTGTAGGGGTCGTCCTTGATCGCGGTACCCTGCGCGTTGATCCGGTCACCCTGATACACCTCGGCGTGATGGACCATTCCCTCGGCGATGCCGACGGTCGCGGAGGTGATGCCGAGGGGGAACATCGTCGACCACGGCATGAGATAGAGCGTCTCGGTGCGCCCGTATCGGCGTACCGCGGTTCCGTCGATCACCTCGTCGCAGTCCATGACCCGGTAGTCCGGAACGAATGCGTTCTCGACCACGACGTCCTTGGACCCCGTACCGCGCAGTCCCATGGTGTCCCACGAGTCCTCGATGATCGTGTAGTCGGTGCGCGGGATGATCACGTGGAGCATGCGCATCGGTTCTTCGGGCTTGCCGTCCGGTGTGCAGGCCAGAGCACCGAGGAACGCCCAGTCGCAGTGGTCGGTGCCCGAGGAGAACTGCCAACGTCCGGAGAACGTGTAGCCGCCGTCGACCGGTACGCACAGTCCGCCCGGCATGTACGGCGACGCCATCCACGTGTTGTCGTCCTCGCCCCACACCTCTTCCTGTGCACGCGGATCGGCGAATGCCAGCTGCCACGGATGGACGCCGACGATGCCGTGGATCCATCCGGCCGACGGATTCAGCGACGCCGTGCGCATCACCGTCTCGGCGAATTCACGAGGATGTGCCTCGTGGCCGCCGTATTGCTTCGGCTGAAGCATCTTGATCGAGCCGGCTTCCTTCATCCGCTTGGCCGTTTCGTCGGCGAGCTTGCCGATGCGCTCGGCTTGCTCACCTTCGATGAACAATTCGTCGGCCATCGCATCGACGCGGTTCAATACTTCGTAAGTCATCGGGTGTTCCTGTTCCTGCTGCGGGCGCCGGGTCAGGGCGCGGTGGAGTTGATGACGCGGCCGGCGGCGATGTTCTCGTCGACTTCCTGACGCCAGTTGGAGACCGCGCGGGTGGTGTCGATTTCGAACTCGAAGCGCGTCGTCATGTCGTCGGTGACGTCGGCGGCGTCGACGTAGAACTGCTTGTACCAGCGACGGAGCTGATAGACCGGGCCGTCTTCCTCGGACAGTAGCGGATTGTCGATCGGGGCCTTGTTCTTCCAGATCTCGACGTCCTGTTCGAATCCGAGCTGTACACCGTCTGCGAACTGGGCGGCCATACCCGCGGCTGCGTCGTCGGACAATCCGGGCAGCTTCTTCACGATTGCGCCGTACTGCAGCACGAATTCGTCGTTGCTCACGGGATAGTGGCAGTTGATCAGCACGGTGTTGATGGTCATCCCGTTGGCCTGGGATTCGAGCCAGTCGATCATGTACGACGGCCCGAAGTAGGTGGCTTCGGACTGCAACTCGGCGTTGGGATCGTCGTAGTTGGTGCCGACGATGACGTCCTCGCGTCCGGTGGAGCGCATGTACTGCGTGGCGGTGTGTCCCTCGAACACGTTCTTGAAATAGCGCGGGAACGAGTAGTGCACGTAGAAGAAGTGCGCCATATCGACGACGTTGTCTATGATCTCCCGGCAGTGGGAACCCTTGATGCGGATGGTCTTCCACGACCAGTCCGTCCATTCATCGGTGCCGTAGCCCTCGATGTGCGGAATCGTCACGTCCGCCGGCGGCGGGTTTCCTTCGGGGTCGTTCCATATGAACAGCTGACCGTTGCGTTCGAGAGTGGTCCACGCTCTGGTGCGGGCCAAGGGCGGGACCCGGCGAGCGTAGGGAATGTCGCTGCATTTGCCTTTGCCGTTCCAACGCCAGTCGTGGAATGGGCATGCGATCGAGTCGCCCTTGATGGTGCCCTGTGCCAGGTTGCCGCCCATGTGCCGGCAGTATGCGTCGAGAACGTTGAGGTTCCCCTGGCTGTCGGCGAATACCACGACGCTGGTGCCGAAGATGTCGATCTGGTGGGGCTTGCCGTCGGCGAGGTCGCGAATCAGTCCGATGCAGTGCCATCCGCGTGCGAATCGCTCCGGGGGAGCGGCTGCTTCGATGACGCGGATTTCCTCATCGTTCGAGGTGGGTGTGTCGGGTTGGCTGGAGAGTGCGGTCATGCAGGCCTCCGGGGGTGGGCTGTGAATGTGATGCATTGCATGGTCCGGAGTGAGGAGAAGTGAATGGAACGGTGGCTCCCGCTGGGCGGACGGAAATTCACAGAAGGCATTTCGAATTAGGTTTCCCTAACCTATATTGGGCTGATGGGTGACTCCGTCTCGCTCGGCGAAATTCAGGAAACGCTGCTGATCCCGCTCTACGGACGGGCGCTCGACGCGCGTCGCCGTCACAGCGTGCTCGGCGACCGCAGGGCCGCTGAGCTCGTCGACACCCTCGACTACGACTTCGCCAAGTTCCGCGGTCCGTCGCTGTCGGGATCGGTGCTGCGTGCGTCGATCTTCGACGGCTACGTGCGCAGCTTTCTCGCCGAACATCCCGACGGCACAGTCGTAGATCTCGGATGCGGGTTGTCGACAAGATTCGAACGACTCGACAACGGTCGCGTGCGCTGGTTCGATCTCGACGTCCCCGACACCATGGAACTCAGGGCCCCGGAATTGTCGGTTTCATGAGGTCAAGGCCAGCGCGAGCGCCTGATCGGGATGGCGGGCATGGTGCCGCAACCCGGCAGCGATGTTGT
>JAAZAD010000411.1 GCA_012514505.1 Rhodococcus sp. (in: high G+C Gram-positive bacteria) | reverse complement strand
GCGACCACGCCCCACCAGACGACGAGGAATGCGGCCAGGCCGATCGCGCCGTAGACGAGCCGGTCGTACTTGGAGAACCACGACGGCGCTTTCGGGGGAGTGAGATCGTCCTCGTCCGGCCCGTCCGGTGCACGCGTCGGTTCCTCAGTGAGCGTTGCCAAGGTTCACCTCCTCCTCGAGGATCCGCGCGACCCGGGACCGGATGTGCACGAAATCTTCCGAGCTCCGCACGCCGGTGTCGCGGGGACGTGGCAGATCGACGTCGAAGATCGACTTCACGGTGCCGGGAGCCTTCGTCATGACCGCGATCCGGTCGGACAGGAAGATCGCTTCGTCGATCGAGTGCGTGACGAACAGGATTGTCTTCTTCGTCTCACCGGCCTCCCAGATGCGGAGGAGTTCACCCTGCAGGAATTCGCGGGTCTGGGCGTCCAGTGCCGCGAACGGTTCGTCGAAGACGAGGATTTCGGGTTCGTAGGCGAGCACACGGGCGATGGCGACGCGCTGACGCATACCGCCGGACAGTTGATGGGGAAGGCGATTCGCGGCATGTGCGAGACCGACCGTGTCGAGGACCCGGGCGGCGCGTTCGCGGCGTTCCTCCTTGGGCACGCCACGGACCCGAAGGCCGACCTCGACGTTCTTCTGGGCGGTGAGCCACGGGAACAGGGCGTATCCCTGGAACACGACACCGATGTTCTTGTTGACTCCGGTCACGCGTTTGCCGTCGACGAGGACGGCACCCCCGTTGTACGACTCGAGGCCCGCGAGGATGTTCAGGAACGTGGACTTGCCGCAACCGCTGGGGCCGAGCAGCGAGAGGAATTCACCCTTCCTGATCCGCAGGTCGAAGCCGTCGAGAACCGCGGTGGTCTCCTTCTTCGACTCCGGTTTCGGGTAGAGCTTGGTGACGCGCTTGGCTTCGATCTGCCATTCCGAACCGGTGGACTGTTCGGTGGTCGACTGTGTGTGCTGTTGTGGCTTCTCGATCAGCAGTTGAGTCATGTCGGTCGGCTTTCGTGTGGGGGAGGCGGAGGCTGCGACGCTTTCCGCGGGGATCGGATCGAGCGATGGGAACTGGTTCTGCGACAGTCACGGTCGCGCTCGGCGGAGGTCACTCTTCGATGTCCACGAGGTGCGTGTCGAAGACGCCGGTGTTCTGCTCTTCGGTGATGATCGCCGTGTTCTGCTCCTGGCTCTCCAGAAGATCCGCGGACGTCGCATACGGATTGAAAGCGTTGGTTGCGATGTCCTCGGGTTTCAGGTTCTCCGAACCGGGAAGCGGATCGCCGACCTCCTCGACGAGATCCCACCACAGCTGCAGGCTGGCCTTGTCGAGCAGCGCGTTCGGCGCATAGTGCCAGTTGGTGGTCTGCTCCACCGGGTAACCGGTTGTCTTACCGGCGATCTCGGCAGACTCCTTGGGGTGTGCGTTCGCCCAGTTCGCCGTCCGGGCGATGATCCCGACGAACTCGCGGGCAGCCTCGGGATGAGCCTTCAGCCAGGCGTTGCTCGCAACGTACGGTGCCTGGCCGCCGAGCGGACCCCAGTCGTCGTACGACGTGAACGCCTGGGTGAACTTGTCCGGCTGGCTCAGCAGAACACCGACCAGCGGCGGGTGGAAGACACCGAGGTCCACCTCGCCACGTTCGATGGCAGGTGCGATCAGTTCGGCCTTGAGCTCGAGGAAATTCACCTTGTCGAGATCGACGCCGTTCTTCTGCAGGTACCGCTTGATGACCAGGTCGGTGCAGCTGTTGAAGTTGGACAGGCCGACGGTCTTGCCTTCGATTGCTTTCAGATTGTCGTTCGTGATGTCCGAACCGGCCGCGGTGAAGTAGGCCATGTGCGGCTCTTCGGGCAGGTCCAGCATGCTCGAGGCGATC
>JAAZAD010000410.1 GCA_012514505.1 Rhodococcus sp. (in: high G+C Gram-positive bacteria) | reverse complement strand
GTGTAGCTTTGGACATGCAACGCGGGGTGGAGCAGCTCGGTAGCTCGCTGGGCTCATAACCCAGAGGTCGCAGGTTCAAATCCTGTCCCCGCTACCAACGCGAAGGCCGGTCTTCCGAATCAGGAGACCGGCCTTCGCTTTTCGTCGTCTCCGTGCTCGTCGTCAGGCGCAACCGGATCCATTTCTTCGAGTACTCGACGGAGAAGCTTGCCGGTCGCATTGCGGGGTAGTCGGTCGACGAACACTACGTCGCGCGGAACCTTGTAGCGGGCGAGGTTGGACCTGACGAATGTCTTGATCTCGTCGGCGGCGGGCCGGGAATCTGGGTCCGGCACCACGAAGGCCCGCAGCCGGTGACCGAACTCGGGATCGGGAACACCGACCACAGCCACATCGAGTACATCCTCGCGTTCGGCCAGCACGTTCTCCACCTCGAGTGGGTACACGTTCTCTCCGCCGGAGACGATCATGTCGTCGTCGCGGCCGTCGACGAACAGATAGCCCTGTTCGTCCCAGTGCCCGACGTCGCCGGTGGAGAGCAGGCCGCGGAGGCGTTCCTTGTCGCGGCCGTCGGTGTAACCCGCGAAGCTCAGTCCGCTCTTGACGAAGATCCTGCCGATCACGCCCGGTGTGGTGATGCGGCCACCATCGTCGTCGAACAGTTCGACGTGGCAGGTCACCGGTGCACGACCCGCAGTCCCCGGTGCGCGACGAAGATCCTCGGGCGTTGCGACGGTCGCGACCGCGCATTCGGTCGAGCCGTACAGGTTGTGGAGGACGTCGCCGAACGACTCTCTGGTGCGGCGGCAGATGTCGGGAGACAGTGCCGAGCCGGCCGAGAAAATGATGCGCAGGCTCGCGGTATCGAACTCGGCGATCTTCGGTGCGCCCAGCGCGAGGATGCGCTGGAGCATCGTGGGGACGACGACCAGGATGTCCCCGCTGTGGGTCTCGATCGCTCGCAGGGTGTCGATCGGGGAGAAGCGGCGCACCATCACCACCGTCTGCCCGAGTGCCAGCTGCGAGACCCCGGTTCCGTGGAAGGCCGGTGCCGCCATCACCATCGTCTGTCCTTCACACAACGGGACTCGGTCGACGAATTGCGCGGAGGCCAGTGGTGACGTGCGCGCGCGGGGGGGCGCCCTTGGGTGTGCCGGTGGTGCCGCTCGTGAGCAGGACGAAGCCGCCGAAGTTCTCGGGCGGAGGAACAGCGGAGCGGTCGAAACCCGCGGCCGCGGAATCGAGGGTGGGAATCCCCTGAACGGGATCGTCCTGCCACGAGAGATATCTTCGGACATCGGCGGGTAGCGCTGCGGCGACGGCCGCGAACTCCGAATCGAACACGAAGGCCGACACCTGCTCTCGGGCCGCAACCTCGACGAGTTGCCGCGGCGCGAACCCCGTGTTCATCATCACCAGTCGCGCGTCCAGTTTTGCTGCAGCCACCATCGTCAGCACCAGGCCCCGGTGGTTGCGGGCCATCACACCGACAATGGATCCGGGTGTCACCCCGTCGGATATCCATGCGCGGACCAGCGCGTTCGAAGCCGCGTCGAGTTCTATATACGTGACACCACCGCGTTCGTCGGAGATCGCCGTGGCGTCGAGGCCTCGAGTGGCGTGGGCATGCACCGCGCCGGCGAAGGGACCGTACTTCCTGGCGGCGGCCATGGTCGCGAGGCTTCGATCGATGCGCGGGAAATGCAACAGGCCGCAGCGGTGCATGACCGCGAGGGCGCCGAGACTGTCGGTGATCTGACGCATGCTCGCGCGACCACCTGTGAGTCGTTCCAGAACGTCCTGCTCGGGCACGGGACCCCCTCGGCTGCGGTGAACTTCACCACACGCTAGCGGCGCCAGGGACCCTCGTGAGGGGAAATGTCT
>JAAZAD010000409.1 GCA_012514505.1 Rhodococcus sp. (in: high G+C Gram-positive bacteria) | reverse complement strand
GCGCTGGGCGAGAGGGCGCTCGACGACGTCACCCATGCGGTGGAAAGCCTCGTCTCCGCGTGCGCACCGGTACACAGCGGAAGACCCACGACCATCGACGTGATGGTCGATCTCGGCAACGGCCGACGGCTCACCGGCACGATCGGCGGCGTCCATGGCAACGTGATCGGCCGCAGCATCTTCTCGAAGTTGTCTGCCAAACATCGGATCACGGCCTGGATCCAGCTCTTGGCTGTCGCTGCTTCCGGTCGTGACGAAGGGTGGCAGGCCGTGACCACCGGTCGCGGCCGCGGGCGCATGCCTGCATGGCGTTCGACGATGATCGCGCCCGGCAACGCCCACGACCTGCTCCTGCAACTCGTCGATCTCCGCGACCGCGGCCTGGGCGCGGTGCTGCCGCTGACAACGGGGGCAGCCGCCGCGTATGCGGAGCAACGCGCGCGCGGTGGCTCCATCGACATGGCACTCGAATCCGCCGGAAACGAATTCGGAGGAAAGTTCGGCGACGGGAAGGACCGGCACGTGCAGTACCTGTACGGCAGCGGTGTCGGGTTCGGTGAGCTCACCGCAGCAGAACCGCTCGCCGACGAACGCACCTGGTTCGACGACCCGACCCGGTTCGGGGTGCTGTCCCGCCGGTTGTGGGCACCGCTGCTGGCGGCGGAGAAGCAGGGACGTCCGTGATGGGAAGTGGCAGCGTGACCGAAGGCGTAGTACCCGGTACGGCAACAGGATTCGACCTTCTGGGCGAGCTCCCGACGGGGACGACGGTCCTCGAGGCGTCGGCAGGGACCGGGAAGACCTACGCGATCGTGGGTCTCGCGACCCGATACGTCGCGGAAGGCCTCGTCGACCTGTCCGAACTCCTGCTCGTCACGTTCAGCCGTGCAGCAACGCAAGAACTCCGGGAACGGACCCGCGCCCGGTTCGCCGAGGTCGTGGACGCTCTCGCCGATCCCGAGGCTGCCGCAACAGACAGCGACCAGCTCATCCGGTACCTGGCCGCTCACGACATCGCCGGTCGTCGTACCCGCCTCCGGCAGGCCCTGTCGGACTTCGACGCCGCGACCATCGCCACGACTCATGGGTTCTGTCAGCGGATGCTCGACGAACTCGGCATCGCCGGCGAGCGCGAACCCGATGTCACTGTGGTGGAGGATGTCGACGACCTCACGATCGAGGTCATCGCCGATCTCTACCTGCAACGATACGGCCGATGCGAGCCACCAGTCTCCCATGCAGAGGCCACGACCGCCGCCCGCGCGGCGATCTTCGACCAGCAGGCGACGCTCGCTCCCGGGAACGCCGAGGGAACACCGGCGGGGGAGCGCGTCGAATTCGCGCGGGAGGTGCGTGCCGAGGTCGAGCGGCGGAAGCGAATGACGGGTTTGCGTGATTTCGACGACCAGCTCGCATTGCTACACCGTGTGCTGAGCGATCCTGAGCACGGTCTTGCCGCATGCCTACGGGTCCGCGCGCGGTTCGGCGTCGTTCTCGTCGACGAATTCCAGGACACGGACCCCAAGCAGTGGGAGATCCTTCACCGGGCGTTCCACGGCCACACCACTCTGGTGCTGGTGGGCGACCCGAAACAGGCGATCTACGCCTTCCGAGGTGCCGAAGTGTTGAGCTACCTCGATGCGGTGAACACGTCCGATGCCCATCGTGAACTCACCACCAACTGGCGTAGCGACGCCGATCTGATCTCTGCGCTCGACCACGTGTACGGCGGTGCAGCACTGGGTGATCCGAGGATCACCGTGCACCGAGTCGACGCCGCACGCCCCGGGACACGCCTTGCCGGGGCGACCCCGCTGCGTCTGCGTTACCTGCCGCGCACCGGAGCCGGACCGCTGGGCAAATCGGGATACCCGACGGTCGGGCCGCTGCGGGCCAACGTCGCGCGCGACGTCGCCGCCGATGTGGTCGCGCTGCTCGACAGTGACGCCACCATCGAACGGGCCGGGCGCCCGGAGCCCGTGCAACCCGGCCACATCGCGATCCTCGTGCGGACACACGCACAGGTCTCCCTCGTATACGACGAACTGCAACGGACGGGTGTGCCGTGCGTCCTTGCCGGCGGAACGAGTGTGTTCACGACCCCCGCGGCCCAGCAGTGGCTGTGGACTCTGCAGGCGCTCGAACAGCCGCACCGCGCGGATCGGGTGCGCCTCGCAGCGTTGACACCGCTGCTCGGGTACTCCGCGGAGGACCTCGTGGCGCGTGGCGACGAACTGGTCGCACAGGTCGGGGGCGCGCTCCGCGATCTCGCGATGGTGTTCGCACGGTCCGGATTCGCGGCCCTGTTCGAACGCCTCGCCACGATCAGCGAACTCGAAGCGCGCCTGCTCCGAACGGCATCGGGCGAGCGTCACCTGACCGACCTCCGACACCTCGCGGAACTGCTCGACGATGCGGCCGCATCCGACTCGTTCGGTGTTGCGGCGCTTACGCGGTGGTTCGAAGACCGGATGAACGATCCGGGACGAGGCAGCGCCGATCGCAGTCGTCGCCTCGACAGCGACGCCGCAGCCGTGCAGATCCTCACGGTGCACGGCAGCAAAGGGCTCGAATTCCCGGTCGTATACGTGCCGTACGCATGGGATGCCGCCAAGAACCCGAATCCCGACACCCTGCTGCTGCACGAGAACGGCCGCCGCATCCTCGACGTCGGGGGTGAGGGCAGCCCGGGCTACGGCGAGCGCCGACGCACCCACGAGGCGGAGGAAGCGGGTGAGGAACTGCGACTGCTGTATGTGGCGTTGACCCGAGCCTGTTGTCAGCTCACGCTGTGGTGGGCGCCGTCCTACGGGACCGCCCGCTCACCGCTGCACCGCGTGTTGTTCGCCCGCACCCCGGGCAGCTCCGAGGTTGCGCCCGCAGCGGGCATTCCGGCCGATTCGGTGATGGCCGAACAGTTCGCGGCGTGGGCGAAGGCCTCCGGCGGTCTGATCTCCGTCGAGGCCACGGGCATCGTCGGAAAGAGGGAGATCACCTGGGCGAAGCCGCAGCAGGACGAAACGTCCCTGGTTGCTGCACGGTTCACCCGCGTGCTCGACGGCACGTGGCGGCGCACCTCGTATTCGGCGCTCACTGCCTCGGCACACGACGGTGCCGGCGTCGGCAGCGAGGTCGAAACGCCGGAGAAGGACGACGAGCCGGAAGAGCCCCCGCTGGCAACCCCCGTCTCCATGGTCGAGGGGATCCCCTCGACCATGGAGACGGGGGTTGCCAGCGGGGGCTCTTCCGGCTCGTCGT
>JAAZAD010000408.1 GCA_012514505.1 Rhodococcus sp. (in: high G+C Gram-positive bacteria) | reverse complement strand
CGAACGGCCCGTGGCCTCCACGACCAGGTCCACGGCGTCACTCACCGCCACCACATGATCGGTGAGCGTGCGCTCGAGGCCGCCGGCCTCGAGATCCGGAGCACCGAAGTCGATCACCCACGGGTCCAACCCGGCCTCGTACAGGGCCGTGACTGCGCTCGTCGAGGGGGACACGTCCCAGACCTCGGCGGAGACCATCATCGGTGGGACCAGCACGATGGGCGGGCGCGGCGGCCCGTCCTCCTCGACCGGGATCCTGTCGGCGACACCCTCGGCCGTAGTGTCCTGGGCGTAGTAGCGGCGGAGCCGGAACATCGGCCGCCGTGCGACGATCTCGAACGGGGCCGGCTCCTCGTCGGTTTGCAAACCGCCGAAACGCAAGACCTCAACCGCGTTCACGACGAACGACGTGGCGGTCTTGATCGCGGCCGAAACGGTGTCAGCGGAGGCAATCATGGTGGCATTGAGAATAAAGCGAAATCGTCCGGCGTAGTGCTGGTCTGTCCGATGCTCCGGCGAGGGCACCCGGGATGTGGACTTAGCTGGTCAAGTGTCCGAGTCGGCGGTGGCACGTGTTGACGGTGTACTGCCACTACAGCGAGTGCGAATCGGTGTGATCGCCGAGCTAGTTTGGGTGAGCTCGCGCTCGCTGCTCGGCGACGAGCTGCAACATTGATTCTGCAACAGTGGAACCATTCGAGGCTGGTGCCCCGTCGAACTTTATGACCGGGATGAAGGTTGCCCGGGTGAGGAGGCGGAATGACTGCACCGGTGACATTCAATGTGAACTCGGACCAGTTGCGTGGACTCGGCTCTGCGTGGACTCGGCTCGGAGACGCGATCGAGAACCTTGATCCCGGAGGGGCGATCACCTCCCGTGCGGGCTCGGTTCCCGACAGTGCCACCGCGGAGGTCATGGGGACCGCGCGAGAACTGGTCAACGGCGGGATCGATCGCACAGCCGCGCGGCTGCAGAAGATGGCCGACGCCGCGGTGCACACAGCAGACACCACCGAAGCCCAGGACGAATCCTTTGCGGCGGCCCTCGGACGAATCGACGGTCAACGTTGACCCCGATAACCCGATCCACGCTGTCCGGTTGGATGACTGGCGACTTCGACAGTGCGGCCGGAGATCTTGACGAGGTTCGCAACGCCTTCCTCGACACCGTCGGTATCGCGGCGAGGTCGCCTGACAGCATCGTCCCAGAGTGGTCCGGACAATCGGCCGATGCCTGCGCGGTGCGTCTGGCGGCAGAGACGGAATCGGCGCGAAAGCTCGCGAATGAGTTGGACGAGGTTGCGGCTTCCCTGCGGTCGGTCGGGCGACGGCTGGATTCGGCGAAGCAGTTCGTCGAACGCGTCGCAGCAGAGATTGATCACGACCCACACGGACTGGTGGTGTACGACGACTGGCGGGTCAATATCTCTCCGATCGCCTTGATTCCGACATCCGACACCGATCCCGAGCGTGCACGGCAAGCGATTGCAGAACGGCAGGAACAGATGAGCTCAGCCGTGTTATTCCTCGCCGACGAGGATCGAGCGTGCGCCCAGATCCTGGCGGAGGCGATGGAGCATGCTGCACAGTTCGGCCGGCAACTGGATTTGTTCGCGGCGTTCGAGCGGGTCATGGGTAGGCCGCCTGAAACCGCGAATGACATGATCACCGCGTCGATGCTGGACGCGGCCTCTGAGGATGCCAAGTACGACGGCACCGATGCCGAGGTCGTTAGGGGGCGCATCCGGCCGCAACCGGGGATGGGACTGGTGCGGACCGAAATGTTCATTCCGGTCGACAGTGTGTTCAATGCCGGTCTAGTGCCGCCAAGGATTGAGAACGATCTCGGTGATATGCGAAGTGCCTCGTCGACACCCACACCCGGTGATGCCCGAGTTGAACTGGTCATCGATTACGAAAATGGTCTCGTCGTTGCGAGGCAAAACCCTTCTGTGACTGAATCGGGCGATGTGCGTGTCGATGCGCCAAGAGTAGATGTACAGCAGTTGACCACGGGCGACGTTCGGATCAACTACAACGCTGCTAATCCATTCGCATTCCTCGGCGGATGGCCCTCTCACAAGGTAAATGGAGAGTTCGCAGTGTCCACGCGCGATGGGATCCTCGAAGTTGGGGGAACAGTCAGCAAATACCCCTCACTCGAGATTTATCACCACCACGGCGACGGCACGGTCAGGCCATTGGTAATCGCGGATGCGGAGGACCGGTCAGAATACGGTCCACTGATGGATCTGCCAAGCAGCCAGTACCTTGGTGATCACACCGTGGTGGAGCCATTCGAGGATTATGGCAATTCCGAGGTCTTCCTTCATGGGGATTCCGTGGCTGTGCCATCGCATCCCGGTGAGACCCGCCTCGAGTTTGTCGACAGCGACGTCCGAGTTCCGGTTGTCCCACCGCAATCTTGAAAGTGATGACGTTAGTGACCAGCAGCGACCAATCCCCGCCCAGTTCGGGCGACGTCCGGTGGCGGACCGCCTTCTGGGCGGCAATTGTGGCAACCCCGTTGTTCGCGTTCGGGTTAGCAGCGCTGCTTCCCGCGCACGAGCACAACCGAAACATCATTGAGACGTCCGTCCTGTGGTCGTTGGGCGCCCTGATCCTGACCACTCTGCTCTCGTGGCGGTGGCCTCGGGTGTCCGGAATCGCACTCGGGATTGCAGCGCCCTTCATCGCTGTAGGGCTGCTGATAATCATCGGACTCGTGTCGGAAGTGGAGATCCCATGACGACGAACGAGGTCGGGCACGAGGCGTACAGAGCGCGGCACTGGGCGAGTGCTTATGTGGGCTACATCGCGGGACTTCTCCTCGTCGCTTTCGCCTACGGCACCGATCCCTTTGGGCTTCAAGAACGTGGCCTGGAGGCGGTGGTGGCCATCGGGTTCCCGCTATTGATGCCGCTGGTCGCGATGCTGATCTTTCGTGGGAGATATCGGCTCGTGGCACTGGGACTCGCGCTCGCAGCGCCGACCCTGTGGCTCTCCTTCGGCGTCTTCATTTCTATCGGGGGTTCGATTTTCTGGTGAAGCGCCTTCGCCTCCATCCATGACAGCACAGAAACGGGGGGGTAGATGTTCGTAGCCGGATGTGACCATGCCGGACCACACCCGAGCATCGTCCGATGGCGGACCGCCCTGTGGGCGTCCATTGCCGCGACCCCACTGTTCGCCCTCGTCGTGGCGGCGATGCTTCCCGCACTTGAGCACGGCCAGAGCTATGGCGAGGTGAAGGTGGCCGCTCCGATCGGGATCGTGATCCTGGCCAACCTTCTGTCATGGCGATGACCCCGGGCGTCCGGCGTCGCTCTGGGACTGGCGTCGCCCCTCCTCGCAGTAGGAGTAACCCTGTTGATCGCCTACGCATTCGGGGGATTCCATCCATGAGCACGGACGAGACCGGACAGGCCACCTACGGCACGCGGCACTGGGCAAGCGCGTATATCGCCTACATCGCGTGGCTGGTCCTCACCGCGTGTAGCTACCTGACCAATGCCTTTGGACTTCACGAGCACGGCCTCACTGCGGTAGTGCTGCTGGGGGTGCCGCTCGTGACGCCGCT
>JAAZAD010000407.1 GCA_012514505.1 Rhodococcus sp. (in: high G+C Gram-positive bacteria) | reverse complement strand
GCCAAGCCCGGCGAGGGCGGCCAGCTCCCGGGCCACAAGGTGTACCCGTGGGTGGCCAAGACCCGGCACTCGACGCCCGGCGTCGGCCTGATCAGCCCGCCGCCGCACCACGACATCTACTCCATCGAGGATCTTGCTCAGCTGATCCACGACCTGAAGAACGCCAACCCGCAGGCCCGCGTCCACGTGAAGCTGGTGTCGGAGCTCGGTGTCGGCACGGTCGCGGCAGGTGTCTCCAAGGCACACGCCGACGTCGTGCTCATTTCCGGTCACGACGGTGGCACCGGCGCCACCCCGCTGACCTCGGAGAAGCACGCGGGTGCACCGTGGGAGCTCGGCCTCGCCGAGACCCAGCAGACATTGCTGCTCAACGGTCTGCGTGACCGCATCGTCGTGCAGGTCGACGGCCAGCTCAAGACCGGCCGCGACGTCATCATCGCCGCACTGCTCGGTGGCGAGGAGTTCGGTTTCGCCACCGCACCACTGGTGGTGTCCGGCTGCATCATGATGCGTGTGTGCCACCTCGACACGTGCCCGGTGGGTGTTGCCACCCAGAACCCGGTGCTGCGTGAGCGGTACACGGGTAAGCCCGAGTTCGTCGAGAACTTCTTCATGTACATCGCAGAAGAGGTTCGCGAGTACCTGGCGGAGCTCGGTTTCCGCACCCTCGACGAGGCGGTCGGCCAGGTCGGTGTCCTCGACACCAGCAAGGCGCTCGCGCACTGGAAGGGCTCGAAGGCAGGCAATCTCGACCTGTCGCCGATCCTGCACGAGACGGAATCCGCCTTCGCGGATCAGGACCTGTACTGCACCGGCACCCAGGACCACGGTCTCGACAAGGCGCTTGATCAGCAGCTGATCGTCCAGAGTCGCGAGGCCCTCGACAAGGGCACGAAGGTGAGCTTCGAATCGAAGATCACCAACGTCAACCGCACCGTGGGCACCATGCTCGGACACGAGCTCACCAAGGTGTACGGCGGAGAGGGTTTGCCGGACAACACGATCGACATCACCTTCACCGGCTCGGCAGGTAACAGCTTCGGCGCATTCGTCCCCAAGGGCATGACGCTGCGGCTGCACGGTGACGCCAACGACTTCGTCGGCAAGGGCCTGTCCGGTGGACGTATCGTGGTCCGCCCGCCGCTCGAGACGGCCGAAGGGTTCGTCGCCGAGGACAACATCATCGGCGGCAACGTGATCCTGTTCGGTGCCACCAGCGGTGAGGTGCTGCTGCGCGGTGTCGTCGGCGAGCGCTTCGCGGTCCGTAACTCCGGTGCCACTGCCGTCGTCGAAGGCGTCGGCGATCACGGCTGCGAGTACATGACCGGCGGCAAGGTGGTCATCCTGGGTAAGACGGGACGCAACTTCGGCGCCGGCATGTCCGGCGGTGTCGCGTTCGTCTACAACCCCGACCGCGATTTCGAAAACAATCTCAACACCGAACTGGTCGACCTCGAAGACCTCGAGGGTGACGAGTGCGCATGGCTCAAGGCCGCGATCGAACGCCACCGCGACGAAACAGGTTCGGAGGTTGCCACGCGCATCCTGTCCGACTGGTCGCAGCAGGTGGGTCACTTCGCGAAGGTGATGCCGCGCGACTACAAGAAGGTACTCATGGCAATCAAGGACGCGAAGATTCGCGGCGCCAACGTGGACGAGGCGATCATGGAGGCAGCTCGTGGGTGATCCGAGGGGTTTTCTGAAGCACGGTTCCCGTGAGGTTCCGGTCCGTCGTCCTGTGCCGTTGCGCCTGCTCGACTGGAAAGAGGTCTACGAGGATTTCCCGAAGGAAAACCTTCAGGACCAGGCCAGCCGCTGCATGGACTGCGGTATCCCGTTCTGCCACAACGGTTGCCCGCTGGGGAACCTGATCCCCGAGTGGAACGACCTCGTCTACAAGGACAAGTGGCACGAGGGTATCGAACGTCTGCACGCCACCAACAACTTCCCGGAGTTCACCGGGCGGCTGTGCCCGGCGCCGTGCGAGGCGTCGTGCGTCCTGGGCATCAACCAGGATCCGGTGACGATCAAGCAGGTCGAGGTCGAGCTCATCGACCGCGCGTTCGACGAGGGCTGGGTCGAGCCCGTTCGCCCGTCGCGCAGGACCGGTAAGAAGGTTGCCGTCGTCGGATCCGGGCCAGCCGGTCTCGCTGCAGCGCAGCAGCTGACCCGCGCGGGCCACGCGGTCACGGTGTTCGAGCGTGACGACCGGATCGGCGGACTGCTCCGCTACGGCATCCCCGAGTTCAAGATGGAGAAGCGGCACATCGATCGCCGTCTTTCGCAGATGTCGTCGGAGGGCACCGTCTTCCGCACCGGCGTCAACGTCGGCGTCGACATCACTCACGAAGAGCTGCGCGCGCAGTTCGATGCGGTGGTGCTGGCCGGTGGCGCGACCGAGGCTCGTGATCTGCCGATTCCCGGGCGTGAGCTCGACGGTATCCACCAGGCCATGGAGTTCCTGCCCATTGCCAACCGTGTGCAGCTCGGCGACATGGACGAGCCGACCATCACGGCGAAGGGCAAGAAGGTCGTCATCATCGGTGGCGGTGACACCGGTGCCGACTGCTTGGGCACCTCGCACCGTCAGGGTGCCGAGATCGTGCACCAGTTCGAGATCATGCCGCGTCCGCCGGAGACTCGCGCCGAGCAGACCCCGTGGCCGACGTACCCGCTGATGTACCGCGTGTCCTCCGCCCACGAAGAGGGTGGCGAGCGTGTGTTCTCGGTCAATACCGAGGAATTCGTCGGTCGCGAGGAAAACGGCCGGCAAGTCGTTGCTGCCTTGAAGGCCCACGAGGTCGAGATGGTGGACGGCAAGTTCCAGAAGGTCGAGGGCTCCGAATTCGAGCTCGAGGCCGACATCGTGTTCCTGGCGATGGGCTTCGTCGGACCCGAGAAGCCGGGCTTGCTCACCGATCTCGGTGTGGACCTGACCGACCGTGGCAACGTCGCCCGCTCGGACAAGTTCGCCACCAACGTCGACGGCGTGTTCGTGGCCGGTGACATGGGCCGCGGCCAGTCGCTCATCGTGTGGGCGATCGCCGAGGGTCGGGCAGCCGCCGCAGCAGTCGATACCTACCTGGAAGGTACGACCGCTCTGCCGTCGCCGATTTTGCCAACCACCGCACCGCAGCGGTAGGTTTCACACCACGGAACTGCGCCCCGCTCGTTTTCCGAGCGGGGCGCAGTTTTTGTGTGTCAGATCACGAGTCAACGCGTCGCTGGGTAACTTCCGTTAACCAAGCGTGCACATACTGGACATTTCGGAATGGAAGCATTCGCGCCATGAAACGCCCCCTCGCTCTTCTGATCTCGGTAGCCTCGGCTGCGCTCTTGTCGACGGTGTCGGCACCTGTCGCGTCGGCGGATCCGGGTGATTGCCCCAGCATGTACGTGGTTGCGGTGCCGGGCACATGGGAGACGTCGAATGCCGGAAGTCCCGGTCCCGGAATGCTTTCCGGCGTGACCGATGGCCTGCCGGCCTCTGTCGAGGTGGACTACGTTTCGTACGCGGCCACGGCTTTTCCTTGGGAGGGAAAGGTTTACGGCCGTTCGAAGGCGCAGGCCGTGAACCATACCAAAGCTCGATTGAAGTCGATGGCGGACCGGTGCGCCGGCACGGACCTGGCGATCATCGGCTACAGCCAGGGTGCGGACGCGGCCGGAGACGTCGCGGCGGAGATCGGTACCGGTCTCGGGGTCGTACCCCCGCATCGCGTGACCGCCGTCGGTCTCATTTCGGATCCGCGCCGATCACCGGCTGACGTGCAGGTCGGTCCGCGGGTCGCGGGGAGCGGCGCCGGCGGCGCCCGCCTCGGTGGATTCGGTTTGCTCAGCCACAAGACGGTCACGATCTGTGCAGTCGGTGACCTCTACTGCTCCACGCCCGAAGACGACTTCGTATCCCGGCTTGCAGGATTCCTCGCCGAAGTATCGGGAGCCCGACTGGGTGACTTCGACCAGTACGAGAGGGAAGCTCAGACGCTCGTCGACGACCTGGTGAACGCCGGCGGACTCCCCACCCTGATGGGCCAGCTCGACCAGCCGTCGACCAACAAGCGGGCACTGAAGCTCGCGAAGTTCTACGGGACCGCCGTCCACCAGGATTACGCGACGTACCCCGTCGATGCTTCGGGCACTTCGGCCACCACGTGGATGCGGAACTGGCTCGCTGCCAAGGCCTGAGCTGGGGTCAGTCCGAATCGAATCTGGCGACGAACCGCAGGAATCCGGGTGAGAGGCGGCTCATCGTCTGGCTGAACTTGGCTTCCGGCGAGACGGGCACGACCGGCTTGTTGGATTTCACGGCCTTGACGATCTGTGAGGCCACCTTGTCGGGGCCGAAGTTGCGGCGCCGATAGAACGAGTCGACCTTGTCCTGCTGCTTGCGCTCCTCGTCGGCATCCACCCCTGCGAAGCCGGTGTTCTTGATGATGTTGGTTGCAATGATGCCCGGGCAGATGGTGCTCACCCCGATGCCGTGCGGAACGAGTTCTCCGCGAAGGCAATCCGAGACCATGTAGACCGCAGCCTTGCTCGTGGCGTACGCAGTGAGTTCCTTCTGGGGTGTGTAGGCGACAACCGAGGACAGGTTGACGATGTGTCCGCCCGTACCGCGTTCGATCATCTGCTCCGAGAAGTATCGGCAGCCGTTGACGACGCCCCAGAAGTTGATGTTCATGACCCGTTCGAAGGCTTCGCGGGTGGTCTTGGTGAAGGTTCCCGAATAGCCGATTCCGGCATTGTTGACCACGACGTCGGCGACGCCGTGCCGGGTGCGGACCGTCTCCGCGAACTTCTTGACGGCGTCCTCGTCCGACACGTCGAGTTGGTAGGCATGCGCGCCGCCACCGAACACAGCCTCCGATCCGCGTACCGAGCTCGGATTATTGATCAGCTCGGCGGTCTCCTGAGCAGTGTCCAGGTTGATGTCACTGACCACCAGGATCGCGCCCTCGGAAGCGAACGCGAGCGCGGTCTCGCGGCCGATACCGCTGCCGGCGCCGGTGACGACCACTACCGCGCCCGTCAGATCTCGCAGACGGCGTTGCTTCTTCTTGCCGATACGCCAGCGCCGAACATCCTTCAGATGACTCATGCGCCCATCATGCCCTGACCGAGCAGCTACCGGCGTGACGAGTGCCACATCACTGTTTTCCCAGGACGTTTCACGTGGAACCAACCGGTTGCGGGGTCCCTACTGCTTCGGCCCACCTACTGCTTTGGCTTCGCCAGGGGAAAGGCCAGGGTTTCGCGGATGCTGCCACCGGTGATGAGCATGACGATCCGGTCGACACCCATCCCGAGACCGCCGGTGGGTGGCATGGCGTGTTCGAGGGCCTGCAGGAAGTCCTCGTCCAGTTCCATCGCCTCTTCGTCGCCGCCGGCGGCCAGCCTCGACTGCTCCGTGAGTCGCTGCCGCTGGTCGACGGGGTCGGTGAGTTCGCTGTATGCGGTACCCAGCTCGACACCCCATGCCACGAGATCCCACTTCGCGGCCACGCCGGGGATGGTCGGATGCGGCCGCGTGAGGGGCGACATCGAGGTGGGGAAATTGGTGTAGAACGTGGGGAATTCGGTGTCCCCTTCCACCAGATGCTCGTACATTTCCTGTGCGACGGCGCCCGCATCCCAGTCCGACTGATACGGGATCTCGTGCTCGTCGCACAGCTTCTGCAAATCTTCGAGCGGAGTCTCGGGCCCGACGCGCGTGTTCAGCTTCTCGGCGACGGCCTCGTGTATGGTCTTCACGGGCCACTTCCCGGAGATGTCGATCTCCACCAGATTTCCGTCCGGCCCGGGGCGCTTGATGATTTCGCGACCGTACGCGGCGAATGCCGCAGTCTGGATGAGCTTGCGGCAGAGCGTCATCATCTGCTCGTAGTCGCTGTGCGCCTGGTAGGCCTCGAGGATCGTGAACTCCGGGTTGTGTTTGAAGTCGACACCCTCGTTGCGGAAAACCCGGCCGATCTCGAACACCTTCTCCACACCTGCCACGCACAACCTCTTGAGGTACAGCTCGGGCGCGATTCGCAGGTACAGGTCCAGGTTGTAGGCGTTGATGTGGGTGAGGAACGGTGCCGCGTTGGCGCCGCCGTGCACCGGTTGCAGGATCGGTGTTTCCACCTCGAGGTATCCCCGCCCGCCGAGAGAGTCGCGCAACGACTTCACGATCGCGCTACGCGCTTCCAGGAGGTGGCGAGCGTCCGAGTTGATGGCCAGATCGACGTAACGCTGGCGCACCCGGGTTTCGGGGTCGGCCAGCCCCTTCCACTTGTCCGGGAGGGGATGCAGGCACTTGCCGATGATCCGCCACTCGTTGGCGAGCAACGATCGTTCACCGCGCCTGCTGTAGCCGACGACACCACTGACCTCGATCAGGTCGCCGAGGTCGAACTCGCTGGAGAACGCGTGAATCCGTTCGGTACCCACTCGCGCTTGGTCGACGAGGACCTGCATGTCTCCCGACCAGTCGCGGATCAGCGCGAACGTCACCCCACCGTAGGCGCGGATGCGGAGCAGTCGCCCGGCGAGGCGAACCGTGGTGCCTTCGGGCGATTCTTCCGCCCCGCGCACCGAGTGGGTCGGCGGGTAGGCCACCGGATACGGGTCGATACCGTCGGCGACGAGGGCGTCGAGCTTGTCTAGCCGCACCCGCACCTGCTCGGGCCGACGCGGCCCCGTCGGGGCGGGCGCCGCACTCTTGGGTGGACTGCCGTCGGCGTTGAGACCTTCCGCGGAGACGACGGCGGCGGGCAGTGCCTCGTGGATACCGGTGTGCTCGGCAGTTCCCCGTGACCTGCGGCCGAATCGGGGGAGGGTCACGAAACCCTCGGCGACGGCAGATGCGAATCCGACGCGCAGCAGATCCCGATTGTCCGCGAAGCAGATGTACCGGGGCACCCAATCGGGCTGGTACTTCATGTTGGAGCGGTACAGGGCTTCGAGTTGCCACCACCGCGAAAAGAACACCAGAACCGATCGCCACGCACGCAGGATGGGCCCCGCTCCGATTCTGCTGCCCTCCTCGAACACAGACCGGAACACCGCGAAGTTCAACGACACCTTGTTGATGCCGAACTGATTCGCTCCGGTCGCCAACTCGGTGACCATCAACTCGACGACCCCGTTCGGCGCTTTCGGGTTGCGGCGCATCAGGTCGAGGGAAACGCCGGCCGACCCCCAGGGCACGAGGGACAGCATTCCGACCACGTCACCGGACTCGTCGACCGCCTCCACGAGCAGGCAGTCTCCGTCGAGTCGGTCGCCGAGTCGGCCGAGGGCCATCGAGAACCCGCGCTCGGTCTCGGTGTCACGCCACGCGTCCGCTCGCTCGATCACGTGGGCCATTTCCTCTGCGGAGATGTCGTGGTGACGACGGATCCGGACGCTCACGCCTTGGCGTCGGACTCGGGTGACGGCCTGGCGCACCTGGCGCATGTCGCGGCCGTTCAGGCTGAACTCGCGGGTCCAGATGATCGCTTCGTCGCCGAGTTGCAGCGCGGAAAGTCCGGCCTCGGTGTAGGCCCTGGCGCCGTTTTCGCTGGCGCCCATGACTGCCGGTGCCCAACCGTATTCGGCTGCGAGCTTCTGCCAAGCCTCGATGGCCTCCGGCCAGGATTCCTCCTCGCCGATCGGATCACCGCTGGCCAGACACACGCCCACCTCGACGCGATAGGTGATCGCGGCCTTGCCACCGGGGGCGAACACGACCGCCTTGTCACGGCGAGTGGCGAAGTATGCGAGGGAATCGTCCGCGCCGGGTTCTTGCAACAGTCCGCGGATGGCGGACTCGTCATGGCCGGTCAGTGCGTTGTTCGAGTGCTGGGAGCGGAAGAGCGTGATGACCGCACCCAGCAGCGCGAGTGCACCGAACAGGCCGAGCAGCGTGTTCACGAATCCGTGTGGACGACCGGAGAACTCCTCGTTGTCCAATGCGGACAGGGCGGTGACCCGGTTGAACGACCACAGCAATCGCTCGTCCGACGGCAACGATCCGGGGAAGAGTTCCACGAGTGCCCAGCCGAGAAGGGTGCCGACGGCGACGCTCACCAACAACACACCGAGCGCCTTCCAGACGGCCCCCGGCCGCACGCGCGTGTGGAACTCGTGACGTGCGGCCACCAGAACGCCCAGCACGGCCAGGTGGACGACAAGGGCGATGCCCGCGCTCACGTCGCCGTCCGAAACGAGGTCGACGACATTCGACACCGCAAGCAGTGCGATGTAGATCGTCAGAATCCACCATGCGATTCGTTTCCGGCTCGCTATCGCGGCGGCGAGAAGCCCCACGACCAACGCCCACGACAGGCTGGTGTCCGGTGCATCGAAGTAATACGTGTCGACGTACTGGCGCGGCGCGTTGAGGTAATACCGCAGGACCGGGAAGAGGCTCCACAGGAACACCGCAACCGAGAACACACCCAGAATCAGGCCGGCGACGTGTGGAACCTTGTGGAGGCGCCCGCCGCTGACCTTGTGGAGGCGCCCGCCTCCGAGAGTTCTGGATTGCGTCTGGATCAACGAACTTCCTCCCTACGTGACGTCGACGGCCCACTCCAGTTTGGCCGGTGTGAGGGCTCGATGGGGGGAACAGTGAGAAAGGGGCATGTCCGGCATCGGTCGAAACCGGCGCTAGGCTGGCCCCGGTGTGATGACGGCCACATGGCCAGGCGTAAAGGAAAGCTGCAACATGGGATCCTCAGGTGACTCGTCTCCGGCCGCGCGGGAACTCGTCGTTGCTCTCGCCTCGGCGATGGAGGCGCAGAGTGGCGCTCTCGAGACGCGGGTGATCGACCGGTTGACCTCCGAGATCGAGGAGGCCCGCGACCCGCACATTGCCACGATGCAGGCGGCGGCCACGGTGGAGTCGCTGTCGGTGACTCGTCAGATTTTGCAGCATCGAATCGACGCCGGAAGCGCCGAGGTCCCAGCGATCGCAGTCGAGCACGCGCGGCGGCTGGCCCAGCGTGGTGTCCCGCCCGCCATCATGGAGCGGGCCAATCGCCTGGCCACCGACACGGTGATGCGGTGGTGTCTCGAACAGATGGAGTTGCTCACCACGGACGCTTCGGTGATCGCCCAGGCGGCGGTTCTGATCATGACCGACAGCGGCGCATACGGGGATCGGGTGGCCGACGTGCTGGCAGCTGCATACGAGACCGAGCGTGAGCTGTGGCTGCGGCGCAGCAGCGCGTCCCGCGAGGCCTGCATCGAGCAGCTTTTGACCGGCACGGTGCCGGACGCCGCAGCCCTCGAACTCACCCTGGGTTATCGGCTGGGGCAGTGGCACCTGGCCCTGGCGGTATGGACCGATCTCACCGAGTCCCGCGAGGACGACAGGACCTTCCTCGAGCGTTCGCTCATCGACCTCGCGGACCGGCTGGGGTGTGCGTCCCCGCCGCTGGTTCGGCCCCGCGCGAACAACGAGATGTGGGCGTGGCTGGCGGTCGGTCCCGAGGCCGACATCGCGGCGATCCGGCAGATCGTGGAGGGGTGGGAGCGGCCGGTCAGGCTCGCCGTCGGGTCGCCTGCCGAGGGGGTGGCAGGATTCCGGCGGTCTCACGAGCAGGCGATGTCGGCCCAGGTGGTGGCGCAGAGCTCCGCGCACCGAAGTCCCTTCGTGGTCACGAGCGCGGAAGTCGGGGCGATCGCCTTGATGTGTGCGGACATGCCGGCGACCCGCACCTGGGTGTGCGACATTCTCGGCCCGCTGGCCGTGGACGACGCGGCGAGCCAGCGGATGCGCGAGACGATCCGGGTGTTCTTCACAAACGGTGCGAGCTACACCGCTACCGCGGAACACCTGAACATGCACAAGAACTCGGTGGTGTACCGGCTCCGCAAGGCGGAAGGGCAACTCGGTCGCAAGCTTCGTGACGGACGCCTCGACCTCGAGATCGCCTTGGCACTGTGCCATTGGCTCGGCGGGGCGGTGCTCGAGGCGGCCGCGGCGAAGCCAGGCGGAGCCTGATATTACGACCGATCCATCCGCCTCGAGCACGCGCAGCTAGCGAACGGCCCGCAGCGGCTGGGGCTTTGCGGCCCTGATGAAGTAGGCGATTTCGTCGATGGCGCGTTGCCCTTCCGGCACGATGTCGGCGGCAGCTTGGAAAACGTGGACCTGGCGACGCCACACCTGCAGCTCGCACGGGACGCCGGCTTCGGCGAGCCGGTCGGCCATCAGTTCGGAATCCGGCAGCAGAAGTTCGTGTGATCCGACCTGGATCAGCACCGGCGGTAAGCCCCGTAGATCGTTGTCGATCGGGCAGATCCGTTCCGGTCGGGCCGAACTCGACTGGGAATCGACGCGATCGGAGATCCTCGAGAGGGTGTCGAGCGCGTGAACAGGGAGCATGGCGTCGCGGTCGGAATTACGGTGTTCGGTTTTACGGGTGGGGTCCATCTCGGTGAGGGGGGACAGGGCCACGATTCCGGCCGGCCCGGGCAGGCCCTGGTCGCGGAGAGCGAGCGAGACCATGAACGACAGGTAACCACCGGCGGAGTCGCCGGCGATCACGATCTGGTCGGGCCGGTACCCCTCGGCCAGCAGCCAGCGGTAGCCGCTGACTCCGTCGTCGACGGCGTCGCAGATGCTGTGGTCCGGCAGCGTCCGATAGTCGACCATCAGGACCGGCGCCCCAGCGGAGGCCGAGATTCGGGAAACCAGGCGACGATGGGTACCGACCCCGGGCAGAAGGAAGGCGCCGCCGCGCAGGTAGAGGACGACGTGCTCGCCGTCCGGGCCGACCGGACCCCCGGTGTTGTCCGTCTCGACCCAATGCGCCCGGCAGCGGTCGAGCAGGATCGTGTGGATGCGGGTCCCGTCGAGGGGCGGGTGTACCCGGGTGGTCACGTAGTCGACGACCTTCATCGGCCATGGAAGCGTCGACGCTTTGGCCCACAGTGAGATGACCGGGCGGACCGTCAGGCGCAGCGTATTGGCCAGAATGTGCGACTGCACGCTGGTACTGCGGATCTCCTGGCGATCGACCGCTGTCGGGAGGTGGCCATGCTGCTGGGCTTCATTGATCATGAACTTCCTAGGGTTTGCATGTGATCACGGTCACTGGCTCGCCCCAGAAGAATAGGTTGGATAGTGCCACTTGCCACTGGCCCCGCCGCACGAGAAATTTCGTCGATCCTGTGCCGGGAGGCCAGTTTCGGAATGCGTGGGAGAATGAACCCGTGTCTGCTCCCGAAGATGTCCCGATCCGCGACGAGTCGATCCGCCTGGGTCAGTTCCTGAAACTGGCGAACCTCATCGAATCGGGTGCGGAAGCCAAAGAAGTGATTGCCGACGGATTGGTGTCGGTGAACGGGGAGGTCGAGACGCGTCGCGGCCGGCAGTTGCGCAGCGGGGACGTCGTCGACATCGGTGGTATGACGGCGAAGGTGGCGTCGGAAATCTCCTGACCCACCCCAACTCTCACCCCGCCCCCAACCAATGTCACACACGTTCGCGTGAGCTGAACGTGTGTGACATTGGTCGGGAAGGGGGAGGGGAAATCAGCGAACGACGACGCCGTCCTGGTCGCTGTAGACGGTCTCACCCGGGTTGAAGGTGACGCCACCGATCTCGATGGGAACGTTCTTCTCGCCCGAACCGGTCTGAGTGCTCTTGCGCGGGTTGGTGCCCAGCGCCTTCACTCCGATGTCCAGCGTCTTCAGGATCGCCGAGTCCCGGACGGCGGCGTTGACGATGACACCGGCCCAACCGTTGTCGACACCGCGGCCCGCGATGATGTCACCGACGAGGGCGGTGTGGATGCTCGCGTCGCCGTCGACGACGAGAACGCCGCCGTTACCCGGCTCGCTGAGAGTCTGCTTGACCAGCAGGTTGTCCTGGAAGCACTTGATGGTGGTGATGGGGCCCGCGAAAATCTCGCGGCCTCCGAACTGAATGAACTGCGTATCGCAGCTGCGGATCTCGGGGCCGATTTCGTCGGCCAGGTCGGCTGTCGCTACTGGTTCGGTCATGCCGGCCAGTTTATCGTCGGCCCTCAGTCGATCGGACGGCCGTGGCGTCGCTCGTAGTCGGCGCGTGTGCGGTCTGCCTGCTTCTGCGCTTTCTCACCCATCAGTTCGGGGTCGAGTCCATGGCTGAGGAGCCGGTGTCGCCGGTAGATGTTCTGCAGCGCCACGGCGAAGTACAGCAGCGGCATGATCAGCAGGGCCATCATCGCCAGCGGAACCCAGATCGGCCCGGGCATCAGCAGGAACAGTGCCAGCAGCAGTACTGCGGGCAACGTGAAACGGATGATGTATCGAACGGAAGCGCCGGGACCGACCAGATCGTTACGGACCCAATCCTGCATGGAATCCGGAAGGGTCTTACCGAACAGGTACCCGACGTATTGCGGAAAGTTGGGGCGCTGCGCTGCGGACATACTCACAGAATAGAACGCAGCGACGTGCGACCCCAGTCATGGACGCGCGTACTTGGCTGGGCACATACTTCGATGAGGGATGGAGATCGGGGCTGACCATGACACCGGACGAACTGATGGCCGAAGCGTGCAGGTTGGCCGTCGAATCGTGGAGAACGACTGGGGCGGACCGTTCGGGGCGGTGATCGTTCGGGACGGCGAGATCGTCGCCCGCGGCCAGAATCGAGTATTGCTGACGGGGGATGTGACCGCGCACGCCGAGATCGAGGCGATCCGCAGGGCATGCGGCGCGTCCAACCCGTATGCGCCTTCGATCTCGAAGGCACACCGCAACGAGTCGACGCTGACCTTGGTGCCGAAACCGGAAGGATCCGCAGATGTCGTGCCCGAACGCGCGAAGATGCTGATGGGCACGGAGATCTACATCAGTGGGGCGCCGTGCCCGATGTGTATGAGCGCCATCTACTGGGCGCGGATCGACGCGGTTCATTTCGCGAGCGACCTGGCGGCCACCAGCGCCATCGGCTTCGACGACGACTTCCAGTACCAGGACTTCACTCGTCCGTACGAGGAACGGCGCATGAAGATCGAGCAGTTCCGTCCGGACCTCGGGGCGCAGGCCTACGACGCCTGGATGTCGAAGACGGACCGTCACCCCTACTGATCATGTGCACCGCGCACAGGCCCGCGCGCGACCGCACACCGATCTGATCGGAACCGTGGTTTCCCTCGTGTTCCTCGGGTGTGCGGCCGCGCTGTTCGCCTGGTTGACCTAGCCGCGCTTCTGCTCGGCGTTCGCGACGATGATGTCGCGGACGAACTGGGCGAGGCCCGGCTCGACGTCGTCGTAGGTCTTGGTGAATCGTTCGTCCTGGACGTACATCTCGGCGAGGCACACCTGCATGTCGTAACCGCAGTCGTAGAACTGCTCGATGCCGGCGCGGTGTTCCTCGGCCAGTGCGTTCGCCTCGTCCGAACCCGGCTTTACGCCCCTGGTCAATGCTGCGGCCAGCTTCGCGTTCAGGGCGTCGGTGTCGTCCTTGACCTTCTGCCAGTCCGCTTTCGTGAACGTGGCGGTCCGCTCCTGGGACTGCTTCCACTCGTCGGTGTTGCCCCACCGCTGCTCGGCCTCGGCCGCGTACTCCTCGGCGGGCCAGTCGTCGCCGAAAATCTCTCGCTGCTCTTCCGGGGTCAGCTGGTTGCCCACAGTTCTCGCCTCCATCATTTTCTCTACGGCCGCGGCCATCCGATGCAAGCTGTCGATGCGTTCGCCGAGCAGGTCGAGCTGTCGGCGCAGGTGCGCCAGGGCGTCGACGGACGGATCGTCGAGGAGGGTCGCGATCTCCTCGAGGGGAAACCCCAGCTCGCGGTACAGCAGCACCTGATGCAGACGTTCTACGTCAGCACTCGAGTAGCTGCGGTAATCGGTTGCTGTTCGGCCCGACGGGGTCACCAACCCGATGTCATCGTAGTGGTGCAGGGTTCGCACGCTCACTCCGACAAGGTTGGCGACCACGCCGACCGTGTGTTTCTCGCTCACAGAGACCACCGTGGTGCCTCACGTCGCGTGAGGGTCAAGTCACTTGTACAGATCGGTGAGTTCGTCCGAGAAGTTGTTGATGACGACCTTGCGCTTGAGCTTCATGCTCGGGGTGATCTCACCGGCCTCGACGGTCAGTTCGCGGTCCAGGATGCGGAACTTCTTCACCTGTTCCCAGCGGTTGAGTCCGGCATTCAGTTCGTCGACGTAACCGCTCATGAGGTCGTGGGTGGCTTCCGCCCCCGCGATCTCGGCGAACGACTTGCCGGCCATGCCGTTCTTTTCTGCCCACTCGGTGATGGCTTCGGCGTCGAGGCTGATCAGAGCCACGCAGTAGGACTTGCCCTCGCCGTTGACGATGATTTCGCCGACGAAAGGGCAGATGCCCTTGAAGGTGGCGGCGACCGCCGACGGCGCAACGTACTTGCCGTTGGACGTCTTGAACATGTCCTTCTTGCGGTCGGTGATCTTCAGGAAGCCCCGGTCGTCGACTTCACCGATGTCGCCGGTGTGGAACCAGCCGTCGTCGGTGAGGGATTCGGCGGTGGCCTCCGGGTTCTCGTGGTACCCGCTCATCACGCCGGGGCCCTGGATGAGCACCTCACCGTCTTCTGCGATGCGCACCTTCGTGCCCGGAACGGGCCAGCCGACGGTGCCGAACTTGTAGGCGGACGGCCGGTTCACGAACGTGGCGGCACTGGTCTCGGACAGTCCGTATCCCTCGAGCACCACGATGCCGATGGCGTCGAACCACTGGGCGACGTCCTTGTCGAGGGCGGCCGAACCGGAGATGAAGAACTTCAAATGGCCGCCGAAGCGGTCACGAATGGTGGTGAACACGAGACGGTCTGCGAGCTTGTGCTTCACCGACAGCAGGCCGGACGGGGTCTTGCCTTCCTGCTTCGCTCGTGAGACCTCGAGTCCGACCCCGATGGCCCAGTCGAAGATCTTCTCCTTGATGCCGCCCTCTTCACGGATCGTGGCCACGACCTTCGCGTACACCTTTTCGAAGATGCGCGGCGCCGCACCCATGAACGTGGGCTTGACCCCGGGCAGGTTTTCGACGATCTTGTCGACGCGGCCGTCCACCGCGGTGGCGAATCCGATCTGGAGCGGAAGGGTGAGCAGCACCTTGCCGAAGACGTGCGACAGCGGCAGCCACAGGTACTGCACGTCGTCCGGGCCGAGGATGCCGACGGAGGCGATACCGGCAGCTTCGTAGGTCCATGCCGAGTGCGGCAGGCGCACACCCTTCGGCTTGCCCGTGGTCCCGGACGTGTAGATCAAGGTCGCGAGGTGGTCGGGGGTGATCGTGGCGATGCGATTCTCGACGGAATCCGGGTTCTCGGCCAGGTACTCGGAGCCGAGCTTCTCCAGATCGGCGAGAGTGATGATCCACTCGTCGGCGTTGTCGGACGGAGTTCCGTCCACCAGGATCACCTTCATCACGTCGGCGAGCTCACCACGATGTGCGCGTAGCTTCGCGACCTGCGACTCGTCCTCGGCGAACACGATTCGGCTACCGGAGTTCGAGACGATGAACGCCACGTCCGGTGCGGTGGTGGTCGGGTAGACGGTCGTCGTGGCTGCGCCGGCGCACATCACCGCCAGGTCGGCCAGCACCCACTCGTAGCGGGTGGACGAGGCCAGGGCGATGCGGTCTTCGGGGTTCACGCCGAGCACGATCAATCCGGCGGCCAGACGCGATACGCGCGTGCCCGTTTCGGCCCACGTGACGCTCGCCCAGCCATTGCCCTCGGGGAAGCGGTACGCCTCACCGTTCGGAGTTGCAGCCACGCGGTCGACGAACAAGCGTGCCACCGATGGTGAACGATTCTCGATCAGGGAGGTGTCGACGACTTCTTCGGACGCATGAATGAGTGCCATGACTGTGAGCGTAGTCCCAGAACATTCTCACAGTCCGCTGTGGCTGTGAAGTGAGGCACGCAGGCGTCAGTCGGAAATACCCCGGTATGCCTGGACTTTCTCGGCGTGAAGGCGAATCACCAACTCGCCCGGAACGCCACTGCGATCACCGAATTCGTCGGCCCGGTCTTCTCCCATGTATCGCGCTGCGATCCGCCGCGCCCAGTGCCGCACGTCGGAAAGCTCCTCGCTGACGACGGTGGAGCCGGTGACCAGAACGAACGAAAACGGCGGGTGCTCGTCGTCGACGCAGAGGGTGGCGCGCCCGTCCCGGATCAGATTCCGGCCCTTCACAGTTTCCTTGCCGGTGTTGAAAACGATGTCGTCGCCGTCGAGGACGAACCAGACCGGCGCCACGTGCGGGCTGCCGTCGCTGCGAACCGTCGCCAGTTTCGCGGTTCGGGTGCCCTCGGCGAGGAAGGCTCGCCACTCGATGTCGCTCATGCGCTCGGCCACAGGTGTGAGCGTAGTCGGATCGGTTCTCACCCGACGGCGCATCTGTGATGTGACGCACGCGGCAGGTAGGTTGTATGTAACTCCAGGAACTACTCACCAGTAGGGGTGCCCCGATGCCTGCTCCGTCCGCCGCCACGTTCGCGCGTCTCGCCGAACTGATCGCAATTCCCGACGCCGCCGACCGCCCGACTCGGTCGGTCGTCGAGGCGTTCACCGGTAAGGAGCTGACCACCGTCCCCGTCGGCACCGCCGACGACGCGAAGGCCGCCATCGCCAGCGCCCGTGTGGCACAGGCGGAATGGGCCAAGCGGCCGGTCTCCGAGCGTGCCGAGATCTTCAATCGCTACCACGACCTGGTGCTCGAGAACCGTGACGCACTCATGGACATGGCGCAGGCCGAGACGGGGAAGTCCCGCGCGGCCGCCCAGGAGGAAGTCCTCGACATCGCGATGACGGCTCGTCACTACGCACGGGTCGCGCCCAAGCTGCTGCGTCCGCGCCGGGTGACCGGCATGCTGCCGGTGCTCACGAAGACGGTGGTCCGGCATCACCCCAAGGGTGTCGTCGGCGTCATCTCGCCGTGGAACTACCCCATGACACTGGCCGTGTCCGACGCGATCGCCGCAATTCTTGCCGGCAACGCGGTAGTCATCAAGCCCGACAGTCAAACCCCGTACTGCGCGCTGGCCTGCGTCGACCTCATGTACAAGGCAGGTCTGCCGCGTGACCTGTTCGCCGTCGTACCAGGCCCCGGTTCGGTGGTCGGTACCGCGCTCGTCGAGAACACCGAGTACCTGATGTTCACCGGTTCCACTGCCACGGGCAAGCTCCTCGCCGAGCAGGCCGGCCGCCGTCTCATCGGTTTCTCCGCCGAGCTGGGCGGTAAGAACCCGATGATCGTGACCGCAGGAGCGAACCTGCGCGAGGTCACCGACGCCGCAGTGCGTGCGTGCTACTCCAACTCCGGTCAGCTGTGCATCTCGGTCGAGCGGATCTACGTCGAAGAATCGATCGCCCCCGAGTTCACCCGCATGTTCGGTGAGCGGGTCCGCAACATGTCGCTGGCCCCCGGATACGAGTTCGGGATCGAAATGGGCAGCCTCGTTTCGGAGGACCAGGTCAAGACAGTCTCCGGCCACGTCGACGACGCCGTGGCCAAGGGCGCGACAGTGCTGGCCGGCGGCAAGGCACGCCCCGACCTCGGCCCCCTCTTCTACGAGCCGACCCTGCTGACCGACGTGCCAGAGGACGCCGAGTGCTACCGCGACGAGACGTTCGGACCGCTGGTGTCGATCTACCCCGTCAAGAACGTCGACGAGGCGATCGAGCGTGCCAACGACACCGAATACGGACTCAACGCCAGCGTGTGGGCCGGCAGCAAGGCCGAGGGTGAAGCCATCGCTGCCCGCGTGCACGCCGGCACCGTGAATGTCGACGAGGGCTACGCCCCGGCCTGGGGTAGCACCGCTGCCCCGATGGGCGGAATGGGCGTCTCCGGCGTGGGCCGTCGCCACGGACCCGACGGACTGATCAAGTACACCGAGCAGCAGACAGTCGCCACCACCCGCATCCTCAACCTCGGCGGACCGCGCGGGCTGTCGCCGAAGGTGTGGGCAAAGGTCATGCCGCACTTCGTCAAGTCCATGAAGTGGCTGCCCGGCCGGTAGTGGTGGCCGAGTCGCCAGGTATCGCAGGGCCGATGATTCGGTAAGGACACGCTCGACGCGAAGATGCCACGGCTGCGGCCGCCAGTCGCTATCGTTCCGGGGTCGGACAATTCGACTTCCGGTTCGGCGACGAGAGGGAAGGCATCTCCGCAGTGGCAGATTCGACCGAAGTAAAGCGTGAGGTGTGGTCCGGCCGCACCGTCTTCATCCTGGCTGCCATCGGTTCTGCCGTCGGCCTGGGCAACATCTGGCGATTCCCGTATGTGGCATACACGAACGGCGGCGGCTCGTTCATCGTCCCGTATCTGATCGCGTTGCTGACCGCGGGTATCCCGTTGCTGTTCCTGGACTACGCGATCGGGCACAAGTTCCGCGCGTCGCCGCCGCTTGCCTTCCGTCGCCTGAAGAAGAGCACGGAGTTCATCGGCTGGTGGCAGGTGGGAATCTGCTTCGTCATCGCCGTGTACTACGCGGTCATCATCGCGTGGGCGTTGCGGTACCTCTTCTTCTCGTTCACCGAAGAGTGGGGTGACGACCCCGGCGGCTTCTTCATGTCGGAGTTCCTGAAACAAGACACGACGTCCAACTTCGGTCTCGATTTCGTGCCGGGCGTGGCGATCCCGTTGCTGCTGGTGTGGATCGCCACCCTGGTCATTCTCGGGTTCGGCGTCCAGAAGGGCATCGGCGCTTCTGCCAAGTTCTTCGTTCCGGTGCTGGTGATCCTCTTCGCGATCCTGGTGGTGCGTTCCCTGTTCCTCGAAGGCGCCGGCGCCGGCCTCGACGCGTTCTTCACGCCCGACTGGTCCGCGCTGACCGACAGCAGTGTGTGGATCGCCGCTTACGGGCAGATCTTCTTCTCGCTGTCCGTCGGCTTCGGCATCATGATCACGTACTCGTCGTACCTCAAGCGCAAGACCAACCTCACGGGTTCCGGCCTGGTGGTGGGCTTCACCAACAGCAGCTTCGAAATCCTTGCCGGTATCGGTGTGTTCGCCACGCTCGGTTACATGGCTGCGATCGCCGCGGTTCCGGTCGACGAGGTGGTCGAGAGCGGCATCGGCCTCGCGTTCATCGCGTTCCCGACAATCATCTCCAACATGCCGGGTGGCCCGTTCTTCGGTTTCCTCTTCTTCGCGTCGCTGCTGTTCGCGGGTTTCACGTCACTGATCAGCATCGTGCAGGTGTGTGTCGCGGCTGTTCAGGACAAGCTCGGCATCGGCCGCGTGCCGGCCGTGGTCGGTGTCGGTGGCGCCGCCACGATCGTGTCGCTGCTGCTGTTCCCGACCACGACCGGTCTGAACGTGCTCGACATCGTGGACAACTTCGCCAACAACATCGGCATCGTCTCGGTGGCCCTCGTCGCCGTCGTGACCGTGACGTGGGTTCTGCGTCGGCTTCCGGAAATGCAGAACCATCTCAACGAGGTGTCCTCGTTCAAGATCGGCATCATCTGGCGTGTGTTCATCGGCGTGATCACGCCCATCGTGCTCGCGTACATGCTGATCAGCGAGATCGTCAGCCGAATCAACGACGGCTACGGCGGTCTGCCGACCGGATTGGTCACGACGTTCGGATGGGTGGTCCAGGCGGCCATCGTGGTTGTCGCGATCCTGCTGACGTTCACGCCGTGGCGCCGCAGCGATGCCGACCTCGAACACATTCCGGACGGCGACAACACATCCGACGGCGAGAACACATCCGACGGCGAGAACACATCCGACACAGAGAAGGCCGGTGAGACGTCGTGAGCGCTACGGCAATCGTGATGATGATCGTTGCACTCCTCGTGCTGTGGGGTGGACTGGCGCTGAGCCTGATTCACCTCCACAAGCACCCTGACGAGGAATAACGGTCAGTTCGGTGGGCGGCGATGCTGTCGGCTCGTGAACTCGACGGCTCGCCGCAGAATCTGTGGTGCTCGCCGTGCCGTGCTCAGGACCGCCTGGTCGATTACGCCGAGTGCGGGTCGCGCGCGGGGAGACGTATAACGCGTGCGGTCTGTGCCTCCGGGTGAAAACAGCGTCCATGTGCCCGGCACTCCTTTGAGTGAATGCTTGCCATGCGGGGCAAACGAGAAGCCGGAGCCGACGACGAGGTCGCGGACGGTCTGAGACACCAGGATCTCGCCCGGTCCCGCCATGGCCCCGATCCGCGCGCCGACATGCACCGTCATGCCGCTCATGTCGGGGCCGGTGCTCTGCACCTCACCCCCATGGACACCCGCACGGACTGCGAGCCCCAGCTCGCTCGTCATGTCGAGGACGACCCGTGCGGCCTCGACCGCTGCGACCGGACCGTCGAACGTGCTGAATGTCCCGTCGCCGGCGACGTTGAGAAGTCGACCCCCTGCGTCCTCCACCGCTGTCCGCACCTTCGTGCTCGTCCCTGACGTTTTGATACGCAACATCGCCTATTTTCGCCAGGAGTTCCGTCGAACCGACAAGGTCTGTGAACAGCACGGTCGCGAGATGCCGATCGAACCGGGGCGGGTGGGTGTCGCCCGTCGCCAATTGTGCGACGTGTTCGATCACCTGCTTCCAGGCCTCCCCGAGTGAGGCACCGCGCGGTGCGTGCGGCAGCAGGAAGAATTTCCCCTTCGGCGCCAACTCGGAGACATGCCTGGCAACGGCGACCGGTACCGGACTCTTCGGCACGAGAAGGACGTGGGTGGGGCATTGCACGTGCGGTAAGGCTTGCGAGTAGTCGAGCCGAAAAGTCCATTCGAAGTGG
>JAAZAD010000406.1 GCA_012514505.1 Rhodococcus sp. (in: high G+C Gram-positive bacteria) | reverse complement strand
ATGCAGAAGTGGATCTCTTTCATCGTCTTCGCAAGACTCTTCTTGTCGAGCTTGAGGGGTCTGTCTTGCTGCTTTTGCGCCATCGCGAAGCTCCGTTCCTATTGCTAAGCCGGAAATCCAAGGTCGCCAAGTGCACGCTGATGTGCGCCCACAAGACAATTCTAGAGACCGCAAGGTTCAAAACTATGAGCGAACAGCACGCCAATGCTCGCTTCATTTTGCCCGTGCCCGGGAGTCCAGTGATCCCGCACTCCACTGGTTCACAGGGCCACGATCGACATCACTCTGTCCCTACCTGAGGACCTCATCCGTCGAGCCAAAGTCTTGGCCGCTCAGCAGGACACATGCGTGTCTACACTAGTGGCCGACCTGCTCAGGCAGGTAACCAGTCGGGACACGCAGTACGACTCGATCTGGGCGGAGGAAGAGCGGCTGATGGCGGAGGGGATCGGAATGCGGGTCGGTCCAATCAAGTGGACACGCGATGAGCTTCACGAGCAGTGAGCCTCTAAACCCGGTGCAGGATGTGTTGACCGCCATAGACGTCAGGGTCTCCACGTGTAGGGAAACGGCGCCGAGTACCGTATCCTCAGAGTGGAGACCTAAACGAATGAGCTGGTACCCATCGAAAGTCGATCTGTGGCTGGCGGTTCTCATCTGGGTGATGCCCGTCGCCGTCGTCGTCGCCTGGATTGCGGCGCTGACATCCGGCTCCAACGACGACCTCGTAGCAGCCGTGGTGGCATCCGTTCTCGTCGTAGGCATCCTCTTCGGCCTGGTGTACCCGATACGCTACGGCTTGGACGACAAGCACCTGATGGTGAGATTCGGTCTGGTCCGAACCCGCATCCCACTGGCCGACATCACGACCGTGAAACCGACTCGCAACCCATTGGCCTCGCCGGCGCTGTCCATGGACAGGCTGAGCATCGTGTCCGGACCCGGCCTGACCGGCACGGTGATGATCTCCCCTGCGGATCGGGAACGGTTCCTCAACGAACTCGCCTCGAGGGCCGGTCTGAAGCGGGTCGGGAACAGGTTGGAGCGTGGTTGATGGAGAAGGCACAGTTCGGCACGACGGGTCACATGAGCAGCCGAGCCATCTTCGGGGCCGCCGCCCTCTCCAGCGTCACGCAGGCACAGGCCGACCGGGCGATCGAGACAGGGGTGAAACGCAGTCGTGCGTATGCGCCTTTCCCCTAGCGGCCTGCTGCTTGGCGGCTGGACGTTCAAGATGTTCGCCGACTATTGGCCGTGCGACGCGCCGCTCAAGGTGATCGGCCGCAGCCGCCTTACCAGTCGTTACTCGCGCACGACCTCGCGGTCGGCACCTGACACGACCGATGCCCTACAATCCACCAAGACATGGCCCTCGCGGTACGGCTTCTCGGGACCCCTTCGATCCTGCTGGACGAGGGCTGGAAGCTCCTTCGTGCAAACAAGTCCGCGGCACTGATCTCCTACGTCGCCCACCGCGCGGCTCCGGTGCGACGGGCCGAAGCGGCAGCCATGCTCTGGCCGGAGGCGGACGACGCGAGCGCGCGCAACAACCTTCGGCAGTTGCTCCACCAGATCGGGGGCGGCCCCTTGGCTCGATACGTCGAGAGGGATCACGACACCCTACGGTGCGCGGTGACGAGCGATGTGCAGGCGTTCGCGAACGCGGAACGGGACGGAAGGTTCGAAGACGTGGTGGCCTTGTATCACGGGCCGTTCCTACAGGGTCACGATCACGTCGCGAGCGGTGAGTTCGGCTCGTGGGTGGCGAGCGAGCGAGCCGTCCTCGAGCGGCGCTGGCGCAGCGCGGTGCTGATGGTCATCAAGGCGATGGCCGAGGCCGGCAGCAACGGAACCGCGATTCGGCTAGCCGATACCCTGCTCGCGACCGACCCGTTCGACGAACTCGCCCTGTGTCACGCAATTCAAGCGACTGCAGCGGCGGGAGACCCGCATGGGGCCTGGCGACGGTACGAGGCATTTCGCGATGGCCTCTGGCACGAACTCGGCATCGCACCGGACGAGTCCACGAAGTCGCTCGCCGTCGACCTCCGACACGCCCATGCGCGTGGCGCCCAGACAGTTACCGCGACCTTGGCGCCTGCGCCCACCGTGACCGCGGTCGCGAACAACGGGCCCGGCCTCTCCGGCGTCAAGCACAGAGCAGTCTCCCCTGGCCACCGTGTTGCAGGCGCGACTGCCTGCGCACTGGTGCCGGCGATGGCCGCACCGAACGTCCTCGTGGGTCGCGGCGAAGAGTTGAACGCGATCACGAAGCTCCTACGAAGCGATGACGACCGACTCGTGACGATCCTTGCCCCTGGCGGCATGGGTAAGACCGCACTGGTGGCCCACGTGGCCGATCACGTGGCGGACGACTTCTCGTCTGGGGTGTTGGTCGCGCGGCTCGACCGGGTGGAAGGCCCGCAGGCGGTTGTCACCACGCTCGTCGACGCCGCCGGTCTGACCGCGGGATCAGATGCGACGGCGTTGAGCCTCCTTCTGGACAGCCTCCGGGGTCGCCATGTCCTCATCGTCCTGGACGGATTCGAGAAGCACATGAACCAACTCGAGGTCGTCGATTCGTTGGTTCGAGGTTGCCCCGCTGCGACACTGTTGGTGACCT
>JAAZAD010000405.1 GCA_012514505.1 Rhodococcus sp. (in: high G+C Gram-positive bacteria) | reverse complement strand
GCACGCCGCCAGCGTTCGTCCTGAGCCAGGATCAAACTCTCCGTTGAAGACTCAAGATTGGCCGGCAAAACCGGCAATCAGTCATAGACATCGAGTCAAATCACTAGCAAAAAAACTCAAACTAGCTAATTGTCAATTCATTCCAGACGGAAGAATGAAATGAACTGACAGTCACACCCATCAAAATGATGGGCGCCAAAACATAATATTTGGCACTGACATTCATCGACACACTGTTGAGTTCTCAAAGAACACGCGCACACCAACACCGTGGAAACAAGTTTCCGAAGTATCGGGGCGACCGTTCTAGCTTAAAGCGTTCCGCACATTCGAAGCAAATCGACTGTGTGGCCTTCTGCGAAGCTGCGAATGACTTCGAACCTGCAGGAGGGTCATGCGCCTTCGTCCAACCTCGTGTCTCCGGCCTGTCGGTCGGAGTTGGTGTCCGTGTCGCTCTGACCTGGAATAAGTTACGCGACGGATAACGGAGCGTCAAATCCCCAGGTGGGCGCACCCCGGTTGGTTAAATCCGCTGGTGGATGTGCCGAAACAGCGGCCGAACCGGGGCCTCGCCTCGAATTACATCATTGTGACTCGCAGCACGCTAGTCCGACACGACGCGAACGCCGGCGAAATTGCGCTTTCCTCGACGAATGACCAACCAACTTCCATGAAGCAGGTCGTCTGGTCCGGGCGTCCAGTCTTCTTCCGTGACCTTCGCATTGTTGACGTAGGCACCCCCCTCTTTGACCGTGCGACGGGCTGCGCCCTTGCTCGCGCACAGTCCGCTTGCGACCAGGAGATCCACGATGGACGAGGGCTCGTCCCCTGCAATATCGGAGACCGACGCCTCCCGCAGCGCCGCCGCCAAGGTCGGCTCGTCGAGTTCCTGCAGTTCGGCCCGCCCGAACAACGCCTTGCTGGCGTGCTCGACTGCGTGTGTGTTCACCTCCCCATGGACGAGGGTCGTCATCTCGGATGCGAGCCTGCGTTGCGCCTCCCGAGCCTGCGGGCGTTCTGCCGTGGCGATCTCGAGCTCTGCGAGTTCGTCCTTCGACAGGAAGGTGAACCACCGCAGGTACTTGATCACGTCGGCGTCAGCGGTGTTGACGAAGTACTGGTACCAGGCATACGGGCTCGTCATCTCCGGATCGAGCCAAAGACTGCCACCGCCGGTGGACTTCCCGAACTTCGTTCCGTCCGCAGCGGTCACCAAAGGAACGGTGAGCGCGTGAACCGACTCTCCGTCGACTCGTCGGTTCAGTTCCACGCCGGCAATGATGTTTCCCCACTGATCGGATCCACCGACCTGAAGGGCGCAACCGTGCTCACGTCGTAGGTGCAGATAATCATTCGCCTGGAGCAGCATGTAGCTGAACTCGGTGTACGACATGCCGTCGCCTTCGAGCCGCCGCTTCACGGTGTCGCGGGCCAACATCACGTTGACCGAGAAATGCTTGCCGATATCACGCAGGAAGTCGACGGCCGACAGCCTTCCCGTCCAGTTCATGTTGTTCTCGATGACTGCGCCGGTCGGCGAATCGTCGAAGTCGACGAACCTTTCGAGCTGTCCACGAATCCGTTCCGACCACTCGGCGACCGTATCGGCGGAGTTCATGGTGCGTTCCCCGACGTCACGCGGATCGCCGATAAGGCCGGTGGCGCCACCGGCCAGAACGATCGGACGGTTCCCCGCCCGTTGGAAGCGCTTGAGCGCGAGGAGCGGAACCAGATGGCCGGCGTGCAAGCTCGGGCCGGTCGGATCGAATCCTGCATAGAGGGTGACCGGACCGGCGTCGAGGTCGCGACGCAGCGAGTCCAGATCGGTTGATTGGGCAATCAGCCCACGCCAGTCGAGTTCGTCGATGATGTTCTCACTCACGCACTCGATCATCCCATCCCGATCGAAGTAGACGTCGCTCGCGGGCTCCGACGGTAGGCGGACACGGATTCCGAACCTGCGATCCACAATCTCCACGGGCGGTCGGCCGCACGGCTCACGCCCACCCGCGGGCCAGATTCCCATCGTCGGCCGATTCCGTCCGATTCACCGCTCTCCCGCTCCGCCAACTCGAGCCGAATCGAGGACGACTGGTCGAACAGGTCCACACCGTTGTCGGCCAGGTCGACACCTGCAGCCGAACCGAAGTTGCCGGGCCCCCGCGCAAGCTGGTGGGACGGAACCGTTCTCGCCCGGCGTTCGCGGACGATCGACTCGCCCTCGATCACCTCACCGGCGCGCAGGAGGATTCCTCCCGAATGACCGATCGGACCATACGAGACATTCATGCAGAAATGCATGCCATAGCTTCGATAGACGTAGAGGCACCCGGCCCTTCCGAACATCACCGCGTTGCGCGGAGTCCGACCACGGTACGAGTGCGATGCAGGGTCCGGCCACGGCCCGTCCGCCTCTCCCCCGTAGGCCTCGACCTCCACGACCCGGAGAGCGACGCCGGGCAGGCGAAGCACCGAACCGAGCACTTGCCTGGCCGCCGACACAGGGCCGTCGACCTTGCTCAGAGAATCCACCGTCACGGTCGCGATTGTGCTCTCGACCGAGCCCTTTCGCCATCACATAATTCACCGTACGATGAGTTCATCACACGATGAATCGAGGCCGCCGTGGTCGAGGAGCTCGCTGTCAGCGCGCGTGAACTGAATGTGGTTCGCGGCGGAAAGACAGTCCTGCATGGAGTAGACGTCGATGTCGCGCGCGGTTCGATCGTCGGCCTGCTCGGGCCGTCCGGTTGTGGCAAGACCACGCTGATGCGATGCGTCGTCGGAACCCAGATAGTCGAATCCGGAACCGTGACCGTGCTGGGTCAACGTGCCGGTAGCCCACAATTGCGCAAGCGCGTCGGGTACGTGACCCAGTCCCCCAGCGTCTACTCGGATCTGACGGTGCAGCAGAACGTCGGCTACTTCGGTGCGCTGCACGGTGTATCCAAAACGGAGGTCGACGACGCGATCGAGGCAGTCGGCCTGGTGCCCAACGCAAAACAGGCCGCATCCGACTTGTCCGGAGGCCAGCTGGGCCGGGTGTCGTTGGCGTGCGCGCTGGTCGCCGGACCCGAACTACTGGTCCTGGACGAACCGACGGTAGGTCTGGACCCTGTTCTGCGCTCCGAGGTGTGGGAATACTTCACACAACTGGCCAAGTCCGGCACCACACTGCTGATCTCCAGCCACGTCATGGACGAGGCCGACCATTGCGATTCGTTACTGCTGATGCGCGACGGTCAGGTGTTGGCACACCCGACACCCGACGAACTGCGACACCAGACCGGGGAATCGAGCCTCGAAGAGGCATTTCTTGCCCTTATTCGCACGTCGCAGCAGGAGGCGTGAAGGAGATGAACCCACGAATTCTGGTGTCGACCGCAGGTCGCGTACTCACGCAGTTGCGCTCCGACCACCGCACTGTCGCGATGATCCTCGTAGTCCCCAGCCTGTTGATGGTCCTGCTCTACTACCTGTACCAAAACGTGCCGACCGCACCCGGGACACAGCCGCTCTTTCCCCGAATCGCCCTCACCATGCTCGGCATCATCCCGTTCGTGATCATGTTTCTCGTGACGTCGATCGCGATGCAGCGCGAACGCACGTCAGGGACTCTCGAACGCTTACTGACGACACCGTTGGCAAAGTTCGATCTGCTCGGCGGCTACGCAAGTGCCTTCTCCACTGCCGCAGCGGCACAGGCTGCCCTGGCCTGTGCGGTTTCGTTCGGGTTTCTCGGACTGTCCACCCGAGGTGCGGTCGGTTGGGTGGTGCTGATCGCTATCGTCGTCGCGATACTCGGTGTCGCTCTCGGGCTGCTGTGTAGCGCGTTCGCCCGCACCGAGTTTCAAGCCGTGCAGTTCATGCCCGTGATCGTCATTCCCCAACTGTTCCTGTGCGGGCTCCTCGTCCCTCGTGACCAGCTTCCGACGTGGCTGGAATGGGCCAGCAACGTCGTGCCACTCAGCTACGCAGTCGACGCTCTCGGCGAGGTAGCACTGAACACGGGCACCACTGCGACCATGTGGCGCGATTTGGCAATCCTCACGGCGTTCGCTGTCGTTTCCCTGTGTCTCGCGGCGGCTACCCTTCGTCGCCGAACACCGTAGGAGGTCGGATGTCTGGTGTCGCCGAACCCGGCCGCCGCACCGGCCGGCGCCCAGGCAACCTCGATACGGGTTCGCGCATTCTCGATGCCGCACGAACCCGGTTCGCGCAGAACGGGTACGACAAGGTCTCGATCCGTTCGGTAGCCGACGATGCCGAGGTGGACCCGGCCCTGGTGCACCACTACTTCGGAACGAAGCGACAGCTCTTCATCGCTTCCATAGAACTGCCGGTGGATCCGGACTTCGTACTCGATCAGATCCGGCAGACTCCCCCCGAATCGATGGGGGCTGCGATCGCCGAGCTGATCCTCAACATCTGGGAGTCACCACAGCGCGACTCCGTGGTTGCGCTCTTCCGGTCGGCGATGGCCGGCCAGGAAGTCGACCTGATCCGCAACTTTCTCCTGCAGGTGGTGTTGCGTGACGTCGCACCCCGGGTCGACAATCCCGTCGGCTCGGGTTCGATACGGGTTCAGCTCGTGGCATCCCAGCTCATGGGGCTACTCGCCGCCCGTCATGTACTGCACCTCGACCCCCTCGCGCAGGTACCCGTCGGCGAACTCGTCGACGTGATCGCACCGACACTGCAGCGGTACCTGACCGGGCACCTACCCGCCCAGTCCTAGTCGGTGGTGCTCGTCCCGCGCGCGACCAATGCCTCGTGCTCCGACTCGTCCACGTCCCGGGCCTCGTCGATCAGCAGAACGGGAATACCGTTCTCGATCGGATAGGCGCGACGCAGTCGTGGGTTGTAGAGCATTTCGTCAGCAATCAGCAGAAGCGGCCCTTTGTCTTGCGGGCACGCCAGAATACCGAGCAACGTTGCATCGATTGCCACGTGAAGGTCCTCTCGAAAGGTGGGAACGCGTTCAGGTTACCGCGCGCCGCCGGGCACGGATGCCAGCGAAGACGAAGATGCGAACTCGGCTGCCACAGCCTTGGTCATCCGTTTGTAGCCGGACGTCTGCGGGTCGAGATACCACGTGCGGGCGCTCGGCTTGGGGAGTCCGGCTTCACGCAGCGCCGACGAACTCGGTCGGTAAGAGGGTCCGAGCGGAATCGATTCGACGATGTGGACGATGTCCGGGCGTTGCTCGACCGGCAAGGAGTCGAGTGCGTGCGCAACCTCCGCCTGACGCGGAGCACGGCCCGCACACAGAGTGACTGCCGCGACCGCCAAGTCGGCGTCACCGTTCGGAACGCCATACACAACCGCAAGATCGATTCGATCCACGGAATCCAGTGTGTCGACTATGGGTTGTGTGTACACCAACCCGCGACGTGTCCGAATAACCGTGCGTTTGTGGTCGACAAGCCAGTAGTCACCATCGGCATCGCGCCGAAACAGGTTTTCGGTCGGTATCCAGGCATCCCCGGCCGCGAAAATTCCCCGCATGGCGCCGTTCGTTCGTTCCGAATGAATACCCGCCCGTCCCAACAGCAGGCCGACCTCGTCGTCGTCGCACTCGCGAACGAAACCGTTCTCGTCCTCGAGTAGGCGACGTGAAATGGGGTCGTACGCAGCGATACGCACGTCGGCGCTCTCGGGAAGGGGTCGGCCCTTGGAACCGACCTTGACACCGGCCACATTGGCCAGAACGACGTCACCTTCTGTGGACGCGTAGAACTCGAGAACCTTGGCCGAGCTGAAACGTTCGATCGTTCTGTGCCACAACCCGGGTGGCATTCCCGAACCTATGAACAGACGAAGGTGGTGTGCGTCGTCGAGGGCAGGTACCTCCGCATCGAGGATCTCGCGCAGCATCGTCCACGTGTAACTGACCACGGTCACGCCGTAGCGATGGATCTCCTCGCCGAAGCGTTCCGGGTCCAGCCCCTTCGACAGGGCAATCCGCGAGCCGCCTGCCACGGCACCACCGACAGCGGCGAGCAATGTGGACGGATGATGCACTGGCGCAAGGCAATAGACGGTATCGCCCCGATCGAGATCAGCGGCTGTGGCTGTTCCGAACGCTGACAGCGCCCACCGGTAGTTCGTGATGTACTTGGGGTCGATCCGGCCGTTCGACTCGGTGAAGAGGATGAAGGCGAGCTCCCGGGCGCGCCCCGGGTCCGGACGGTACCAACCAGGTATCCGGACCGCATCTGGATCTATCTTCTCGAGATCGATCACACCCTGCTCGTCGTCCAATTCCAGGGTCCGGATGTCACCGCCACCCAGGACGAGTACCTGTTTCCCCGTCGCGATCGCATCGTCGATGTGATCCGGGTCCGCGATGATCTGTTCGACCCCACTCGCAGCCACGGCCGCGTCGAGATTCGTGCCGGGTGCCAGCAGCACGGATACGGCGCCGATCCGCGACAACGCGGCGACAGCAGTGAGCGCGCTCGGTCGCGTCTCCATCAGAACGCCGATACGCGCTGCCGGTCTGACCTTCGAATCGATCAGTCCACGCACGACGTTGTCGATCCGAATGTTCGCCGACTCGAAGGTGTAAGCACGATTGTCGAACAGGAAGAACTCGCCGTTCGGCGCCTTCTTGCGCTGCTCGTTGAGAAGTCGACTCAACGAGATCTGGGTGTGCGGCTGGATCTGTCCGAGTCGGGCAAGTCGTGGCAACGCCCGGGTCGCCTCGCTCGACAATTCAACGGTGCTTCGCACCGCGCCCGATGCGAAATCGCTGATGCCTTTGCCCAGTCCCGCACCGACTTCCGCCACGGTTGCGACCGTGTGCACTATGCGGTCGCTGATCGACACACCAGTTTCACTGCCGTAGTGCTCGTCGTAACCCATCAGTTCGATTCCGGCGGGCCGCGCACCAGCACCCGACTCCATCCACCGAACCCATTCACCCGTCGTGGGCCACGTATGAGCTGCCGCTGTCGACCCGACCACCAGACCGAAATGCCCAGCGCGCATCGTGGACTCGTACACATCGGCCCGTGGTGCGGCTCGACGAATGCCACGGACGGCCAACGGCTGGCCGATATCGTCGACCTCACCGACGAACGCCAGAATCGGACATTTGATCTCCGCGAGCGCCACCACGCGGTCCTGGATGACGAAACCACCCGTCAGCATCCGGTTGTGGACGATGAACTGCTTCAGCAACTCTGCCACCGCGGGACCCGACCACGCGACCCAGCCTTCGGTCGCGAGGAAGCGGCGTTGCTGCTCGCGGGGCAGCAACGCCTCACGGTCGTGCAGTTGCATGAGGAAGTCGACTCGCGACTTCAGCGTCTTCACCGGGTCCAGAAGCTGGAACCCGTACCGCGCCATCCAACCCGACACCGCCAGCCGGTTGAAAACGTGGTCGGCGAGGAAGTCGGCCCCCTTGGTCGCCACTTCGGCCGGAATACCGAAAGGCAAGCCCGCCAAGGTGTCCACGGGACTGCCGAAGGTGACCAGGCTGGCAATGTTGCGGCTCTCCCGGTAGGCGGCCGCCTGGTATGCGAACATACCTCCCTGCGAGTAACCGGACAGATGCACGTCTCGACCGGTGTGGGACCGCACCAGATCGACGATGTCGCTGACGGCGACGATGTGGTCGGCCAGATTTCGGTCCCAGCCACCTTCCTCGGAGTCGGGTGAACCGAAGTCCACGACCCAGGGGTCGAGTCCCATGTTGTGCAGAATCCCGACCGCGCCTTGGTCGCGGGTGACGTCGTATACGTCGGCCGACATCATCATCGGCGGAATCAGCACAATGGGCGGGCCGAGTTCGTCCGACGGCGTATCAGGAAAGTAGCGGCGAAGGCGATACATCGGCGCCCGCTCGACGATCTCGAACGGCGATGTCGTCGTATCGGTTTCCAATCCCCCGAGGCGAACCACTTCCAGACCGTTCTGGGCCGTAGCCACCACCCTGCGAATCGGCCCCATCACGGACTCTGTGCTCAGTCCCACGAATACGCTCCCAGCATCAAAGAGATGTGATGCACATCTCATTCACCTGATTCTGTCCTTACAGTACTTCGCGCCCTACCGGTACCGCAGGCAACCCCTCACAGGGCCTATTTCAGCCGGTCCACGCGCGCAATTCGCGGGCGAGTTCCCGCACCCGGCCCAACTGCTCGGCTACACGAACACCGGCCGTGCCACCCCGAGCGTTACGTGACGCGATGGAACCTTTCACCGTCAGCACCTCGCGCACCTGTGGGGTCAAAGCCTGGTCGACTCCGGCAAGTTCGTCGTCGGTCAGGTCGGCAAGGCCGACTCCGCGCGTCTCGGCGACCCGCACGCAGGCACCCGCTGCCTCATGCGCCACCCGGAACGGAACACCTTGACGGACCAGCCACTCGGCGATGTCCGTTGCGAGCGTGAAGCCCGCAGGGGCCAGCTCCTCCATCCGATCGGTGTGGAACTCGAGTGTGCCGACCAACCCTGCTATCGCGGGCAGAAGCAACTCCAGTTGGGCAACCGAGTCGAATACCGGCTCCTTGTCCTCTTGGAGATCACGGTTGTAGGCAAGCGGCTGCGCCTTCAACGTCGCCAGCAGGCCAGTCAGGTTTCCGATCAGCCTCCCGGACTTGCCCCGAGTGAGCTCGGAGACATCCGGATTCTTCTTCTGCGGCATGATCGAGGAACCTGTCGACCAGGCGTCCGCAAGAGTGACATAGCCGAATTCCGGAGTGCTCCACAAGATGACCTCCTCGGCCATCCTGGACAGGTCCACCCCGATGAGTGCCAGCACGAACGCCGCTTCCGCCGCGAAGTCTCGGGACGACGTGGCGTCGATCGAGTTCTCCGCAGAGGAGTCGAAGTTCAGCTCGGCCGCGATCGCCTCCGGATCCAGTCCCAGAGACGAACCGGCCAGAGCGCCCGCACCATACGGTGACACCGCTGCACGAGCGTCGAAATCCTGCAGACGCGCAACGTCACGCAACAGCGGGTGCGTGTGCGCCAGCAGGTGATGCGCGAGTAGAACGGGCTGTGCGGCCTGCAGGTGAGTCTTGCCCGGCATGACTGCGTCGGGATGCGCTGCCGCCTGTGCGGTCAGCGCATCGACGACATCCAGGATGCCTGCCGCCACTCGACGGACCCCGTCGCGCAGCCACATCCGGAACAGGGTTGCCACCTGGTCGTTGCGTGACCGACCCGCACGCAACCGGCCACCGACCTCTGCGCCGACACGATCGATCAGTCCACGCTCGAGCGCACCGTGCACGTCCTCGTCGCTCTCGCTCGGCGCGAAAGCTCCACTCGCCACATCCGCAGCAAGGCGGTCGAGTCCATCGAGCATCGTCGCGAGATCGTCCTCGGACAGTAGGCCGGCCTTGTGCAGAACGCGTGCGTGGGCCTTGGACGCGCGAACGTCGTAAGGTGCCAGAACCCAGTCGAAGTGCGTCGACTTGCTGAGCGCCGCCATGGCGGCGGCCGGTCCCGACTCGAACCGGCCACCCCACAACGCGCCGGCAACGGTTGCGCCCTGTTTCTCAGCGCCTTCGTCAGTGCCGTGCGAGCTCATGCTCACAGTCCCAGATCGCGCTTCGCGGCGACCTTCGAGGACAGGCCGTGGATCTCGACAAAGCCCTTCGATGCGGCCTGGTTGAAGCTGTCGCCCTCGTCGTAGGTAGCGAGGTTGAAGTCGTACAGCGACTGCGAGCTACGACGTCCGTTGACGATGATGGCACCGCCGTGCAGCTGGAGCCGAATGTCTCCGGTGACGCGCTCCTGCGTCTTCGCGACGAACGTGTCCAGCGCATCCTTGAGCGGCGAGAACCACAGGCCGTCGTAGACCAGTTCGGACCAGCGCTGCTCCATCTGACGCTTGTACCGACCGAGCTCGCGCTCGAGGGTGACGTGCTCGAGCTCCTGGTGCGCGGTGATCAGCACCATCGCGCCGGGTGCCTCGTAGATCTCGCGGCTCTTGATACCGACGAGGCGGTCTTCGACGACGTCGAGGCGGCCGACACCCTGGGCTCCCGCCCGCCGGTTCAGCTCCTCGATTGCCTCGAGCACCGTGACGGGCTTGCCGTCGATCGCGACGGGCTTACCTGCCTCGAAGCTGATGATCAGCTCGTCGGGTGCATTCCAGTTGACCGTGGGGTCCTGCGTGTAGTCGTAGACGTCCTTGGTCGGGGCGTTCCACAGATCCTCGAGGAATCCGGTTTCGACGGCGCGTCCCCAGACGTTCTGATCGATGGAGAACGGCGACTTCTTGGAGACGTTGATCGGGATCTGGTTCTCTTCGGCGAAGGCAATGGCCTTCTCACGCGTCCATGCGTAGTCGCGAACCGGGGCGATGACCTGGAGGTCCGGTGCGAGTGCGCCGAAGCCGACCTCGAAACGCACCTGGTCGTTACCCTTGCCGGTGCATCCGTGCGAGACGATGGTGCCGCCGTGGGCGCGAGCTGCCTCGACGATGTGCTTGACGATCAGCGGGCGGCTGATCGCGGACACCAGCGGGTAGCGGTCCATGTACAGGGCGTTCGCCTGAATGGTCGGCAGGCAGTACTCGTCGGCAAACTCGTCACGAGCGTCGACGACGACGGATTCCACGGCACCACAGTCGAGGGCGCGCTGACGCACGAGCTCCATGTCCTCGCCGCCCTGGCCGAGATCGATTGCGACGGCGATAACTTCCGCGCCGGTCTCCTTACCGATCCAACTGATGGCGACAGAGGTGTCCAGCCCGCCCGAGTAGGCGAGTACGACGCGATCAGACATGGTCTTTGTGCTCCTTAGGTTGTACATCTGTAGAGAAGATTCAGTTGTCGAACAGGTCCGCGCTCATGCGAGTGATTCGATCATCGTCGCGAGTTCGGCGCCTGTCATCGGTTCGCGCGCAACCACGAGGATCGTGTCATCACCCGCGATGGTGCCCACCACGTCGGGTAATGATGCCCGATCGAGTGCGCTGGCCAGATAGTGAGCCGCCCCCGGCGGCGTTCTCAACACCGCGAGGTTGCCACTTCCGTCCGTGGAAACGAGGAGTTCTCCAAGCAATCGCGACACACGGTCGGTGCCACCGGACACTCCGCGGACCGGGTTGCCATCTTCCGGGACCACGTACACGCCGGCCCCGCCGTCTGCTGCCCGCAGCTTGACCGCACCCAGTTCTTCCAGGTCACGAGACAATGTGGCCTGGGTGGCTTCGATACCTTCGGCGGCGAGAAGTGTGGCAAGTTCTGTTTGACTACGAACGGGGTTGGCCGACAGCAAGGCGATGATGCGTGCCTGCCTACCCGCGCGCGTCCGGGCCGACGCTCGGCCGGTGCGTGACGGAACCGCACGCACCTTCTCCTCCGGCGCGGAACTCATCGTCGCTCCCCGGACCGCTGAGCGAGTACCCACACCAGCAATGCCTTCTGCGCGTGCAGACGGTTCTCGGCTTCGTCCCACACGACGCTCTGAGGTCCGTCGAGCACCGCATCGGTGACTTCCTCGCCCCGGTGAGCAGGCAGGCAGTGCATGACGACTGCATCCGCCTTCGCCAGCCCCAGGAGCTCCTCGTTGATCTGGAATGGGCGGAAGGGGCCGACCCGGTCGAGTCCGTCGTTCTCCTGACCCATCGAAGTCCAGGTATCGGTGACCAGGGCGTCGGCACCCGACACCGCAGCCCTCGGGTCGTTGGTGACGGTGACCGTCGCGCCGGTCTCCTCGGCCCGCGCGTTGGCCGCGTCGACCACCCACTGCTTCGGCTCGAAACCGGGCGGGCTCGCGATCGTGACGTGGATACCCGCGGTGACTCCACCCAACATCAACGAATGCGCCATGTTGTTGGCGCCGTCGCCGAGGTACGTCAACTTCAGACCTGCCAGCTTCCCCTTGCGTTCGGCGAGCGTCTGCAGATCTGCGAGTACCTGGCACGGGTGGAACTCGTCGGACAAGGCGTTGACGATGGGAACACTTGCACCCTCGGCCATGGCTTCGAGTCGCTTCTGTCCGAACGTCCGCCACACGATCGCATCGACATACCGCGACAGCACCCGTCCGGTGTCCTGCAGAGTTTCTTCCCTGCCCAGTTGGGTGCTCTGCCCGTCCACGACGACGGCATGCCCACCGAGCTGTGCTATTCCGATCTCGAAGGAGAACCGAGTGCGCGTGGAGTTCTTCTCGAAGATGACCCCGACACCGCGAGGGCCCTCGAGTGGACGCTCGGAGAAGGGTTCCGCCTTGAGTCTCGCGGCAATCTCGAGAACTTCTGCCTGCTGGTCAGGGGTGAGGTCGTCATCCCTGAGAAAATGCTTCACCGTTGTTGTCACTTCTCCCCCTGCTCCACAGTCGATAGCGCCGAATCGAGAATCGCCGGCAGCGCCTCGACGAAACTCTCCGCTTGGCCGTCCGTCAGCACGAGCGGTGGGGCGAGCCGGATCACGCCGGGTTGAGCCGCATTGACGAGATATCCCGCATCCCGCGCTGCACTTTCCACTGCCGGTGCGATATCCCTGGTCAACACGATGCCCAAGAGCAGTCCCGCACCTCGAACATGGTCGACGAGAGGATGCCGGAGGGCTTCGATGTCGGCCACGATGTTCTT